>JAAFJU010000196.1 GCA_013298165.1 Synechococcales cyanobacterium bin31.maxbin.ball.101 | reverse complement strand
GTCAAGTTCCCGCAGAATATCAACGATCGCAAACTTCAATGTGAAGTAGGTATGGAACGTATAGGACTGGTCAGGCTTGAGAATACGGCGGTGAGTAGACATGGGATGACCTAGAACATCGATCGTAATCCCTATCATAGCAATATTCAGGGAACAGAAATCCCTGGCGAACCGCCCCCAACCCCCAATTCTGGGGGCTTCGGAAATTTCATGTTCCCCCAAAATTGGGGGCTAGGGGGCCTGCCTCGCCAGTGGAATTAGCCACGATTACGAGCGGGTACAGGCGAACCTCGGTGGTAGCCCTCCATAAATTTCCCAAGCTGATACCAAGCCGCCGCCAACGCTACAGCCAACACCGCTAACCCTAGTTTTGCGATCGGAAAGACGACTGCTCCCACCAACGCACCCAAGACCAGGGCACCTAAGACTTGACGCGCCACTGTAAACCGTTTCAATGCCGTGCGACAGCTTTTGCAGTGCTTCGTATGGGAGTGGTAGCGATCGAGTAACTGTTCACGGGATTGCCGATCGGGCAACGTCTGCCCAGGGAACGGGTCCGCCCCAAACTGCGCATACCACTGCCGAAATTCAAACACAAACCGATCGGCCTTGGTCGGCAAATAAAATGCCTGGGCAAATCCGTCTGCACCGCCGCGATTGCTTAACGCCCGCTCCTGCCAATGCAAAAAGATTTGGTCATCTTCTAAAATGGCATTCTGTCCCATGTGGGAATACCAATTCGGGGTCCATTTAATAAAAAACTTCGGAATCACCGCAGAAGCTGGAAACTGAAACGGGAACATGGCAAACAATCGACATTCCCCTTTACGAATCGGCGTCACAAACACCGCCGTGATCGTCCGCCCAAACAGTTTTGACGTCAAATCATGCCACATCAAATTCGGCGCGACAAAATTAGTATCCTGCGGTCCCAGTTTGCCTTTACGCGGACCCTCCGCCCAATGTCCCACAAATCCTGTTTTGCTCGAATTCACCATCTCCAAATCCATGGGAGCGGCATTGACTCGATTCCCTACAGATTTGTGATGGGTAAAGGGCAGATGGCTGGCATCCAGCACATTCTCCATTAAGGTCACGGCATCGTAGGGCAAGTCCCGCGAAATTCGCATACAAATCCAAGCTGGCTCCCGATCGTCATAAGGCCCGATCGTCGGCACCGGAACCTTCGTCGCCCAGTCCTGAGTCCCCGCATAGACAAAGAGTAATCCCTGAGACTCCGCCGTTGCAAAGGTCTGAATGCAAGCCCGCGCCGCTTGATTGCCCCGATCGTCCTCCCGTTGCTGCGGAATCCGATCGCACTTCCCTTCCCCCGTGAACGCCCAGCCATGGTACGGACATTCCAACAGTCCATCCTCCGCAATCCGGCCTTCAGACAGCGGCACAAGGCGGTGAGGACATTGATCGCGCATCGCCCGCCAAGCCGACCCATCCCACCAAATCACCAGATCAATACCCAACAACGTAAAGGCGTTGGGACTGCGCTTCTCTAAATCCGCCAAATAAAAAACTGGGTACCAAGCCTCCCGACTCTCAAACCGATCGGGATCTGTTCCCCCTAAAAACTCATGACTCAAAGCTTGACCAGACGATACAGGGGATTGCGTAGGCGAAGAGAGAACTTCCACGGATCACCTCAAAGAAGACAAACTTTACAATTCTTTACCTATCTTAAAGCATGATTCGTCAATTGGTCTAAGTATTGGGTCTAGGTCATGAGAACTCCATGCAATCCATCCTGTGCCTTGGCGATTTCAATCGCCGGGTGTTCGCCGGGTTGTTAGACGCTATCCACAGCGTTATCCACAGCCCTTGGGATTACTCACACCCTAAATCTGCGATCGTCTGCTAGATTAATGGGGTCTTTATGTTTTATCCGCTATGACTCAGCAACTCGACCTCAAACCGGGCAAGAAACCGATGTTTTTAGGCAAGCCGTCTCGCAAAGCCGCCGAGAAAGCGACAAAGGCGATCGTTGAAAAGCCGATCGAGAAGTCTGCTGAGTCTAAGGCTCGTAAACGTCTTCCGCTCTGGGCCTCTCTTTTAATTGCCAGTAATGGCATGGTCCTTCTAGGCGTCTCGCTATTTACTGCCCGCCCCGATCTTGCCGATCGTCTCTTAAATGACCCTCGCGTCGCACCGATCGTCGCAAAAGTCTGGCCCAACCGTACCCCCGTTGTCCAACCCAGCCCCGCCGCCCCCGCCGAAGCCCTTCCTGAAACGGCGCGGACGATTTTGAGCTACGAACAATGGCTGGATGTGCTGAAACAGGAAGCGATCGCGGTTTCGACGAAAAACCCAGAGCGATTGACGGTGTTGCTGGGGGATTCCTTGAGCTTGTGGTTCCCGCCGGAGCAGCTACCGGGCGATCGGAGCTGGTTAAACCAGGGGATTTCTGGGGAAACCACCGCAGATATGCTCAAGCGCTTGAGTTTCCTTGATGGCACCAAGCCTCAGACGATTTTGGTGATGGCGGGTATTAATGATTTGAAATCCGGCGTTTCCGAAACCGATCTCCTGACGAACTATCGCACCCTGATCCAAACCCTGAAGCAAAAGCATCCCGAGACAGAGCTAGTCGTTCAGTCGATTTTGCCCCACAGTGGTGCGGCGATGACGGCAGAAGAGGCCGATCGGTTGAAGGGCATTCCCAATGAACAAATTTTCCGTCTGAACCAAAAACTCGCGACGATCGCTAAAGAGGAGCAAGCTCTCTTCTTGAATCTCAATCCGCTGTTCTCAGACCCAGAAGGCATGTTGCGATCGGACTTAACCACCGATGGATTGCACTTAAGTCCCGCTGGGTACCTGGTCTGGAGTACGGCGTTGCAGACCTTTAGCCAAACGCAACTGCGCAACGATCGTCCAGCGGCAGTCGCCACTCAAAGCGAATCCGATGCCCCTAAAGCGGACGCACCGACAGCAGAAACCGCCCCCGAGACGGCAAAACCTGCAGAAGAAACCAAACCCGATCAGTAAGAGGGTTATTGCTGAGACCCGATCCCCCTAGCCCCCTTAAAAAGGGGGAACTAGAAAAAATAGAGAATTAGAGCTTTATCTCAAAGACCCGATCCCCCTAGCCCCCTTAAAAAGGGGGAACTAGAAAAAATAGAGAATTAGAGCTTTATCTCAAAATTTCCCTGTTTTTCAAAGTCCCCCTTTTCAAGGGGGATTTAGGGGGATCGGGTGTCGGTTATTTTGCCGGAGTTGCGCTCTTCGGTTGATTCAATTTTTGAGGATTGCAGGCCATCTCTAGGACTTCATAACCACTGCTACCCGGACGGGGTTGGTTTAACGTTCCCTTTTCGCCGTAGTCAAACTTTTGAATCAACACTCGGTTCGTGGTAAACGCATTCACCCGACCCAGACGTTGCGTCTTCGCATCGCAATAGCCCGTCCACCGAATCACCACGCCATAGAGTGGTTTGGCTACATCATTTTCTAAAAATGCATTATTGGGTTCAGAAAACTCCCGATACTCCCAGTACGTGACCTTTTGACCTGTCTTTTTAATGGAATCCGTATCAATAAAAAATCCATCTTTAGCCGCATTCGCTGTCACCTTAACCCAAGTGGCTGCGATCGCCCCCTGACCCGATAACAGCACAGATCCTAATAGTGTCGAGCTAACTAGCGCTAATGTTGTGAGCCGAGATTGAAGTGAAAAATTCATAGTCAACGATCGCAGTGCTTGCGATATTAAGTGGATAAAAATAGTGAACTATTTGGATTCAAGAGCTTGAATGGCAGTCGTCGCATAGGGATCGTCAGGACGTTCATCAATGGCTCGGCGGAAAAAGAGCAGCGCTTTTTTGTAATCTTTTTGCTCTTCTGCTTGTTTCGCGACGATCATATAGCGATCGTAAGCCGTAATCCGACCCGCATTCACCGAAACGATCGGACCTGTTTGCTTCTTCGTCGAACCCGGTCTAACGTCACCCGGCTTACTGGTTCCAGGTTTTGACTCCACAGGCTTCACAGCAACGGGCTTTTCAACAGGTTTCACTTCAATGGGCACTTCAACGGGCTTCTCAACAGGTTGGGTTTCAACGGGCTGAACTTCGACAGGGGGTTTGGAGGTGACGGTGCCAGGGTTTGATCCGGCGGGCTTGGTGGCGAAGGGTTTGCCCTCGTTACGGCGCTGGTAGGCTTTGAGGATCCGATCGGCGTAGGCGGCAGTCTCAGGCGTGCTGTAGGTGTTGGGGTCTCCCGTGCGCCACCAAGAAGCAAACCGTCGCAGGGCCAAGGCTTCATCACTATCCGCCGCTGCATATTCCGTGGTCAAAACTTCCTTGACCTTGCAGGTGACGATCCTGGCAACGGTTTCGGGATTGCGATCGAACTCTTGGACCGACAGTTCAGACTGAAGGCATTGCTTAGACCAAGGCCCAATGTTCCGTTCGCTGATGCGCCAGTCGCTGTGGAGGGTTTTGGGCTTGGAGGTGGATTGCTTCGCGACATCGCGCAATGCCTCCACGAGGTTATTAACCTGGGCATCTGTCACAGACGCCTGGGCTGGAGCCACAGACATGAGTAACAGCAATAGCGCTGGACCGAATCTAGTAATATACGATCGCATAATCCCCATCCAAGACATTCTGAGTATTCCTAAAATAATGTAGATCAATCTAGGCTCCTTGACTATTTTGCAACGGACGCGGGAAGGGTTTTAGAAGTTCCGTGGCTTGGTAAACAAAAATACGATTGACCTCAAATCCGCCCCGATCGAGCGGAATTTCGCCAATTTTCCGGATATTTTTGAAGTATGGAACGTAGGTGGCAATGGAATTTTCCCTGACGTGAAGTTCTTGTGTCGTCAAATATAAGCCCGTCTTACCCAGCCAATCCGTCGGCCGAGACCAATAGTCAAATCCCCGCATGTCTTCCGTGTCAAAGCAAGTGATGGGCTTTGGAAAAATCGGATCCAATGCCATCGCAAAATGTCCCGCCAAATGATAGCGATTGCTAAAGACAAAATCTGACTGTCGGAGGGCTTTGACCATTTCCGGCTGTTGGCGGAAATTTTGTCGGAGTTGAACAATGTCTAGCAGTTGCGTCGAGGGGTCCTGGGCGATCGGCAACACCCCGCCCAAAATCGCGGTTTGGCTCGGACTTTGAGTCGTACCGAAACTGATATGTCCGAGAGTCACGGTGAGAATCGCCGCAATGGCCCAGGTACTGCCCGTCAGCCATCGCCTTGTCACCTTCGGCGCTTTATCCTGCCAGAGTGCCACGCGACAAGCCAGCAATATCGTCGCAATGAACCATCCCGGCATTGTCCAAGTGGGCAACACCTGACGATATCCCCCCATAAACGTAAAGATCAAAATCACCGGAGCTGACAGCCAAAGAATTAAACGCTGTTTCAAGATCAGATCCGGATCAGGTTCCCGCATTCGACGGTTAAAGGGACTGCGCAGTTGGTGCAGGAGCGATCGGGCCGTCACCCACATCAACGGTAGACCCAAAAAGGGAAATAGATACAGACTATGAACGCCCAAGACTTCTAAAACGCCCAACAGTCTATAGCCAGACATTGGTACACTACGCCCCGCCTGGAACGCAAAAGAACCCCAGTCATGCTGAATGTTCCAGAGCACCACCGGGGAAATCATGACGCCAAATCCCAGTAGACCCAGCAATAGCCAAGGCGAAACTAAGGCTTTCCGAAAGGGAGCTGCCGTCAGACAGAAACCCACCAGCCCTGCCCCCAGCAAAAATCCATGGTATTTACTCAGACAAGCCAAGCCCACCAACGTCCCGAGAATGGCTAAGCGGTAGCTGGGACGATAGGGTTGCGGACCTCGGAAAAATTCCTCCACCGCACCCCACAGCACTGCCACCCAAAAAAACATTAAGGGCACATCGGGCAAGGTCATGGTGCCAAAGGCCACAGTAAAAATCGGCATCAGTGAGGCCAAGATCAAGGTAAGCTGAGCCACCCGATCGGAAAAAAGCCGTCTTGCGGCATGGTAAAGCAGCGCCAAGGTTGCAGTATGGAGCAGCAACGTGCCCAGACGAATGGTGAAGGGCAAGACCTGATCAAAACTGAGCCATAAGCCGATCGCCGTCGTAATCGCCACCAGCGGCGGATGGTCAAAAAAGCTCCAGTCGGGATTTTGGGTATAGAGGTAGTAGTAGGCTTCGTCGTACCCTGCGGGCAACCACCAAGCGATCGCCCCCCGAAACAACAACCCCACCAGCAAAATCAACAGCACCGACTTATTCATGAACGTTCACAAGATAGCTTTACGGATGTGCTGAGCCACCAAATCAGGATGCTCTACCATTGCCAAGTGGCCACAGTTTTCGAGTTCCACGACATTGTCCCCTTGGCATTGCTGAAACAATGGGTGGAAACTGGCTAAGTGTCTCACATAGCGCGGCTCCATGATCCGATCTTGCTGCCCTGCAATGAAGTAAACGGGCTGGGACAATTCCGACAAAAGCTGCGGTAAGCGATGGACTTCGGCTTCAGTTGTGGAGGTCAGTAGGCTATCGCGAGCGGCGACGGCATCGGCATTAATGAAATCTAATAATCGCTGGCGACCAAAGCTGAGTCCAATGTTTTGGCAGACGGCGGCGCGGGCAAAGATCCGATCGAGTCCCGGTAACTTCAGCAACCAACGAGGTCGAAACTTAAGGATTTGTTGACCTGCATTGCGAAATTTTTCAAACTCTTCTTTGAGATAAATACCGCCCCCTGCATTGACACAGGTGACACCCATGACCCGATCGCCCATGCGATGTGCGGCCCACAGCGCAATACTTCCCCCCAAGGAATGCCCCACTAACCACACAGAGCCAATGCCTAATTGATCCAGCAATGCTTCTAAATCCTGGGCATAGGCTTCCAGGTTGTAGTTGTCAGGATTATGACGCTCAGGCTGATGGTGCAACGGTTCATCACTGGCCTCTGAGTGCGATTCCCCAAATCCTCGCAAATCGTAGGATAGACAGGGAAACTCGCTTTTCAGGCGCTCCATCACAGGTTGCCAATAGGTCCGTCCTAATAGCCAACCGTGGATAAACACGATCGTCATTGGCTCATTCAGCGAAGCGGTCTGAAGGGTTTGGGAGGAGGAAAAAGCTTCTGGGGGATGGGTGCGATCGTAGTAATGTTCGGCACCGCGTACAGTTAAGGTCATCATGAATTCGGCATGGCTCAATTCCTGGCGCGATCCCATCCTATCTTGGATAGG
>JAAFJU010000202.1:3612-7059 GCA_013298165.1 Synechococcales cyanobacterium bin31.maxbin.ball.101 | reverse complement strand
GCTCAACGCTGGAACCGACCGATTCGAGATTGGAAAGCGGCAGCATCCCACTTTGCAATCTTATTCCCAGACCGCTTTAAATATTGACGTTCAAACCCTTACACAAAATTCTGTACGCTCTCCGATCAACATTTAGTTGAGACATTGGTTGACTAAATCAACTAACCTTTGACGCACTACATCATAACTATAATTTGATAATACATAGTCTCTACCAGATATTCCCATTGCTTCAGACATTTGAGCATCATTGAGGATTTCTTTTAATCCACATGAGAATGTGTGATAGTTGCTGAAAGCTTTTCCTCCATTACTCAATTTTACGTGATCAGCTAAAACAGAACATAAACTATTAACTATTACTGGAGTTTTCTGAGCCATCGCCTCTAACGTTACAATACTGAAGCTTTCAAGTGCAGATGGCATCACAAATGCAGAAGCACCTGCCATTAATTTAAACTTCTCCTCAGGAGAAACAAACCCCCTATATTCTATATCTGGGCAATCAGGTATTTGTAACTCTGATTTTCCTGTGAGTATCAAGCGTAAATTTGAAGGATTTTCTTGTTTAAAGCGGATAAAATTCTTAAACAAGTTTTGGCATCCTTTATATTCATCAATCCTTCCAGAATACAGAATATAACGATGGCTTGTTTTTACTGGAGTGTACAGTTGGGTGTTTATAGACATAGCAATAACTTGCCCTGATAGTTCTCCCCATAAATTATTAGATAATTCTTTTTCTGCTTCAGTTAACCAGATTACGTTTTTTGCTTTTCTAGCCATGTACTTATAAGTACTCAAGTAGGCAGGTGCTTCATCATGGAGAGTTGGGACAAGAATAAAATTAGATTTAGGGACTTGTTCTATACCAAAGTAAGTAGTTGGATATAAATAGGTAACAAATATAACCGTAATATACTTTTCCCAGTTATTTTGGATAAACTGAACCATGCCTTTTGAGTGAGGTCCTTGATGACGAATAAACTCTTCTTGTAATGCTGGACTCCACGGAATAGGAAAAAGATTATTAGATGGATCTTTCTCTCTTTTAAAGTGTTCGAGTAATTTCTGATGTAGTTCATGCCAGTAAGAACTTCTACCAAGAGAAACAGAGAACCGATGAATTCTAATTCCATCTATGATTTCCAATCCTTCAGGTAGTTTGTTACTCCATGTTGTATTATCAGTTGCAGTTGTCGTGAGTATTTCAACTTCAAAATCTTCCTTTAGCAAATTAGCATACTGCCAAGCCAGAGATTCAGAACCACCGACAATACTTGGATGACAACGTTGAACAACTATTGCGATCTTCTTCATAAAAATTGTTGTAGAGCCTTCATAAAAGTTTTTTCTACGCTACTGTTAGTGAAATATTCTTGATATCGTTTCCACCCCATCGTTCCTAATGCAAACTTGACCTGTTCATCTCTTAGAATATGATCAACCGAGCCAGCAAAAAGATATGGGTCTAATTCTTGCCATACTAGACCAGATTTACCTAAAGTGTAAGGAATAGCTGTTGAGCCATAAGCAACTACAGGCAATTTCATTGACATTGACTCGATCAAAGGAACACAAAAGCCCTCATGTTCACTCATTATCATAAATAAGTCAGAAACAAGATAGTAAGACTTTAAAGCTTTGTCAGAAACTCTTCCTGAATAGAAGACAGAATCTTGTAAATTCCAATTCCTAATATTAATATCCAAAATTTCTTTATACTCTGACAATCGGGGATCTTGACTGCCAACTATCAGCAAACGACTATTAGAATTATATAGCTTATGGTATACATTAAATGCAGAAATCAACGATAAATGTCCTTTGTTTGGAGCTAATCTTCCCACCATTAAGATATTTACTTTTCCATCATTTTTAAACTTTTTCAATACACTCATATCAGCTTCAATTTCTTGCAGCCGATCAATATGATGGAAAGGAAATACGACTGCTCCTTGTATTTCTTGATTTTCTTCCTTTGAAATTGAGTTCAGCTCTTCAAGATTATATTGAGAGTCAGCTAGATACAAATCACAATTAGCCTTAACTAAATTGTTTAACTGCTTCCTACCCGCCCTACAAACTGAAGCATAATCTTCACAAATGCCTTCATAAAATTCTGGAGGAGTAACATTATGATACTTAACTATTCTTTTACAACCAATATTACTAAGCAACTGCATCCCATAATCCCATCCCACAGAATAATGGTATACTAGAATATCCGACGGCTTATTCAAAAACTTTTTTATCTTACTAGGATGACTAACTTGTGGATACGAAACAGTAGAGTTCTCAGCAAAAACCCTAACATTAAACAGGTTTCTGCTTAATGTTTCATACATTCCAACAACATCATTACTAACAGCATCTCCTTCCACAAGGCAAGGACTAAGAATTGCTATTTTGGGTAGATCATTGTTTAGCAAAAGACTGCCGAAAAAATTTCTCATTGTTTAATTCCTACAACTGCGTAATCTTGTGAGCCATAAAAACAATCATTGAACCTTTGGATAACTTCTTCTGTTCCTTTTAATTTAACCTCATCATTAAAAGGATGTAAATTGACAATTTCCACAGAAGAGAACCCAATATACTCAAGTAAAAATCTAGTCAATTCACTCGGCAAAGGATTTCGATGAGTTGGATCAATATAGAAATTGTTACATCCTACTAAGAGATTGTGGGGATTGGGAGTTTCAAAAATAGCCATGCCGCCCTGTTTTAAAACTCTCCAAGTTTCACTGAGAAGTTTCATTAATTCATTAAAAGAAAGATGCTCAATAATATGAAATCCAGTCACTACACCCAGGCTGCCATCTGGCAAGGATTGCAGGTATTGAACTACATCAGATTCAGTTACTTCAAGACCTTTGACTTGGCATTGCTCCAACATAACGCGATTGAGATCTATGCCTTTTGCTTTATATCCAAAACTATTCAGTAATTCCAGCCATTCACCCCTACCACAACCGACATCTAAAATTTGTGCTTCCCGATCCACGTTTGCGGCTTCGAGGATAGGAATGTAGACTTTTAGCCTCTCATAAATATCCTCGCGACTGCCACGAAATTCATCTTCAAAAGCTACATAAAAAGCATCTAATACGTGCTTTTCTTCATTGAAGAAATTTTCTAGTTCATCTTTAGTAAAAGTTTCTGACAAACGCTTACGTGCATCATCTAAGAACATTGTTGTAAGACGTTTTTGCTGGTTCAGATCATTTTTAATATACACATCATTCGTTAAGGTCCGTGTATCGATACTTTGAATCCGACTACTGACCACGATGAACTGTCCATTCAAGTCTGATACTTGTCCATTCAAGTCTGATACTTGTCCATTCAAGTCTGATACTTGTCCATTCAAGTCTGATACTTGTCCATTCAAGTCTGATACTTGTCCATTCAAGTCTGATACTTGTCCATTCAAGTCTGATACTT
>JAAFJU010000202.1:0-3602 GCA_013298165.1 Synechococcales cyanobacterium bin31.maxbin.ball.101 | reverse complement strand
TGTCCATTCAAGTCTGATACTTGTCCATTCAAGTCTGATACTTGTCCATTCAAGTCTGATACTTGTCCATTCAAGTCTGATACTTGTCCATTCAAGTCTGATACTTGTCCATTCAAGTCTGATACTTGGTCTGTTAATCGTTGATTCAACTTCATGGATTCTTTCAAAGCCTGAATCAACATAAGATTAATTTCTCTTTGATCTTTGAACAAGAAATTTATTGATCTAAGCAGTATTTTTTGTAAGCCAACTGTAAGACTAAAAGGAAAGCGGTTTAGCTTGTCTGGCCATTTAGTACGAATATGCGATCGAGACTCAGCATTCGTAAGTAGATCTTCAATAAAATTAGAAACAAGAACAACTTCTGATGATTTTGAGACAGAAGACAGCGCCGTGGGCAACAATGGATGATTTCGATCAGCAACTTCTTTTCTAATTTTTTGCATTAGATCATCTACATTAGTCTCGTTGTTGCTTACTTGGTTCATAACTGAATAGATTTTACTTTTAGAAACAAAATAATCATCGAGTTTGGCCTGATTTTAATACCAACTATGTTGGCTCAACCCGCCCCCTAGCATAGTACTCATTACGCTTAGAATCAAGATTGTGTAGGTAAGGCTTTTTCTGTTCAAGGCTATTTCATCCTAGACATTCGATTTAATTTTTGCTTTGGTTGCTAGGTCGTCCATGGAGATTTTAGATCCAAGGGAACTCAATTGGGGCGGGGTATGACTAGAAACCATGGAGCCAGAATAACCTGATCTTTACTGCGTAGCTATAGTACTCGAAATGGGATCCTAGTTTGATCCTGAGATCAAAAAACAGGCATCATGATTCCAAAAATGAGGGGCGACGGTGATACCGTCGCCCCAGAATTTATAGTGTTTAGTTATGGTTAGAGCCTATATTTGAGGCGGCTCCGATTAATCTGTAAAAATATTCTCAGATTTTTTGCGGAAATCTATAGTTCTTAAGATTCTCTTTAGAATTGGAGTCGATCGCATTAAATTCGCTACAGGCACCTGACAGTAAGCGTCTTGAGGATCCAAGTCAAGTCAATCAGCAGGCGTTTTATCCAATTAGGAGCGAATAAACTAGTACTTTCGTTCTTTTGGCTCAAATTGATTGACCACGACGGGCATGTACTTAATCTGGACACCGGAGTCGGGCTGATAGGAGGCGAGGGTGTGCTGTAGGAACTGGGTGTCATCTCGATCGGGGCAGTCTTCGCGGAAGTGGGAGCCTCGACTTTCGCGGCGATTGAGCGCTGAGGTGAGGATGATTTCGCCGACCCGCAGGAGCGATCGGAGTTCTAGGGCTTCCACGAGTTCACTGTTCCAGGTGCGGCTGCGATCGTCGAGCTTGATGTGATGGGCTTGCTGGCGAATTTCCTGGAGTTTGGCCAGTCCGGTTTCCATCACTTCTTGGGTCCGAAAGATGCCGCAATGCTCAGTCATGCAGTCCTGGTAGGCTTGGCGAATATCGTTGACCCGACAGTCTCCGGGGTTATCTAAAACAGACTGCAACTTCGCTTCGGCGGCTTGGATGTAGCGATCGCCGTCCACCTCCGGCATCGATCGGCCTGCGACATAGTTCGCCATGGCAAATCCTGTCCGCTTGCCGTAGACGACGCATTCCAGTAGGGAGTTACTGCCTAGGCGGTTTGCGCCATGGACCGAAACACAGGCTGTTTCTCCAGCGGAAAAGAAGCCTTCGGTAAAACCTGTGGCGCTATTGCGGACGCGGCCATCGACGTTGACGGGAATGCCGCCCATGGAATAATGCACCGTTGGGCGAATGGGGATGGGGGTCACGGCGGCGTCGATGCCGAGGTGGACGTGGGCCTCTTCCCAGCAGAAGGGAATGCGATCCATGATTTTTTCGCGGCCCATGTGGCGTAGATCCAGGTAGGCGACGGGTCCACCTGCGCTGCCATCTTTGGGGTTGATGCCCCGTCCTGCTCGGACTTCATAGTTAATGGCGCGAGAGGTAATATCGCGGGGGGCCAGTTCCATGCGGCTTGGGGCGTAGTTTTCCATGAACCGATCGCCCGCTGCATTCAGCAGATAAGCCCCTTCTCCGCGCACGGCTTCTGAAATCAAGACGCCGACAGGGTACAAACCTGTGGGGTGAAACTGCACAAATTCCAAATCTTCGACAGGTAAGCCCACCGCGACCGTCATGGCGAGTCCGTCGCCGCAAGATGCATAGTCATTAGAGGTTGTGTTGTAGACTCTGCCGTAACCGCCTGTCGCAAACATGACGGCCTTGGCTCGGAAGACTTCGATCGTCCCATCGACAATCCGAAACGCCACAACCCCCTTAGCTTGGTTGTCTTCAAAAATTAGCTCCATGACGTACCACTCGTCGTAGAGCGTGACGTTATGGCGTTGGAGATTATTGACCAGTTCGTGGAGGATGGCATGGCCTGTTTTGTCGGCGGCGTAGCAGGTGCGGTTGTGGGAATGGCCGCCAAAGGCACGCTGAGCAATGCGTCCGTCTTCAGCACGGGAGAACAGCACACCCATATGTTCGAGATCAATCACCACATCCGGCGCTTCTTGGGTCAGGATGGCGACCGCATCTTGGTCCGCTAGATAATCGCCGCCTTTCACCGTGTCAAAGGCATGGGCTTGCCAGGAGTCAGTGGGGTCGGCATTTTGTAAGGTTGCGGCCATGCCCCCTTGGGCCGCGACGGAGTGCGATCGGATCGGGTGGGTTTTGGCAATCAGACCGATGCTGAGGCTGGGGTTGGTCCGCGCAACCTCTACTGCTGCCCGCGTTCCGGCCAATCCCCCACCAATGATGAGTACGTCATGATCAATCATTTTTCCCTCCAACAGCAACCTGAAATTTTAACTTGAGGCTTATTAACTTAAGGCTTAGTTCGATCGGCGACGACGTTTTGCCAACCACAGCCCGCCGAAGACGATCGCGACGATCGGGGTCCACACCAAGATTCCAGGCAAATCAATCACCGCATCGGGATTGAGGACTGCACTGAGCGGAGATTCATTCGTAGAAGGGATCTGAACCGATTTTCCGGGCTGGACCGTCACATCATAATTGAATTTGAACGCCTCAAATTCACCCTCCTTTTTCGGAGTCCCTTTAATCTCAACCTGGTAGATGCCTTCCTTGGGAAACAGCACCACCGCACTGGGCAACGCCTGATACCGCTCGGCATTCAAAGGACTTAAGGGTGGCTCAAAGACGACCTGCTGATTGCGATAGACGGTAATTTGGCAATTGCATTGGTCCAAGGCGATCGCTTCCCCACCTTGCTTCGTCAACGCAAACCAAACCTTAGAAGGCTCTCCCGCCTTCGGACTGTGATTTGGCTCCACATGGAAGAGCGCAGCCACATTGCCAGAGGTCTTCACGTTATGGGCAAACGCAGGTTCAGACAGGCCCATGTTTTGATTCTGGGCGTCTAGGGACTGTTCAATCGGCGTCGGTGCCTCAAATGTGGACCGCGATCGTGCTGCATAATGCTGTGTCTGGATAATCATGCCCGCTAACGACTCAGTGCCCCAACTAAACTTATGCTTTAAAACTCAACCGTAGATCCAGTTTTAGATCCAATCGACAGGATCCAA
>JAAFJU010000065.1 GCA_013298165.1 Synechococcales cyanobacterium bin31.maxbin.ball.101 | reverse complement strand
CGTTCCTGTGGAATGGGACGACGGTGAAGACGCAGATGACACTGAGTGCGATCGTGGGTCCGGATGATCGGGTCAAGAGCATTTTTGTGCAGGGGCGGGGGGAGTTTTTGCCGCTGTTGGCGGTGCCGTCGGGGTTGGATGTGGCCGATCGCTATCATCTACTCCTGACCCAGATTTCCTGGAGCATTCGCCGGACGCTGGATTTAAAAACCATCTGGCAGCAGACGGTGGATGGCTTGGGGACGACGTTGACGATCGATCGCTGTTCGATTTATTCCTTGAATGAGCCTGCGGGCTTGGTCACGATCGAGGCGGAGTTTTGTAGTGCGGAGAGTTGGCAGGGGAGGGATGAGCTGTTGAAGGATCAGCCGACGCTGCGGGCGGCGATTACTCGTCTGCGTCCGTCGCCGTTGTTGGATGAGCCACATCCGGTGATGGATGAGCCTAGTGATGACGATGACGATCGCTGTGTGGTGACGGACCAAGTTGAGCTGGATGGGGTGATGCATAGCCGCATGGTGGTGGCGACGGGCTATCAAGATGAAGTGAATGGGTTGATTGTGCTGTGGCGATCGGAGAGTGCGGGGTGGAATGATTCGGAGTTGGACTTTTTAGAGGAGTTGGCGGATCAGGTGGGGACGGCGATCGCCCATGCGGAGTTATTTAATAAGTCTGAGCAGTTGAATAAAAACTTGGTGCGGAAGCAAGAGGATCTCGAAGAGGCGATTAGTCGCGCGGAGGAAGCGTCTCGATTGAAGAGTGAGTTTTTGGCGAATACGTCCCATGAGTTGCGGACGCCGTTGAATGGAATGATTGGGTTTTTGAAGTTGATTTTGGATGGGATGGCAGATGATCCCGAGGAACAGCAGGAGTTTTTGGAGGAGTCGCTGAAGTCGGCGGAGCATTTGCTGGATATTATCAATGATGTGCTGGATCTGGCCAAAATTGAGGCGGGTAAGTTACAGATTGATCTCAGTCCGGTGAATTTGGGAGAGGTGTTGGATCAATTGCAACGATCGCAGGCGAATTCGGCAAGTCGTAAAAATCTAACGTTTGAAATTCAAATTCCACAAACGCGAGATGCGGTGATTTTATATACGAATTACAAACGGCTGTATCAAGTGCTATTGAATCTGGTGGGGAATGCGATTAAGTTTACCCATGAGGGTGGGTTGACGATTACGACGGAGTTCATTCGACGTAAGGTGACGATTCAAAATCATGAATGTCCTGGCATTATGATGGTGCGGGTGGCGGATACGGGCATTGGGGTGTCGTTGGAAAAACAAGATCGGTTGTTTCAATCCTTTAGTCAAATTGATGGTTCAACGACTCGTCGGTACGGCGGTACGGGTCTGGGTTTAGCAATCTCACAAACGTTGGTGAATGCGATGGGGGGTGAGGTAAATTTCTATAGCATGGGTGAGGGCTTGGGTTCGACGGTGACGTTTACGATTCCGTTGTTTCAGGAGCCGATCGCCTAAAATTCTACAAAACTTTGATCTTTTTATTATAAATCGTGGGGAAAGGGCGATCGCGATCGCGCATTTTTTGACGCGGGGCAATGATTTAAGCCGCGTAGTTGTACACAGGAACTTCAGTAAACCGATCGGGCATCCTCCAATCCAGAATCGATCGCTTGGACAATCCTGACGGACGATCGATCGCAAAACAAAACAAAATCGCTATGATTGAGATGACCTGATTCTCCCTGTATAATCCCATGACGATTTCTCGCCATACAGATATTACACCCTATATCCCGATCGATCGTCTCGCATACCTCGATCGGCAAGAAGCATTATTTGATGCGGCTAAACCACAATTGTTGACCACCTACCCCGGTGAATTCGTCGCATTCGAGAATGGCATCGTCTTGGATCACGATACCAACGAGCAGACCCTCGCCCAACGGGTTTTCGCCCAACGCCCCAATCAAGATCTGCTCATCCGCCAGGTGCTCGAACAAGAACCTATTCTAATGGTTCGTAGCGCTCGATTTATTTAACGTCACCATCTAATGCAATATCCCTATCAACCCCTGGAACCCGGCCTTCCCGAAGCGCCAATCATACCCGTCCATCTCACACGTCCCGACTGGCAAACCCCATTACTCAGCACCACAATTGATGCCTTTCTCGATACAGGCTCTGATTGCACCCTAGTTCCACTTGCGGTCATCTCCACCTTGCAATTGCAAGTCAGCCGTTCCACTGCCATCATTCAAGGTATCGGCGGTGAAGCGGGTCAGAGCATCGCAGCCTATCTCAATCTGACGATCGGCGACACCACCATCAGGGCGGTGAAAGTTTACGGCTATAGCGGTGAACTCCTCAACAACCAAATCATCCTGGGTCGCAATGTCCTCAACCAATGCTGCATCGAATTCGACGGTATCCACCAGAAGATTACATTCAAAGCTGTAATCCCTCAGAACTGAATTTTTCCTAAGCCAACAGCCGATCGCGATCGCGCATTTTTTGACGAAGGGCATCGATCGCTGTATCCAAGTCCTGACTTTCGCCTCGTGCAAGCGCATCGACCCCGATTTGAAGTTCTCGCCGAAGTTCATCTATGTCAAATGTTGTCGGCAATCGGAGTTGAGCCTTTGCAAAAAACTCGTCCGTTAACGGCGGAATATCTGATGTATCGATATCATCATCTGTCATGGCATCAATTCTAGCCCAGTCGGTTCTTGAGGTATTGTTCATAATTTGCGATCGGGTACAAACGTCACGACCTTTCCAATTCCTGGAGTCCGTAGCAACAGGGCAAATGTGACTTCCACCATTTCTAAGAACCGTTCAGCCGCAGGCGTATTCCCATTGGCAAGAATGTAATTTGCTTGCTGCCTAACATCCTGCGTTGCCCGATTGCGGACGATTAATGTACGACTCATCAAACCCTACACATCACTCTGAAAAACTGAAGCCCGCAAATCCTTCCAATATTGTGGCGTTACCACCTCAGCCTCAGAATCCAATCCTTCTTGTAATAACTCCACCAATTTTTCCTGAGCCAATAGCCGATCGCGATCGCGCATTACCAAATCCAGAACGTAGTCGATCGCACTTGCATAATCCCCCGTCTGCGTCCTTGCGATGATATGGGTCTGTAGCTCTTCTGGAATCTCAATCATCATATTCATGACCATCACCCTAAATTCTAGGACTTCCCCATTCTATCAAAACCCCACGAAAAAGGGGACAAAAACGATCGCCTGCTAAACGATCGCCCCCATCCCCCTAACGGCTCAAATTACGCAAGCTCGATCGCCCGCTTGACGATCGCCTCACTCGTAATCCCATTAAACGTCATCAGCTCACCCGCCGAAGCCGTTGTCTCCCCACGCTTCCACGCAAAGACATCGCGGTTGGCACGACTGCGAAGCAGGACAGGTTCCAACATATTCGCCGGACCCCCCGTCACCCCAATCACCGCATCCCCACCAAACATCGCCTCAAACGCCGCATCCGACAGGAATCCATCATCCGGCTCCGAGCAAGTATCCCAAAGGACATCGGACGATCGATACAACCGACGCGGATTCACCACCGCCACCACACGAACGCCAAACCCTTGCGCCTCCAACTGTTTCGTCGCATCCATCACGGGACCGAGAACCATATCGCCGATCGTTGCCAGCACCACCTTCTTGGTTCCTGCACTTTCATGCAAGATCACGCCACCATTGGCGATCGCATCCCGAGTTTGTGCAAAGGTCGATCGAATGGGCAATGGCGATTTACTCACTGTAATGGTCACGCCCTTGTTGGACGTTCCGATCGCCCATTCGTAACAGGCTTGGGTACTGTTGGCATCGATCGGGAAGAGGGCAAACACGTTTCCGGTGCGGAGCATGGATGCAAAATAGGCTTCGATTTCCGGACGTTGATGGGTCCAGCCGTTGCGACCTTGTTCGAGGGCACCTGCGGTGAATAGACAAATCGTCGAAGGCGTCGGGCGGCGGAGTTCTGCCATTGCCTGTGTCACCGTCTGCCAAATCGGCAGCCCGTTAATCGCAAAGGACTCATAGGAGCACCAGAGCGATCGTGCCCCGAAGAGCGACATCCCCGCCGCCAAACCCGCACAGGCATCCTCACTCAGCGGTTCGTAGACTTGTCCACCGGGCGATTGATTGTAGAGTGGGTCTTCGGTGGGGTGATTGATTTTCAGGACTTGATTGATATTGGCAATCCCAGAGGCTTCGTTTCCGTCAGCATTGGTGACAACGAAATCGCGATCGGTCTTACCCACATAACCAACAATGGCACCCATCGCAGTGGTTGAAACCTTCGGCTCACCACCGACTTCAAACTCTTGCAACGGCAGCGTACCCAAATCCGTCAATGCCCGAGTGGATTCCGTGACTGCAACCTTACTCGCCGAACCGCCACCCGCACGAACGCAGTTATCGCGCACCAATGCCCAAGCGTCCGGCGTCAAAGCACAGGACTTCATCCCGGCAATGATATCGGCATTGTCCAATGTATGGTGGGCATACAAGTTATGGGACTTCGCCCCTCTTGCATGAACGCCTGCACCTTTGAGTTGTTTAATGATTAACACCGTCAACGTGCCACCCAGCGCAGACTTCGCCGCCTTATCCGCCGCTGCCAACACCGCTTGGTTAAATGCCAACCGCTTCTCAAAGGAGAACATCGTGCTGTCTACATAGTCACCGGATTGGTTTTGATCATCATAATCTTTCGCATTGATCAAAATCACTTCTTTGAATCCGTTTCCAGTCCAATAAGCAATCATTTCCTCATTCGATTTCAACGACACCATACTGTGGTGTTCCTGTGAAAAACCATTCCAAACCAATACGGGCAGGAAGTTGGTAACGGTGGGGTAAGCCGTATTGAAATGCCCGATCGAACTCATAATGTATGGCTCACCCAATCCGCCATCGCCGATCGTACAAGGGAACAACACCCCTGGATTCAGCAGCGCGCCTGCCATCGCAAAATGCTGCCCCTGCCCCAACGGACCCGCCGGAGCCAACAACCCTGGAATCTGTCCAGAGAGGTGTCCGAGCAAACCATGCCGTTCGCGGAACCGATCGCGCAAGTTCTGTACGGTCTTAATCCCCATATCTTCCAGGGACTGATCCAAGAACATCGCACTATAGAACCCCGGCGCATGGTGCCCGACTTCCGTGACAAAATTCTTATGACCCAGCAGCACCAGCGACGCATAGGCTTCCGCTTGGCTGGCGAATCCACCCGGATGGCCGGATGCCTTACTTGCGGTCATTTGGAGCATCAGGTAACGCAACGCATCACTATAGAGCATCACCTGATAGGCGGCAGCAGCGTCCGCCGCGTTCACCGCCTTGGCACTAGGCGCGATCGCGCTCTGCTTGCCGTACTGCTCGAAACCGGGCGTTACGTCACTAAAATACTGAATGCCGTCGCAAAATGCAGGTGCGCTCATAGAATACCTTGACCTTGGGCTAGATAACAGCTATCTATCCTACCGCGCCATCTGCAACGCTTTCACACAATCCCCCAAGCGATCGCCTAGAAGTCACTTCAGACCAAATCCTTTTCCTCTCTTTCCATAGCTAACAGTTCTAAATTTCACCGCACCACTCTCAGGCGAATACAGCGCATAGGTCGCCGTTCCCTTCGATCGGCCTACATTGCCCACGCCCACTACTTTCTTTGGTCCCAGCGTCACGACTTCCGGGATAGAGGTGTGATCCAATGTTTGGACGGTGGTGGTGATGGAACCTGTGGTGATGTTGAGGTCAAAGGTCAGACCCGATCGGCCACAGAACAAATGATTCACATCCCCCCGCGATAATCGATCGAGCAAATCGATCGGAGCCGTTTCTGGCGTGAGTTCATCATCGGTGCCCATGGAACTGCCATGAATGAGTAAACAATCCAACTCCACCAGCCCAAAATCCAAACTCTGAATCCAAGCCACCGTCTCCCGTGAAACCGAGTCCCACAGCGTCTTGACCATTTGATTGCCATAGCGATCGATAAGCTGCGTCGGATGCCCCGTCCGTCCCAAACTATGCAAGATCAAACATTGCTCCTCCCACCAGCCCTGACAAACTGCCGAAATCCGTTCCCCAGGTTTTGGATTGCGAATGCGATCGACTAGCGCCTCACTCTCCGCCGTAGGTCCCACCACGTCGCCCAAGATAAAAAACTCTTCGACCTTTTGACGCTTGATATCCTCCAGCACCGCTTCATAAGCTGCCAGATTGCCTTCAATTCCACTTGCGATCGCCCAAACCATTTCAGTTCTCTCCCCATTTCATATCAGTATCTCCCATGACATCCAATCGATACAAATTTGATCGTAGAATGAGAATCATAATCATTCTACGATATCCCATGCCTTCAGGTTTAACTTCTGACTCGATCGATATTGCTGTGATTGGCAGCGGTCCCCATGCGTTGACGGTGATCACGCATATTCTCGAAAAGCGGAAGCATTTGCGCGATCGGATTCGCGTGTTTGATCCGAGTGGGCGTTGGATGAGTCAGTGGCAGCGGCAGTTTGCGGCCTATGAGATTCCCCATTTACGATCGCCTGCGGTGCATCATCCGGATCCGCATCCCTTTGCCCTGCGCGGATTTGCCGAGCGTCGTTTTGAAGAATTTCATGTCCCTTATGATTTGCCGGGAACGGAATTGTTTCAAGATTTTTGCGGGGAAGTGATTCGACGTTGGGGATTAGACGATCATGTTGTGCAGGGCAATGTCACCGAGATTCGGCCTGTGAAACGGGATTCGGCGACGCGGTTTGATTCGGCATTGGAGTTGGGGTTTGAGCCTGGGCGACGGGTGACGGCTCGACGGGTGATTTATGCGGGGGGTGGAGCTTCGCCGAATATCCCGGATTGGGTCGCCCAGGCTCAGGGCGATTATCCAACCGATGCTTTAAAACATGCGTCTCAAATCCGTCTAGCGCAGGAAGGTGTGAAGACGGGCGATCGCGTTTTGATTATTGGAAGTGGGTTGACGAGTGGACATTTGGCGATCGGGGCGGTGAGTCGAGGCGCAACGGTGATGATGATGGCGCGGCGATCGTACTACGAAAAGCAGTTCGATGCGGAACCAGGATGGCTAGGACCGAAGTATTTGAAAGATTTTTGGGCGGAACCGTCCTGGGAGGTGCGGGCAACGCAGGTGAAGGAAGCGCGAAATGGTGGTTCGCTAACGCCTGCTGTTTTAACAAAGCTGCGTAAATTAAAAGCGGAACATCGCGTTACGTTTCACGAACACTGTCAGATTCGATCGATCGTTTGGCAGGATGACCAATGGACCGTGCAATGCGAATCGGGTGATGTGATGCAATGTGATCGGATTTGGGTGGCGACGGGATCGCAATTGAATATTCAACAGCATCCCTTGTTTGCTTCGGTTTTGGAACACTATCCGATCGAGGTGGTGCAAGGCTTTCCGGTGCTTGATGAACAATTGCGTTGGAAGGGATGTCCTTTATACTTAATGGGTGGGTTTGCGGGATTGCAAGTGGGACCAACGGCACGAAACCTCTCGGGCGCACGTATGGCCAGCGAACGGATCACCGCAGGGTTGATTCATCAGCATTAGTCATAAAATCTCCTTCTCTGCTACGTCCAAATTCAGCGCGAAAAGTTTCTTTAGTCGATCGTCGGTCTTGCTAAAGCTATTCAGACAAAACGTAAGGAGAATGAAGATCAATGAGGCAATTTTCATTAATGACTTCCAAACTATCATTCAAAATCAAGTTCAGTTCACCGATCGAAGAGGTGGTATCAGAAATAATCAGCGCATATCTGAAATTTAGCCAAGGCGTATCGCCACTCGGATCGGGTGTAATTCCTAGTGAACTGCTGAGGAGTGTCGGAACGATCGTTTGGGTAAAGCGAATGGTGTCATAGAACTGGTCGTCTTCATCCCAGTAACCATTTATTTGTGATTGGCAAGCTTGAAGATGATGATGATCGATCGCACTTGGATCGATCGCCGCAACAGTTTGGGTGACGTTTTGCCAGGGAAATAGAGAATTCATCTTTATCCCCCAATCTCCACAACAGGCGATCCTTGCTTTAATTCTGCTAATGCTTGCACAAAAGTACCCATCAACAATCGCTTTAAATTTCGATTCGTTACATTTCATTAATCCAAATTTTCATGCGGTTAATCGAGGAAACTCTGTGCGTCTTGCAGCAAAAATTAAGCAGGCTTGAATGTCTTCGCGTTCTAAATCTGGAAAGTCTTCTAGGATTTCTTCAATATCCACATTTTCTGCCAACATTTCTAAGATGTCACAGACTCGAATCCGCATTCCCCGAATACAAGGACGCCCACCACACAATCCCGGTGTCTGCGTAATCCTCTCCATCAACTCCTGTAACTTAGCCATTACGGGCCTCTTCTAATACTTTAAGCGTTCAGCCTCATCATCATAGCGCTTCAGCACCCGATCGCATCTCCATATTGGCTCCCCCAGAATTGGGGGCTGGGGGGCTTCTAACCAATTACTTGGCTAATGAGTTGCGTAAAAACTATTAAGTTCATCCTTCCATCCTCCGGCTCCCCCAGAATATAGCCCTTCGGGCATCTAATAAAGGGGGCTGGGGAGCAGTTTCCCGGAATGTCTTGCATTCATTTTCATTGAGTTCCTGCATAACTAAATGGATCTACGATGTAAAATCTTGGTAGTTTGAGTTCAGTATGGTATCCCCATAGTCCCATTGGTGGTATCCACGATTTTATTTCAGGAAATCAGCTTATTATGATGTTCTCAACAATCCGATTTCAATCTAGAGTAATCCGATCGGCTCTGATTGGTTTTGCGTTGGCTATTCTCTGCATCATGGCTCACCCAAGCTTTGCCCAATCTAGCGATCGAACGCCCAGCACTCCCAAATCTAAAGTTTACCAAAACACCCACGTCCCGATCGAAACCCTGGAGCTTGCAGAATCTCTCCAGAAGGGTGGCTATACGATTTTCTTCCGTCATGAGCGGACGATGATGGAGGGTGTTTTGCGCGATCGGTTGCCCTATGATTTGACCACTTGCGATGGACAGAGAATGCTGTCTCCCGCCGGAATGGTATCCGCCCAAGAAGTCGGTCAAGCTTTTAAAATTTTAAATATTCCCATTGAATCAGTCCTTGCTAGCCCAATCTGTCGCGCTAAAGAAGGGGCCAAACTGGCGTTTCAAACCGTTAACGTCACCAATCAACTCATGGTCCAAAGCAAAGAAATGAAACGCACGAAAGAGGATGTCGATCGGGATTTTAAAGCCTTAGTCAATCAGCCCCATGATTCTAAGAAAAACATTGTTTTAATCGGACATCTCGGAAACGTCATGGCCATCAAAGAAATGCCAAGCGAAGGAGAAGCGATCGTCCTAAAGCCCGATGGAAAATCAGGTGTTCAAGTGGTTGGACGCATTCTTTCGGCACAGTGGGGCGATATTGTTCGCGACAACGATCGGGCGAAGAACAATTAAAAATATCTCTATAATCTATGCAGGTTGTAGAGATATTTTCCCTGTTTTTTGTAGAAGCCTTTTCCAGATATCAGCGACTTGAGCTGTTGTCCGGACATCCAGCATCCCATAATCAAAGTCTTCGATCGCCTCATCCAGCGGCACCTGACCCACTAACCGATCGCCACAAACCTCCTGCAAAACCTCCGGAACCTCGACGCCCTTAGCCCGATTCCAAATCCCATAAAACGGCGTTCCCAATCGATCGGCGACGGTTTGGATCTGTTGAAAGACGCGAATGCTATTGCGATGGTTTTCAACAACACAGACGATCGCATCACACCCTTGGTAGAGGTTATAGTTCACCATATCGGTTCCAGCAACGCTATCGATAATGACGGAGGTGCCATGGGTATTGAGATTTGATAAATACCATTTGAGCGGTGCAATATGGCCATGACCACAGAGCGGACTATCCAAGACATCTTCATCGCCCAGCCCCACGACCATCAGTCAATCCCAAATTTGTCAGCAAATTCATATTGAAATCTGCATCAATTCCCAGCACTGATTGGTTCTGAGCCGCCAAGGATTGCATCAGCAGCCACGACAGCGTACTCTTCCCGCTTCCACCTTTACCGACCACTGCAAGTTTCAACATAGAGCCTCTTCCAAAAACAGGGAACGCGAACAGCCTAGAGCCGATCGCGTTTCAACTATGATAATCATTCCCAATTTATTGTCAAACATTGGAAATAAACCATCATAATCACCCGATTGTCTCTAATTTATCGCTCACAGATATGGCTCGGATCTTCCGCTCGTTCTGCATACTCAAGGCCCTGTGCCAGACGCCATGCGAAGATTTTGGGGAGACCTTTTTCAACGATCGCCGCGCAGGTTTTTTGGTAATCGTATTCCACTTCTCTCAGGGTTGTTTGTTGTGAGTCAGTTTCATAAATGACGTAAGTTGCATTGGGTCTGCCATGTCGTGGCTCACCGACTGAACCCGCATTGATGATTTGTTTGAGGGGCGCATTGAATTCTGAAGGGGTTTGGTCGAGGGAAACCTGGATTTTCCCGGCATCTAATGTTCGCACATAGGGAATATGGGTATGCCCACAGAACAATACATCCGCTCCTGTAGACAGCACCCGTTCTAATGCCGTAAATGCTGCGACTTCAGGCATTAGATATTCATGCTGGTTGTAGGGACTGCCATGGACAAAACATAGATTGTCATGGCGCAATGTGAGCGGCAAGTTGGCTAAAAAACTTCGGGTGTCAGGGGTGATTTCGCGATCGGTCCAGTCGTGGGCCAGCTTGCCTCGCGCTTCCGCCAAGAGCGATGGGTAACTGCAGTCACAGGCATTCAAGCCCTCCACAATATCCTCATCCCAACAGCCTTGTACCGTTGGAATGTTCAACGATCGAATGGTCTCCACCACCGCATTGGGTTCTGGTCCATAGCCGACCAGGTCTCCCAGACAGAAGATTCGATCGGCTTTTTGAGCTTCGACATCGGCCAGCACCGCATTCAGCGCTTCGTGATTACCGTGAATACATGAGAGGACCGCAAGTTTCATAAGAAGGCTCAGAGGATTCTGGTTTCAGTTTATCTTGAAACGGGGGTTTCCATGGAGACCCCCTCATATGGGATAATTGGGCCTAATGACCCATCGATTAAGATGCTGCTTTTAAGGAGAATACTTTGATTACCGAGACGTTCAAAACCACCCGATCAGAAGAAATTTTTGCAGCCGCGCAGAAAATTATGCCCGGTGGCGTCAGTTCCCCGGTGCGTGCCTTTAAGTCCGTGGGCGGGCAGCCGATCGTGTTCGATCGGGTCAAAGATGCCTATGCCTGGGATGTGGATGACAATAAATATATTGACTACGTCGGAACCTGGGGACCTGCTATTTGCGGCCATGCGCGGCCCGAAGTGATCAAGGCCATCCAAGCCGCTGCGGAAAAAGGAACCAGCTTTGGCGCACCCTGTGCCTTGGAAAATGTTCTGGCTGAAATGGTGATCGATGCTGTGCCCAGTGTGGAAATGGTGCGCTTCGTCAACTCCGGAACCGAAGCCTGTATGGCCGTGCTGCGTCTAATGCGGGCCTTCACCGGACGGGAAAAACTGATCAAGTTTGAGGGCTGCTACCACGGTCATGCGGACATGTTCCTCGTGAAAGCCGGATCGGGCGTCGCGACCCTGGGATTGCCTGACTCCCCCGGTGTGCCCAAGTCCACCGCCGCGAACACCTTGACTGCGCCCTACAATGATTTGGATGCCGTTCGTAAACTGTTCGAAGAGAATCCCGGCGAGATTTGCGGGGTGATGCTGGAGCCGATCGTTGGCAATGCAGGCTTCATTGTTCCCGATGCGGGCTTCTTGGCTGGATTGCGCGAACTCACCACAGAGCATGGCGCGCTCCTTGTTTTTGATGAAGTGATGACAGGCTTCCGGATTTCCTACGGTGGCGCACAGGCAAGGTTTGGCATCACGCCGGACTTGACGACGATGGGTAAGGTCATCGGTGGTGGGTTGCCTGTGGGAGCCTACGGGGGCCGTAAGGACATCATGCAAATGGTTGCGCCTGCGGGTCCGATGTACCAAGCCGGAACGCTCTCGGGTAATCCTTTGGCGATGACAGCGGGGATTAAGACCTTGGAAATTCTGAAGCAGCCAGGGAGCTATGAATATCTCGATCGCGTCACCAGCCGTTTGATTAATGGGCTGTTGGCGATCGGTAAAGAGAAGGGCCATGCGATGTGTGGTGGTTCTGTCAGTGGGATGTTCGGGTTCTTCTTCTGCGATGGTCCGGTCCATAACTTTGACGATGCCAAGAAGGCCGATACGGTGAAGTTTGGCAAGTTCCATCGAGCCATGTTGGAGCAAGGCGTGTACTTGGCTCCGTCACAGTTTGAAGCTGGATTTACCTCGTTGGCTCATACCGATGAGGACATCGATCGGACCCTGGACGCCGCACGGACGGTTTTATCCAGACTGTAAGGGTTTGATGGTCTAATTAAATCAGCCGATTGAAAGCCTTGAAGTTTTAAGCTTCAGGGCTTTTAATTTAGGTTGCTTTATTGTTGAGTGATGCTATGCAACTGAATCATGGTTCCCGCAGCTATACCTTTGACTGGCGATCGCGCACCTATCTCATGGGTATTTTAAATGTGACCCCGGATAGCTTTAGTGATGGCGGACGCTATGATTCTGTGGAGTCTGCGATCGTCCAGGCGAAACGGATGCGCGATCAGGGTGCAGATATTTTAGACATCGGTGGACAGTCTACTAAACCGAATGCAGCGGATGTGGGGTTGGAGGAAGAACTGCATCGGGTGATTCCCGTGGTTCAGGCCCTTCGGTCTGATCCTAGTTTTGACTCTGTTGCTATCTCGATCGATACGACGAAAGCGGCGGTTGCAAAGGCGGCGATCGAGGCGGGGGGCGATATGATTAACGATGTTTCGGGGGCTGTTTTTGATCCGCAGATGTTGAATACTGTGGCTGAGTTGCAGGTGCCGATCATCTTGATGCATTTGCGGGGAACTCCGAAAACAATGCAGCAATTGACGGATTATGAGGATCTCACGGGTGAGATTATTGGATTTTTAAAAGCTAGAGTGGCGGCGGCGATCGGCGCGGGGATTGCGCCGGATTTGATTGCGATCGATCCGGGAATTGGATTTGCGAAGACCGCGCAGCAGAGTGTGCAATTGCTTCAGGAACTCGCAAAATTCAAAGTACTCAATTGCCCAATTCTGGTGGGGACCTCTCGTAAAAGTTTTATTGGTAAGATTCTTAACCAGGACGATCCCAGTCAACGCATCTGGGGCACGGCGGCGACTTGCTGCGGGGCGATCGCCAATGGAGCCAATATTTTACGGGTTCATGATGTGGCTGAGATGTACGATGTGATCCGGGTTGCAGATGCGATTTGGAAGCCTTAGGGGATTTCCAAAAAAGCCTCTACCCGAACAATCTTGTCGATCGCTGGGATGATCCGCGCCTAGAAGTTGGCGCTCTTGGGGCGAAGTCCGTCGAAACGGACTGAAGGATTCTAAATGACTGAATGATGTTTCCAGTCTACTTCAGTAGACTTCGCACGCTAGAGTGCCGAATTCATTCCGGCACGGTCTGGAACGGAGACTGAGTTTGGTATCAGGAATTGAGATTTGCTGGGTTCTTAATATTGCAAATCAATACTTCAGACGAAAGCCGTTGGGCACGAATCTCGCACCACCAAGGCGATGACTGCCACCATTGCCAGAGTTCTTTACTTTTTTTACTGTTATTACAGCGCTTGCAGGCGGCAACGAGGTTCGATCGGACATCAAAGCCCCCTTTGGATTTTGCAATCACATGGTCTAGGGTCAGCTTCGGAGGCGTACAGCCACAATATACGCAGGATCCACCAAACCTCGCTTTAGCAGCGGCTTTGAGTTTATGCTTTTGCGATCGATGGTCGAGGTCTTTTAAAAAACTAGTCACAGGCTTTAGCTTGCTTTGCTGGGGTGTGTTTTGATGGATTGGCCATCTTGAAATCGTAAGTCTGTGGTTACGACTAAAACAACTATACTAAAATATAGAACCCAATTCACAAGGCGATCACCATGGCAAAGTCAGCATCAACCTATCGAGGTCACTCGATCGAACGAGTCGGCCATGGCAAAAAGACTCTCTTCCAAACCATCATCAATGAAAAAGAATGGTCCTCCACCACTGAAAAACTGGTCAGAGCAGGCATTGACACCTGGATCGACCAAGGCGTAGAACCCGAAGACATTTAAAATCACTCATGTCTCTAACGATCGCAATGCAATAGCTTCCCTCGGTATGCCTTACCCTGAATCGTCTGAACCGGAAGATATTCAGTCGAGCATTGATAGCCGAGGGTTTCCATGGCGCGATTAAACTTATTGTGATGGCCGCGACCTGGATCGACAATGCAAATCTCCGCATTACTTTCAGCATGACGATCGATAAAAGCAGACAGCATATCCGGATGCGCCTGCTCATACAAAACATCACTACCAATAATTAAATCAAACTTTCCCAGCGCCGGATTTTCCGTCATCCAATTGCCCCGTTGAAACGGCATCGGCGGTAGGTCATTGAGTTTTAGATTCGCTTCCAGAAAACTCTCCACCATGGGGTGATAGTCGCTCGCCGTAATATCAATCTTGCGCTGATGCATCGATAGACTCGCGATCGCCAGCCCACAACCAATTTCCAACACCCGCTTCCCATCCGTATCAAACCGAATCATCGTATCCGTCAACACCAACGCCGACGGCCATACAATCCCAAACAAAGACCAATGGGCCGACGAAATGCCCATCTCTTCGGCAACCCCATCAGGATCGTCAAATTGCTGTCGATCTTTCAACGATCGAATCTGGACATCAACATCATTAAAAGACAGCGTTTCAAACTTCACTTCACAGGGCGACGAATCTGAAATCATATTTTGATTCAACCATTAAGGACTAAAGCCCAAGCGTTTAGCTAAATGGTTGAATCAGACGATCGCCTCTTTGGGATTAAGGAGCTGAAACGCCGACGAAAGCATCCAGTCGTATTTCAAGTCACAAAAAAGACCCAAAACCGCAAGTGTCATCCACGATACCATTGCCCGATTACCCTTCTCCCAAGCGTTATGAATCACAATACTTAATCCTAATCCCTCGATTCCCTTGCCAAATATTTGGGCACTTTAAAGACTTAGCGGTATGGTTCTGATTTTTTCGCTCTAAGTTACGTTCTGAATTGTTCATTCTCTGACAATATCGTCAATTTCTTCTTATTTCCTGGGTTTCTCATGAGTATTGTTCAAGATTCATTGCTGGCGGGTTATGAGATCATCGAACGACTGCACTGCGACGATCGGACGATCGTGTATCGAGGACGTTATGAGCAAGATGGTCAGCCGATCGTTGTGAAAGCCTTGCGGAATGAATACCCTAGTGCGAGAGAACTGGCGTTATTTCGGAACCAATATGCCCTCGTCAGGACCATGAATCTCCCTGGCGTCATTAAGGTCCACGACTTGGTCATGAAGGAGCAACATCCTTATATGATCATGGAAGACTTTGGTGGACTAACGCTGACTCAAGTGTTGCGACTGTGGGGACTCGATCGCTTAGGAGACAGCCTTGAGACCTTGCAGGACTTCTTAGAAATCGCGCTGCAACTGGCCGCAGCGCTGATTGGGATTCATCAGAAAAAGATCATCCATAAAGATCTAAAACCCTCCAATATTTTGATTAATCCCGATACGCATCAGGTCAAAATCATCGATTTCAGCAGTGCTTCGACCTTCTCTCATGAAATCCAGGATTCGATCGTTCTCAATAATGTTGAAGGGACCCTACGATATATTTCGCCGGAACAGACCGGGCGCACCAATCGCTCCATTGATCATCGAACTGATTTTTATGCTTTAGGGATTACTTTTTTTGAATTGTTGACGGGTGAGGTTCCTTTTAATGATGATAATCTCATTTACATTGTCCATCATCATCTCACTTCAATTCCAAAACTAGTCCATGAGTTAAATCCTAATGTTCCCGCTGTTGTTTCTAAAATTATTGCAAAACTCCTAGAGAAGATGCCCGAAAAGCGCTATCAAAGCGCGATCGGCCTGTATCACGACATTAAAACTTGTCTGGATCATCTCAAACATTTTGGTCAACTTGTAGACTTTGAAGTAGGCCGTCAAGATTATAGCGATCGGTTTATCATTCCAGATAAGCTGTACGGACGCGATCGGGAAATCGAACGTCTACTAGACCTTTTTGGGATGGTTGCGCTGGGTTCCCGCAGTCAGTTACTGCTCGTCACAGGCGAATCCGGCTCTGGCAAAACAGCCCTCATCCAGGAAATTCATGCCTCCGTTGCCTTAAAATTCGGCTACTTTGTGCGGGGTAAATTTGAACAACTCCAACAAAACAGCCCATTTTTAGGTATTACCCAAGCTTTGCAGAGCTTAATGGCGCAATTAATGGGTGAAAGTGAAGCTGCTGTTGCTCAATGGAAAGAAGAAATTTTGACGGCCTTAGGCAATAATGCACAGGTGATCATCGATCTCATTCCACAACTTGAAGGTATTATCGGTCCTCAGCCTCCCGCTCTCAGTCTCTCCGGCATCTCTGCTCAAAACCGATTTCATTATCTGTTTCAGAAATTCATGCAGGTCTTTGCCACCCCTGAGCATCCTTTGGTCATTGTTTTGGATGATTTGCAGTGGGCGGATGTGGCATCATTGAACCTAGTGCAGGTTTTATTAGCGCATACTCAAAGCCGATCGCTCTTAATCATCGGTAGCTATCGCGATCGGGAAGTCCACAACGCTCATCCTTTGATGACAATGTTGGAAAATTTACAGGAAGATGCTCCCAATATTACCCATACCATTCATCTTCTCAATGTATCGCGGGACAGTTTGCACCGCTTGGTCAAAGACACACTTCATCAGGATTCAGAAGAAACGGATGCTCTGACCGATCGGATCTATCAAGTAACTCAGGGTAATCCATTTTTTAGCAGTCAACTCCTCAAGTCATTTCATAGTGAGCAATTGATTCGATTTGATATGGCTCAGGGTCAATGGCAGATTGACTTACCTGCGATTCAAGCGCGATCGTTGACGCCAGATGTCGTCGCCTTTATGGGCACCCAGGTCTTGAAACTGCCTACCCATACCCAAGATATTCTCAAACTTGCCGCCCATTTAGGCAGTCAATTTAATTTAGAAACCTTGGCGATCGTTCAGCCGGATTGTCAAGTTTATTCCTATGAATTTCTAATTCGAGCCTTAGGTCCTGCAATGGAGGCGGGATTAATTCTGACAAATAGCTCCGTATCAGAAGGCGAATCATTCAATCTCATTCAACCTAAAAGTATTTATCGGTTTCTTCACGATCGGGTCCAGCAATCCGCCTATCAACTGATTCCAGAAGCTCAGCGCGCAGAAATCCATTTCAACATTGGTCAGCAATTACTCAACCATTTGTCTGAAGACGATTTGGACGATCGGATTTTTGAAGTCGTGAACCAGCTCAATTATGGTCGTGACCTAATTACAGATGGAGCAATGCAAGAGGTGTTGCTGTTACTCAATCAAAAAGCGGGTATGAAAGCCATGGACTCGACCGCTTACGATGGAGCCGTGACCTACCTTCGTGAGGCGATCGAATGCCTGAATTCAGATCCATGGCGTAATTACTATGACTTGGCGCTAGAGCTTCATAATGCCGCCACTACAGCAGCAGCTCTCAGTGGAGCCTTTGACCAAATGGAAACCTGGAGCAGCACCGTCCTCCAGAATGCTAAAACAGCGCTCGATCGCGTCACCGTTTATGAAGTCAAAATTCAATCCTACACCTCCCAAAATCGACTGGTAGAGGCTCTGACGATCGCCCGTGAAGCCTTAGCAATCTTAGACGTGACGTTTCCAACATCACCTATGCCCGAGGATATTCAACAGGCGATGCAGGCGACATCGATTGCACTTCAAGACCGATCGATGGACGAGTTAGAGTATCTTCCTGCCATGACCGATCCCATTAAACTAGCGGTCATGAGGTTAACCACGAGTACCGCGCCTGCTGCTTTTTTAGGTCAACCTCCGCTGTTTCCACTCTTGATTTTAAGTCAAGTTCAATCTTCAATACAGTATGGAAATTCGCCACTTTCTGCCTATAAATATGCTTGCTATGGACTCCTCGTCAATGCCCTCATGCAAGATCCTGATGCCGCAAATTTATTCGGAGATTTAGCATTAAAATTAGCTTTAAAATCCAACTCAAAAGATATCAATCTCAAAGTAAATTTTATTATCGGAACATTCATTACGCACAGTAAATCTCATCTTCAAGAAAGCATCGACCCATTACTCGAAAGTTATCATGATGCCTTAGAAATCGGTAGCTGGGACTATATTGGTTACTGCATTCAGCATCTTTGTATTAATGCCTATCTATTAGGCCATGAATTACCGAATCTAGAGTTAGAACTGATATCCTATTGTCAAACTCTGATCAATCTTCGGGAAACGACAAATCTCCAATACTGCCAGATTATCCGTCAGACCATTTTGAATTTAAGAGGAAAGTCAGAGATTGCTCATATTCTAATCGGGTCAGATTACAGTGAAGAGGATGCGCTTTCAACCTTTATTTCTGCAAACGATATTACAGGACTTCATCTTCTCTATACGAGTAAGCTTATTTTGAGCTACCTCTTTAATGACATTTCACTTGCACTAGAAAATAGTTCTAAAGGAGAAGTCTATCTTGCAGGCGGGACAGGGTTTCCTAGTAGCATTCTCTTCCTGTTCTACTCTGCATTAGCAACTCTGGCCATTTATCCTGATCGTCCTGAGCAGCAAGAGACGTTGCTTCAAGAAATTACAGACTATCAACAGAAGCTCCAGCATTTTGCAGATCACGCCCCGATGAATCACCTTCATAAAGTCTATTTGGTGATGGCAGAGCGCGATCGAGTATTAGGATCAAAGGCTGAGGCGATCGAGCATTATGACCTTGCAATTGAACATGCTAAAACGAATGGCTACCTCAATGAAGAAGCCCTCAGCTATGAACTAGCTGCGAAATTCTATTTAGAATGGGGTAAGAAAAAAATTGCTCAAAGCTATCTCATTGATGCGTACTATTGCTACGAGCGCTGGGGTGCGATCGCAAAATTAAGAGATCTTGAAACGCACTATCCTCAGCTACTCGTGCCTGTGTTAGATCAAGAGTTAATTCATTCTCCTTCTCATAACAAGACAACGTCATCACTGCATTCAACATTAGATCTTGCAACCGTTATGCAAGCCTCGCAACTGCTGTCCGGTGAAGTGAAGATGGATCGTCTTCTCGAATCCCTAATGGATGTTGTCATGACCAGCGCCTGTGCTGAAAAAGTCGTCTTACTCCTGAATGAAGAGCATCAATGGAGAATTGTTGCAGAGACCACAGCGCGCCAAAAGACTGTTGTTCAAGGGACACCTTTGACGGACTATACAAATCTCCCTAACGTGGTCGTGAATTATGTGATTCACAGTGGAGAGATCTTAGTTCTTCAAGATGGCTCAAAAGAAACCAGTTTTCTCAAGGATCCCTATATGCGGAGCCAGCAGCCCAGAAGTGTTCTCTGTGCGCCCATTCACAATCAAGGAAAAATGGTTGGGATATTGTATTTGGAAAATAACTTAGTCACTGGGGCTTTTACTTCCGATCGTATGGAAGTTCTCAATATCATCACCACTCAAGCAGCCATTTCACTCCAAAATGCTGCCCTCTATGATCACTTAGAACAAAAGGTAGCAGCCCGTACCATTCAGATACAAGAAACCAACGACGACCTGTTAGAAACACTCCTTGAGTTAAAACAAACTCAAACTCAGTTGATCCAAACTGAAAAAATGTCATCCCTAGGACAAATGGTGGCTGGGTTTGCCCATGAGATTAATAATCCGGTTAACTTTATCCATGGCAATCTCAAATATGCTGATGATTATTTCCAGGACGTATTGGGATTAGTGGCTTGCTACCAAGCTCATTATCCAGACCCTGTTCCGGAAGTACTAGAGTATCTTGAAGAGATTGATTTTAGTTATATTCGAGAAGATTTACCAAAGCTCTTCTCGTCTATGCAAATCGGGACCGATCGTATCCGAGAAATTGTTCTCTCTTTGCGTAACTTCTCCCGTCTCGATGAAGCTATGAGCAAAGAAGTCGATATCCATGAAGGACTAGAAAGTACCTTACTGCTACTCAATCATCGGTTAAAATCAGGCATTAATATTGTCAAAAATTATGGAGAGATTCCACAGTTAAATTGCTATGCCGCACCCCTTAATCAGGTGTTTATGAACTTATTTAGTAATGCGATCGATGCTTTCAAAGATAATCCCAATGTGAGCAATGACTGGCAACCAACGATTAATATCTGCACTGAATCTACTGAGTCAACGATCGTGATTCGGATTGCAGACAATGGCAGCGGAATTCCTGAAGAGATTAGAAGTAAGATTTTTGATCCCTTCTTCACTACGAAGCCGATCGGCAGTGGCACAGGTCTAGGACTCTCGATTAGTTATCAAATCATCGTAGATAAGCACCAAGGCAGCATTTCCTGTCAGTCCGAACTCGGAAAGGGCACAGAGTTTACGATCGAGTTACCTATTGAAAATCTCTAAATATAAAACCCCAATTAGTGACTTAAAAGTCACTAATTGGGACTCTACGGGCTGATACTGATTTAGATTAAACCACTACGCAGCAATCAAAATAGGCTCATTATCGCCTTCAAATGTATTCTCAGAAGGGTGAGCTAGAGCCGCATCACGTTCCGGAATCACCAATTTCTCCATGAGATATTCAATCGTTTCAGACTGAACCCAACCATTCGAAGAAACGATATCACCTAAACGCATTCCCGTAACTTTTTGTTCTTTGAGGGCGATGTTAAGATTATCTTGTTTCAACAAACCAGCCTCCACTAGATAAGATCCTAAAGGCTTCACCTTACGAACTAAGTAAGAACGTAGCTCATAGGTATAAGTAAAGTTGCCATTCACAGTCTTTGGAACTTTAATGTGAGCTAACAAATCACTCATAATTAGCGTAAACATCTCAAACGTTTTATCGATTATACGGAGAGCCTCTTCTCTTTCTTCGATTGTTATTTCAAGATTATCGAGGATACTTTCAGACTCATCTGTAAACATCGTATGGTTTGCATCAATACTCGTATGCAAATCTCCAAAATATCGACAATCTGAGCCATCCAAGAGCTGTCGCTCAGCCGCCAGAGCCTGAGTTGCCCCCAAAAAGATATCAGCCGTTGATTCGATGGCTTCAATCAGAATGAATCGGTGAAGTGGCTTTGCCAATGCTCCGGCTTGAAACAACCAACGAACAACTTCACGTTGTATGCGAGTTTCATCACTCCAAAGAAAACGGAGCGATTCAGTAAACTTGATCGGTTCGTCATAACCTAATCTATTCAAATCTTCTAGGAACCAAATCCAATGGTCCTCGTCTTCGTAGGTATGTTGATTGACCAACGCCTGGATTGGATCTACTGTCGGTTCAACACGAAGAACATGACGGTTTAATTCACCAAAACTCATCACAAAGAATGCAAAGCAAGGTGCAAATGCCATGCGATCGTTAGGGCTAATCTTTGTGTCACGCAAATAATCAAAAAATGGCGCTTGAGCAAATACTTTCTGCTTCTCTTTAATCAACGCAAGAAGTTCTTCCATGATGCACACCCTAACTAAAGGAAAAATTTAAATTGTATAGATTTACTTAGAATTATTTACGTTTAAAACGAAGTAATTCATTGCACTCAATAATGACGATCTCAGGGAAAAGTGCCATCTGTCAATATTCGGCAATTTATACAATCGTAAAAATAAGGAAAGATCTCTAATTAAAGTGAAATATTTTTTGCATCCCCCTAAAGATTTAAAAACTCAGAATATGTTTTACGGTAAATATGAACTAAAAATTCCCAGAAAGACTATTTCTAGTGGTTTCTGGGGATTTCGATCAATCTATGCCTAAAGGATGATTTTTTGATAACACTATCCTATTCATCGATTAAACCTAATAGTTCTCTAAAATTAATAATGTGGCAAAAAAGTGTCGTATTTAACCATTGAACCTCCCGACATCGCATTCAAGCTCGACAAATGTACTATTTGGAAGGGACAGCGGTTGACTGTGCAGGACCATGGTGGTGGACTGATTCTCTTCGAAGCCGATGCGTTCGTAGAATTTTTGTTGGTTGGTGGTCATGAGGTAGGTGCGTTCGACGCGGCTGAGGCGGGGATGGGTGATCAGCGTCTGCACTAGGGTTCGTCCAATGCCTGCGCCTTGATAGTCCGGGTTGACGACGACATCCCAAATGGTGGCGCGGTAGACGCCGTCGGAGGTCGCCCGTGCGAAGCCAATGAGCTGATCGCCATCCCAAGCGGTGACGATCGGGTCGCTGTGGTCGATCGCGGTCTGAAGGTCCTCTAGGCTCCGATCGCGCGCCCAAAATGCCACTTGATTAAACAACGCCTGAAGCTGAACTAAATCCACAAATTCCGGTCCGACGAGCAACTGAACCGATCGGGCATCAACGCCACGGGAGGTCCCATGGGACACACCACGGGCAAGATCGTCTATATTGTCTACGGTCTGTTGTTCTAGAATTTGAGATTCTACGGACTGGAGCTTAGGCTTCGACTGTTCCATCGTTTTAAAGGCCGCACAGGATGCAGCGCCACTAATGTTGTGCCTATCATTGTGGGGATAGTTTCCTGATTTGTGAAGGGCTGACCGAAAATAGTTGAAGCTAGATTCTGAAATAAGCCCGATCCCGACCCCTGACCTGAAAACCCCGTTCATTCCTGGTTGCCCATGACTCGCAAATCCCGCACCTTCAAACCTCGTCAGAGTACTCGCCGTCGATCGACTCCTGCGGCGGTGGGCTTGGTTTTACTCTTAATTTTATTCACGATGCTGATGGGTGTGGGACTGGCACAAGCCCTGGAACCGAAGTCAAATCCTCTCGTGCAAGCGAGTCAAACTAGCGAGATTGGTACGGTGGATCCGGTGAGCGATCGCGATCGTCTAGGTCAAGAGTTATACCTTGAGTCTTGCAAAAGCTGTCACTTAGCCATTCCTCCTGCGGTCCTCCCGACTCAAACCTGGCAAGCGTTGCTCCAAGATCCGCAGCACTATGGTGCAACGATCGATCTACCCAAAGGACCCGAGCGCAAAATCCTCTGGAATTATTTGCGAAATACGTCTCGTCCGATCGCCAATAAAGAAGAACGCATTCCTTATCGTGTTGCTGACTCGCGCTATTTCAAAGCCTTACATCCCAAGGTGAAGTTTGAAACTAAAGCCAAACTAACGACTTGTATTTCCTGTCATCCCAGTGCCAATGATTTCAATTTCCGTAAGCTATCGGCAGAAGCAGAGAAATCCAGCTAATTAGGAATGATCAGGATGTTGAGATAGATTAAGTTTTTAACTTATTTTTTCTCGGCGTCCTGGTCTTTTTTCTGATTTAGTGCGGCTAATCCGCTGCCACCGAGCGCGGCCATTGCTCCCGTGAAGACTTTGTCCGCAAGACTAAAATCCTTAATAAATACGCCGCAACCGACCGATGTGGCAAAGGCAAAGGAAATCGCGCCAATAATCAGACGAGTTGTATTTCGGCTGGATTGGGTGGCTTCGGCTAGGCGGGTTTCACGGATGGTTTCTAAGTTGGCTTTGTTGTCGAGTTCTTTGCTGCGGAGATCGAACTCTTGACGTTGGCGATCGGCAACTAGTGTGAGTTCCTGTCGTTTAATCTCTTGCTCAACTTTCAGCCCCTCTAAAACGGTGATGAGGATCTGTCCAGCGACTTCTGGATTTTGGCTGAGATAGGCTCGGACTTCGGGTGCAAACTCTGCTAGTGGAGAAGGTCTCTGGATTAAGGTTGGGGTGATAATTTCGACTGGTTGAAGTTTGGAAGAATTGGTCGGGTTGGATTGTTCGTCTGTCATGGCTAGAACTGGGTGAATACACGATTGAGAAGTTTGTCTACTGCGTACATTGCGTGATTGACGACGTAATTATTATCTTTATAGATCATAACGTATGCTTCAGCTTCGCCAGGACTACAATAATCGAGGGAAACGACCCATTGGGGATTGAGCTGTTTGAGTTGCGCGATGTATTGATCGAAGTATTGTTTTTCGGATTCGGTGGCATTGATGGGAAGGACAAATCTTTTGATGGGCGGGGATTCGGTGGGTGAGGGTGCATTGTTAGGGGTTTGTTGAGGTTGATCGATTCCTGTTTCGAGAGGCTTTGCCGAAGATATTGGATTTTCTTTTTGGGCGGTTGTTCCGTTGCCGTTGCTTGGGGTTAGGCGTTTGCTGCGATCGGCGGATTGAGATTGGAGGGCGCTGCGGGCGGTCTGATAGCCGAATGCGAAGTCGGGATCGAGTTTGCTAAGACGATGCAGTCTGTCAATGTTGTTTTCTAAGTCATTGACGATCGCGTTGATTTCTTCAGGAAGCGGTTTCCCAAGCTGCTGGAAGGTCCGGAGGGCAGCTTGGAAGGCGTCTAGCGTAATTTGTTGGTCGTCGGCAAGCTGTTGCATAGGGTTCATGACGGCTAGTGTCGCCCCGCGAGGATGAAGGCTGCCCAAAAATAGGGATCTTGGTATGGCTTCTGATTTGGCTCCATTGTACCCAGATCCATACATTCTTGGTCAAGGAATGCTTCAATGCGGGATTCGGCGCTTGTGGGAGTGGTTTTGCTGGTGATGTGATGTAGGACGGTGCGGTAAAGCCGATCGAGTTTGCGGTTGGTTAGGGTTTGGAGCCAGCGTTGGCTGTGGCGGAGGGATTGGGCGGGGGGATTGCCTTTGAGGAGTTGGCGGTAGAACTGGAGAATGAGCAGGGCGCTGGCGTTGGATTGGATGGTCCAGAGGGTGCTGAGGATGTGGGGGATGCGGTGGCTGAGGAAGGCGCTGACGAGTCCGACGTATTCGGCGGTGATGGTTTGGTTTCCGGTGAGGGCGGTTTCGCA
>JAAFJU010000090.1 GCA_013298165.1 Synechococcales cyanobacterium bin31.maxbin.ball.101 | reverse complement strand
CCTTGGGCTTGGTGGGCATCGGAGTTTGGCAAGCCAAGAGCTGGTGGAAAGCTGAAACAGCACCCGTTTCGACAACTTCTCAAGCTAGCAAAATCGTTACGATCGCCCCCGGAAGTTCCGCCCAAGACATCAGCGATCGTCTCATTCAAGCAGGCGTCCTGCGATCGAAACCCGCTTGGCAAATCTGGACGCGCCTACAGAGCGGCAGGTCCGGTGGATTCCAGGCCGGATCCTATGCGGTCTCTCCTCAGGAATCCCTACCCGAAATCGCCGAGAAAATCTGGACCGGAAAAGTTGTCACCACAGGATTTACGATTCCAGAAGGGTGGAACATCCGACAGATGGCCGCTTACTTTGAAGAGAAAAAGTTTTTTACCGCCCAGGATTTTCTAGCCGCCATTCAAAAATTTCCCACGAGTCCAGCCGCTGCAAAGCATCCCTGGCTCCCGAAAAATCTTCCTATCATTGAAGGGTTTCTCTTTCCAGATACCTACGAAATCCCAGCAGGCAGCGTCACCCCCGACCAGATCATTGAACAGATGATCGATCGCTTTGAAAAAGTGGCCCTACCCATCTACCAAGCCAACCAAGGCAAAGATCCCCTCAAGCTGGACCTGCTGCAATGGGTCACACTCGCCAGCATCGTCGAGAAAGAAGCCGTAATTCCCCAAGAGCGCGCGCTGATTTCCGGAGTCTTTACGAACCGCCTCAGAACAGGCATGAGTCTCGGATCCGATCCCACCGTCGAGTACGCCTTTGGCATCACCCAAACGCCCGAGAATCCCCTCACCCTCGCCCAAGTCCGCACCCCGTCCCCCTACAACACCTACATCAACGTCGGTCTAACGCCCACACCGATCGCCTCACCGGGATCCGCCAGCCTTCAAGCGACCCTAAGCCCTCAAGGAACGGATTATCTTTATTTCGTAGCAAGGTATGATGGGACCCATGTGTTTAGTCGAACCTTAGCGGAGCATGAATCAGCCCAGGACAAAATTCGCGATCGGGTGGATAATCAAGCGTCCCCCAGTCCAACATCCAGTCCAACATCCAGCCCCGCAGTCAGTCCCGCAGCCAGTCCCAAACCGACAACCACTGCCAAACCAAAGCCCTGATGCCCTCTCGATCAACTGTCCTCTTTGCCCACTCTTTACCTGAAAGGTCTCACAAACTATGTCCTGGGGAAAACGTCTTCAACCTGATCTGTTTCTCACTGAAACAATTTTGAGTCTAACGCCGGAGTTGCTTCAGCAGCACAACATTCAGGGCCTAGTCCTAGATGTGGATGAGACGTTAGTGCCGATTAAGATGTCACAGATCAGCGCCGAAATTTTGCCTTGGATTGAGTCGGTGCGCAAGGTCGTCCCACAGATTTGGTTAGCGAGTAACAATGTCAGCGAGAGCCGAATCCATCGCATTGCCGAAGCCCTCAATGTCCCCTATATCACCGGAGCCGCCAAGCCCTCCCGTCGTAAACTGCGCCGCGCCGTCGAAGCCATGAATCTCCCCGCCGATCGGGTGGCGATGGTGGGCGATCGGCTCTTCACCGATGTCCTCGCAGGCAATCGTCTCGGCATGTTCACCGTCCTAGTCAAGCCCATGGCGGATCCCGCGGTCGGCGATCGCAAATATTTAATTCACTCCATCGAATTTCGAATCTCCCGCGCCCTAGGTTCCACCACCCCAATTCCCGACTGGGCCTAGGACTTAAAATCCAAAATCTAAAATCCAAAATCCAAAATCCCTAGCGTCGTTTAAATGAAGTCCCGGCTCCATCGCGCTCAATATCGTAGATCACCTTCTCGATATACCAGCGATCGGATTTGCCGGGATATTTTAGTTTTGCGCCTTCAAGCAGCCGTTTTGCCAAGGCCCGATCGCCTTTAACCGCTTGGAGAAGCGGCCCACTGATTTTGCCCTTCCAAGCCCAGGATTGAGGACTGGACGATTTCTTGGGACTCCGATCGAGCCAGATGGCATAAAGTAGACAGCCAACACCGATTAATAGGGCAAACGCGATCAATGAATTCATGACAATTTCAGGAGAATTGATTTAGCAGAGTCTAATGGTTGCAATAGTCTATTTTAAAAATTCTCCCAACGATCGGCCACAAGAGTTTCACTGTCTATAATCCCTAAAAACTCAGAACCCCCAAAATTGGGGGCTGGGGGCGGTTCGCCAGTGCTCTAAAACGGAGAAGCGGTCAACGAGAAATAAATCCCATTTTCTTGCCAGGTTCGCTTATCCCCTGCGATCGAGGTCAACGGAATCCCCCAATCCAGCCGCGCCGTCACCTGCGACCCAAGCTGCAACCGCAACCCAAGACCCGCCGAGAACAACGTACTGGATTCAGGACTCGCCTTACCACCCGCATTCCAAGCCTTACCAAGGTCTAAAAACGGCGTCAGGTGAATAATGCTGCGCTTATCCGCCCCAAACTTAAACAGCGGAATCCGGCCTTCCACCGACAGCAGCATCCCACCATCAGTCAACAGCGCATCCTGACGATACCCACGCACCGTCTCCTGCCCCCCGAGTCCAAACTGCTCTAGCCCCAGCAAAGGCCGATCGGCAAGCTGCACATCCCCCCGCACCAGCAGCAAGGTATCGGGAGCCAACGCCCGCACCCACTGACCCTGACCGCGCCAAGAAAAGAAGCGACTATCGGGCGTTCCATCATTACTCACCGATGAACCCAGCGCACTCACGCCCAGACTGACCTGCGATCGGAACGCCAAGACCTGCTGTTCACTGCGCTTGGTCCATTCTTGGAAAAAGCGCAGAGCCGAAACGCGCGTTTTACCCTCGGCATCAGCGCCCGTAGCAGGGAAAGGCACCTGGTCATCCAGGAAATTTGCGCCACTCTGGCGGAAGCTTCCGGTCAGACCCAGCGCAAACTCTTCAGACGGGCTTTGCTTGAGGGGATGACGGAGGGTGACTTCGTAGTACTGCGATCGGGACTGAATATTCAACGCATCAAAGGGCTTTTCCAACACCTGACTGGAAGACGTCCCGACGTTAAACGCCAATGTGGTGTTGTGGGGGCTGACGGGCAAGGTATAGCCAAAGTCAAACCCGTTACTGCCGTTGGTATTAGTATAGCCAATGCTAATAGCGTCTCCTAAGCCCGTCAGGTTGCCTTCCGAGAGGGCAATGCGACGCCGATCGGTCCCGACACTGGGCGATCGGCTATTGTCCAACGTCACCTTCAGGTCAAAGCTTCTCGCTTCGGTCACTTTTAAATCCAGCAAACTTTCGCCAGGACGGGTTCCAGCGGACAGCTCTGCCGATAGATTTTTAATCAGTGGGTCGAGTTGGAGGAGACGGAGGGATTCGAGGAGCTTGTTGCGGTTGAGGGGCGTCTGGGTTCCCAGGCCAATGCGCGATCGGACGTAGCCGGGATTGAGCCGTTGCGTTCCGGTGACGTTGATGCCTTCGAGACGACCTTCTACGACTTGGATTTCCACCACGCCGTCTTTAAGCTTTTGGGGTGGAATTAAGGCTCCTGAGGTGATGTAGCCTTTATCGACGTAGAGTTGCGTGATCGCCGATCGGGCTTGGAATAGCTCTGTGAGCGAAATGGGCCGATCGCGGAAGCTGGCCGTGACCGCATCGAAATCCGCCTGGGTGAAGACCGTGTTGCCTGTCACCTTGAACTGAGTCACAGTGATCTTTTCGGGGGTATTGGGTGCGACTTCCGTGGGACCTTGAGGCGTCGTAGGAGGGAGCAGATCGGCAGGAGTCGGAATCTTGTCTGGGACTTGCTCTGGGAGGGGCTGGACTGAAGGCGGTTTGTTATCCCGTGGGAGGTTTCTATCCTGTGGCAGGGTGGTCTGGGCTTGCACTTCGGTGATGCCCGAGGTTGACAGGATGCTAGTCAGTAGCATCATTCCCAATAAACCTGGGAATGATTTTGAATTCTGAGACTTTGAATTCTGAGACAAGGGGGAAAACTTAGAAATCACGGGAGAACCTTAGTAGCCTTCAGGTAAGCGGGGACGAAATCAAGAGCAAGCAACGATCGAGGACGAATGTTGGAGGGCTTTAAACATATCCCTGAGTGATCGCACTACCGAATATTACCCATGGAAAGTCAAATGCTACCGATTTTTTCAAATATTTGGATATTTTTTTTGAGATACTGATGACTTAAATAATTTTGAATTGTATGGAAGCGATCGAGTCATGAGAATTTTGGTGATGGGTGGGACGAGGTTCATTGGGGTGTATTTGACTCGGCAGTTGGTGGCATTGGGCCATGAGGTTGTCCTATTCAATCGCGGTAAAAAGCCGTCGCCTGTGGCAGGGCTGAAGGTGATTCAGGGCGATCGGACGGTGGCGGGCGATCTTCAACAGCTTGCAGGCGAAACATTTGATGCAGTGTTTGACAATAATGGACGGGAGTTGAGCGATACGCAGCCATTAGTCGATATTTTCAACGGAAAAGTCAAGCATTTTGTCTATATGAGTTCTGCGGGGGTCTATCTCAAATCATCACAAATGCCCCACATCGAAGGCGATGCTGAGGATCCAAAAAGCCGTCACAAGGGCAAAAATGACACAGAAGCCTATCTCAAGTCTTCCGGGATTCCCTTTACGTCGATTCGTCCGACCTACATCTACGGTCCTCAAAACTACAATGATTTGGATGCTTGGTATTTCGATCGGATCCTCCGCGATCGGCCTGTGCCGATTCCGTCCCATGGTCAGCATTTGACACAGTTGGGGCATTGTGCGGATTTGGCGACGGCGATGATTAAGGTGCTGGGGAACGATCGGGCGATCGGGCAGATTTATAATATTTCGGGTGAGAAGGCGGTGACGTTTGATGGGTTGGCGGAGGCTTGTGCGGTGGCAGCGGGCAAAGATCCGGCCAGTCTAAAACTGGTGCATTATGATCCAAAGGCGTTTGATTTTGGGAAGAAGAAAGCGTTCCCCATGCGTCCACAGCATTTCTTCTGTTCGATCGATCGGGCTAAGCGGGATTTGGACTGGGCACCGACGTTTGATTTGATTGCGGGTCTCAAGGATTCATTGCAAAATGATTATCTAAGTTCGGGTCGAGGGGACAAAACCGACATTGATTTCTCCACTGATGATCAAATCTTGAACGCATAATCACACAATCAAGAGTAGCGGGGACAGCATAGCCGTGCTGTCCTCTCTAGAGACAACTCGACTCGCGTAATACATAGCCAACTCCTCTAATCGTATGAATAATACGGTGGGGACTGTTACTTTCTAGTTTGAGCCGAAGGGCACGAATGTAGACTTCAATAATATTCGATTCGCCCATAAACTCGTATCCCCAGACCTCTTCAAGGATTTGATCGCGTTTCATCACTTGACGAGGATGGCGCAGAAGAAATTCTAATAAGTCAAATTCTTTGGCAGTTAATGCAATTAATTGATTTCCGCGATAAACCTCACGAGTGAGTAAATTTAAGCGCACATCTTCAAATTCTAGTTGATCTGATTCTGTAATTTGAGTCCGGCGTAGTCGGGCATTGATGCGGGCTAACAGCTCTTCCATGCTGAAGGGCTTGGTCACATAGTCGTCCGCTCCAGAATTTAACCCCATGACCCGATCGGGAATCTCATCCTTTGCCGTCAACATAATAATCGGAAATTGAACACCTGTTTTTCGTAATCGCATACAGAGGTCTAAGCCCGAAATACCGGGTAACATCCAATCTAAAAGCAACAGGTCAGGTGGAGATTCCCGTGCGATCGAGAGACCTTCCATCCCATTGGTTGCGATCGTCACCTGATACCCTCCCAGCCTTAACTCCAGCGCAATGAATTCCGCTAATCTGGGATCATCTTCGACTAAAAGAATGGTGTAATTACTCATAGGTTTACTGATAGCAGTCTTGTCATCTGGGTTTCCATAGGGGTAACGAAAGAGTAAAAATGCTTCCTTCTCCGGGTTTCGATCGTAGCAGAATACGCCCTTGCATTCCTTCCATTAAACTTTTTGCGATCGCGAGTCCTAGCCCAGTCCCATCCCGAGAACGAGTCATGGATTCATCCACCCGGTAAAATCGTTCAAAAATTCGCTGCTGGTGGGGGAGTGAAATGCCAATGCCCTGATCGTGAATATGAATTAAGGCGGATTGATCCGTTGCTTCTAAGACCAATTCGACGGGTTTTTCTAAATCTGAATACTTAATTGCATTGTCAATTAAATTAATTAACACCTGTTGCAAACGATCTTGATCGCCGCAAGCCACCACATCGATCTGGGTATTAGAAACCTTAACCGATCGATTACTGACTTTTTTACTCATAGCAGCAATTTCTAAAACAAGCGTATTGAGCATGATTGGATTCGATCGAAAATGGAGATTACCACTATCAGCGCGGGCTAAATCCAGTAGATCTTGCAACATCCGAATCGTTCGCTCTGTCTCTGCTGTGGCCGTTTCGAGGGCTTGCTGTTGGTAGGCACTGAGATTATTACTGCGACGTAGGAGGCTTTGTAGATACCCGACCACAACGGTTAAGGGCGTCCGTAATTCGTGGGAGACATTCCCGACAAATTGCCGCTGCTGATCCCAAGATCCTGACAACCGCAATAACATTTCATTAAATGCCTGAGCTAATCCCAAAATTTCATCGGGTGCGCGATTTAATTGTAGTGTTGCATGGCTTAGATTCTCAGTGAGATCGTCCGCTGAGACGGCACTGGCAATTTGGCTCATTTGCTTGATTGGCTGCATGGCTTTACGAATGCGCTGGGAGATCGCAAAGATTAGAAGGCCGATCGTCATGCCACTCACTAACAGTAATCGCCAAATTCCAGCATTAAATTTCTGCTGATCATCCGTGATGTCTTTTGACAGGTAAATATTTCCCAACAGTTTGCCATTGACCGTGACAGGATTGCCACATAATACAATGTAGCGATCGCCAAAATGAAAAACCTGAGGCTTATCCGGAATGTCGGCTAAAGCTGTCACCTGATCGATCGTCGATTCAGGTTTAAAATTTTCAGGCGACTTCGCTAACAGCTTCCCTTCAGGACTCTTAACCCAAACAATTAATCCCGGTGCCGAGACCCGATTAACCGTCCGGACTAATCCCGTTTCGATCGGACCTTGTTCGCTGTAAAAGCTGACTTGCTCCGGAAAGTAGGTCGCAATATACTCTAAAGTTTGTTTATGGGTGGCGACCAAGGTTTGTTCCATTTGCCAGCCAGCCCAGACAGAAACTGCCCCTAATCCTAAAACAGAAAGAGCAACCAATTCTAAGGTCAACCGAAACTGAAGGGATGACGTGGAAAACCGCCAATGGGTGATGTGACGAATTTTGGCTTGGAGAAAGCGGCGCATAGAGATTTGAATTGAGAGATTTGAGCTAGAAAATTTCTGCGGTATTTTGGATAGGATCGAACTCTAGGCGACGATCGTAGTCGGTTTCACCATAGAGGTTAAAACTAATGGTGGGTTGATCGCCGATCGCTTCAATGTTGTGAATGGCATCCGACATTAAACATAAAATATCGCCAGGATTGAGTACACAATGATCGCGCACTTCAATTCGATCGGGATGTTCTGCAGTGGGCGATCGTTGCCAAATGGTATTTTTCTCTTGTCCGCTGAGGAGCGCGACCAATCCCCAAGTGGCATGATTATGAATCGGAGACGTGATGCCGGGTGCCCAAGCGACCAACTGAATCGTTAATGGAAAAAAGGGTTCATCATACAACATCGAAACAGCCCAACCTGTATCTGGATCAGGTTGCAATGGCAACATTTGTATCCAATCGGCATGATCGATTAGTTTGCGCACTAAGGGGACGATCGCCTGAAGTCGCAATGCATCATCTGAAATCCGAATGAGGATATCTTCCAATTCTGTTAAAAAGCGATACAGCCGATAAGATGGTGCCCCGGATACCATTGAGTTAGAATCACCCTCAGACATCGCACTCTGCCGAATCAATCCGTTATTATCCACGAACCAGTCTTGTTCTGCCATCTGATCGTTACCTGTGTCTAGGATTCTATACTGTATCGGAAAAATCTAGATTTCAAATGATTGTGAGATGAATTTTTTCTAAAAATCAGGCGTTTCTTTTTATCTGAGATCCATCTCATCTTCATCTGAGACTCATTTTCCTGCTGTTTAATGGTGACTATAACGCAAGGAAGGGAACTTTGAGTTCACCCTGCGTTAGACAGCACGTCATCATTATTAAGGAACGATATTAAGGAACGATCGCCATGAAAATCAAGTATCTTCTTACCCTCTCCTTTGTTTCGATTCTCAGTTTAGGCACGCTTGCAAGCTGTTCTAATACGGATTCTGCCAAAACCAAAACCGAAAGCACGGAGCTGCAATCTAAAGCAAATCCTTGCGCGGCCAAGAAAAATCCCTGCGCTGCTAAAACAAATCCTTGTGCCGCTAAAGCGAATCCCTGCGCCGCTAAAGCAAATCCTTGTGCTGCTAAAGCGAATCCCTGCGCCGCCAAAACGAAATCTGTGGGTGGGCCTCTCGCCCAAGAACTTCAAGGTAAACCTGTTGTCATCGATGTCTTTGCAACTTGGTGCCCAGGTTGTAAAAATATTGAACCCACATTGGGCAAACTGAAAAAAGATTACGGCGATCGGGCCAACTTTGTCGTTCTCGATGTCACCGATAAGAAGACCCTAGAAGAATCCAAGGCAAAAGCAGAGAAGCTAGGTCTCGGAAAATTTCTAGAAGCGAATCAAAGTCAAACCAGTACCGTCGCGATCGTTGATCCCGCAACAGGTAACGTCTTAGCCCTCTTCAAAAACAATGCTGAAGCCGCAGACTATACCAAAGTCCTAGATGCCGCGCTAACCAAAAGTTAGTTCAAACCCTAGATCCACTTTCATCGATCTACCACAGGACTACTTTTAGAGCAGTACAATGGCAAATATCCCACCTTCAAATCCTTCGCAATCAGAGTCCGATCGTAAACCAAAACGGCCATTCAAAGCGTTCAAACCGTTACTAGTCTATGGTGGATTAGGATTACTCGCATTGATTATAGTTCTCACGATCGGACCTATTCTCAGTCAGCCGATCGACCGAATGATCTCGATCGTCGAAAATCGTTATCAACAATGGTTTGATCAACAAAATACCAGCAATCCGCTGGTTCTTTTGCCCTTAGCATTTGTCGGTGGGGTACTTGCCAGTGTTTCTCCCTGTATCTTGGCACTATTACCAGTCAATCTTAGCTACATTGGCACTCTAAACATTAAGTCCCGCAAAGATGCCTTTATTAAAGCAGGCTTATTTGTTTTAGGGGCTGTGACGATTCTGAGTTTATTTGGACTGGTTTCGTCTTTTGCGGGTCTGGTCATGGTCCAGTATCGGGGACATATCAATATTGTCGTCGGACTGATTATGGCGATGATGGGTCTCTGGCTTCTCGGTATTATTAATCTACCGCTTCCCCAACTCAACATCAATCTTCCCCAATCCGTTGGTCCCTACGGTGTTGGATTCACCTTTGCCCTAATTAGTTCTCCCTGCGCCAGCCCTGTGCTCTTTGCGGTGTTGGCAGCAGCGGCAGCCACTGGGTCGCAATGGTTAGGTACTTTGACGATGGTTAGCTATGGTTTGGGTTATACTAGTTTGATTTTTCTAGCGAGTTTATTTACCGGACTAGCCAAACAAAGTCGATCGCTCTTAAAACATTCTGAGTCAATTACCCGCTTCGGCAGCGTCGCACTGATGATTACGGGTGCCTATTACCTATTCACTGGAACTAAATGGTTTTTGGGAGTGTAGATCAACGATGACCGAAAATCTAGTCATTATTGGATCGGGACCTGCGGGCTATACGGCTGCTATCTATGCTGGACGTGCTCAATTAAATCCGATCGTCTTCGAAGGGTTTTCCGCTGGTGGTATTCCGGGAGGACAGCTCATGACCACCACCGAAGTCGAAAATTTTCCTGGTTTTGCAGAAGGTGTTCAGGGTCCAGAACTCATGAAACAAATGCGTCAGCAGGCATTGCGTTGGGGTGCTCAATGTATTACCGATGATGTGATTGCAGTTGACTTCTCCCAGCGCCCCTTTGTGATTACAACCGATGAGCAATCAATTAAGACCCACGCGGTCATTATTTGCACTGGAGCAACGGCAAAGCGACTTCATTTGCCTGGTGAGGAGCTTTTTTGGAATAATGGAATTTCTGCTTGTGCCATTTGTGATGGTGCTAATCCTTTATTTGACAATGCAGAGGTTGCTGTAGTGGGGGGCGGAGACTCCGCAGCGGAAGAAGCACTTTACTTGACCAAATATGCTCAGAAAGTACATGTATTAGTCCGCAGCGATCGGTTACGAGCCTCAAAGACGATGCAAAATCGCTTATTGAGTCACGATCGGATTCAGATTCATTGGAATTGTGAGCCTGTCCGTGTTTATGGGGATCAGGTATTGCGAAAGCTTGAAATTCAAGACATCCAATCGAAGGATTTAACAGAATTATTCGTCAGTGGGTTGTTCTATGCGATCGGGCATATTCCTAATACTGAACTATTTCAAGGTCAACTCACATTAGATCCCTTGGGTTACATTCACACTGAAGGGAAAAGTACCGCGACGAATATCCCCGGTATCTGGGCCGCAGGAGATGTTCAGGATCACCATTACCGACAAGCAATCACGGCTGCTGGAACTGGATGTATGGCTTCCATCGAAGCTGAACGCTGGCTAGCAGAGAATGCACTTCTGATTGAATCAGCCACTATGAATCTGAGTTTAGTCTAAGCGCAACTCCTCATATCCATAATTCAACTCAAAGGTTAATGAACATGACACTCCCCTCTGATAATTTATCGATGCAAGGTCGTCAAGCACTAGAACAATTACAGCAAATATCAGACCAGACCATTCTTGTAAAATTTGTAGCGCCCTACTGCCCTTCCTGTGAAACATTGGCTCCTGTCTTAGAGCAATTGGTTACAGATTACGCTGGGGCATTACAGTTGGTGACGATCGATATGACTGAAGAGCCAGAGTTGGCGATTATGTTAGCGATCCGAAGTGCGCCGACTGTCGTTCTTTTTAAAGGTTCAACAGTGATCGAAACGATCGCAGGACTAAAGCCCAAGAAAGTCTATCGTGAAATCGTTCAGAAGGCGATCGGGTAAGGGACTACTTGATAAACCATGAGATCCAATAATCTAGATTCAGATTTTAGGATATGGACGGGTCCAAATTGTTGGGAATTCTCAGCACAAATCTGCTTTCTTGTTTTGGGATCGACCGCATTCTCAAGACTCCTTTATGCAGATTTGAGATGATGTAGTGGCTATTGGTTAATCCCAAGCCAGCCCCTTCTCCCACGTCTTTTGTTGTGAAAAAGGGATCGAAGATTTTGGATTGGATGTCTGTGTCGATACCAATGCCATTGTCTGCAATGACAATCTCAAGTTCTTGCCCATGATCATCAGTAGAAATCGTAATGCAATAGGGTATTTCGTTGAGTGTGGCAGCCCGATCGATGCCTTCGATCGCATTGGAAATCAGGTGGAAAAAGACTTGGTTGATTTGGCTTGGGTAGCAGGCGATCGAAGCGGTGGCATTATAGTGACGATCGACTTGAATCCGTCGGCGATCGGGCGTGGCATCGAGCTTTGTATCGAGTAGCGCCAAGGTACTTTCAAGGCCCTGGTGCAGATCGACAACTTTGAGACTGGATTCATCTAGACGAACGAAATTTCTAAACGATGCGACCAAATCTCGAATTCTAGACGCGCCGGATTTCATGGATTTTAGGACGTCTGGGATGTCTTGTTGAATAAACTCAAGATCGAGATCTTCGATTAATTCGTCTAGATCAGGCGAAACGGTCGGAAATGCCTGCTGATACTCCGCAATGACCGTTAGGAGATCCTGAGTATGTTGATTCAGGTGATCGATATTGGCATAGATAAAGTTAATGGGATTATTGATTTCATGGGCAAATCCGGCTCCAAGTTTACCCAGAGAAGACATCTTTTCGGTGTGAATGAGTTGGGCTTGGGTGTCTTGTAAATCGGTTAAAGTTCGCTGGAGATGATCTTCAGATTCTTGACGCTGAGCAATGGCGTGGACGATCGTTTGATGATTTTTAGCAAAGGCTTGGATGACTAGTCTCAATTCGTTTTGCTGTTGGTATCGCAATGATGCAAACTTAGGACTGGACTGGGATTGGGCGATCGCGTTTCCCGATCGGAGGATGTCAGATTGCAGTTGTAAAATCGGATAAATCAATTGACTATTAATAATTGCCATCATTAATAGTGAAACGCTGAGAGAAATCAAAACAACCAAGCCTAAGATTCGCCACGAAAAGGAAATCAAATCGGCTAAAACTGAGCTGGAGTCATGGGACAAGACGACGTAGTAAATTTGGTTTTGGAGTTGTACCGATCGGGCCGTTTCGTATCGCCAGGGACTGGTGTACTGTAGATTAGTTTGATTTTCAGTGGCCTCTTGAAAGCTCAGCTTAATCTCTGTCCCAAACTGCTGAACGATCGACCCATCATTACGATATAGAATGCCTCCCAATAGTGGCGCATCTTGTTTGAGATTGGGCAGGGTTTTGGCAAATTCAAGTTCAGTGAGTTTGAGTTGCTCAATGGTATGAAGGGTTGCAGTAGCGGTCATGTCGATCATTGAGAGCTGTTCTTCCTTACGGCGATAAGCAGAAGGGAAGAAAATCACCACCTCAATTCCAAAAATTCCCACTAAAACCCAGAGACTGAGTTGCCTAGACAGTTGAGACTTAAAACTTGATTTTAAAGCACAGAAAATCGAAGACATAATCGTTGAACACAAGGGGGCTAAGGGTTCAGACTCACTTAGCTTGAGAATACCCCAGTCACTTGGATAACTATCGAATACAGCGCTTCTGATTAATCCACAATAGAATCCCCAATGCCTGACAACAGCTCATAAAGTGTCAACACCGAAATGAAGTCCAGATCCCCCTTTCCTTGAGCCTGCAACGCATTCATCTGTTCTGCGGCGTTGGCACTGCCGGGGAGGGAGATTTTTTCTTGCATTGCGGTTTGCAATACGATGTTCATGTCTTTGCGAAACAGATCTAATTTAAATCCTGGATTGAAATTACGATCGAGCATTTTCTGCCCATGCACTTCCATCACCTTACTTTGAGCAAATCCACCCAGCAATGCCTCCCGCACTTTTGCGCCATCCACGCCCGATTTTTTCGCGAGGGTTAAGGCTTCTGCAACCCCTTGAACGGTCATGGCTACTACGATTTGATTGCAGGCTTTCGTAATTTGGCCTGCACCTGCATCACCAATATGGACAATGTTTTTACCCATAGCTTGCAAGATCGGCAGGGCACGATCGAAGGCATTCTTCTCCCCGCCCACCATAATCGAAAGCGTCCCCTGCTGCGCCCCAATATCGCCACCTGAAACCGGAGCATCTAAGGCACTGACTTCCTTGGTTTGCAATGCTTGGAATATCTTACGAGAAGTTGCGGCAGCGATCGTAGACATATCAATAAAAAGCATTCCAGGACGAACATGATTGAGAATGCCCTGGGAATCAAATACGATCGAGTCTACATCGGGAGAGTCAGACACACAGGTAATGATTACGTCAACGCATTGCGTGAGGTGGGCGATCGAATCTGCAAGAGTTGCACCATCGCCTTTGAGTTCATCCATGGCTGCACGACTGCGATTGAAGACCGTCACGCCATAGCCCGCCTTCAGCAGATTCCGAACCATGGGTTTTCCCATAATACCAAGGCCGATAAAACCAATCCGATCGGATGTTTGGGTGTTCTGGGTGTCCATAGATGGGATGATCACAAGATTGTTTTTTGCAGATTTGCTCATTGGGATTGTATATGAATTTCTCGGTCTTTTTCAGTCCAGAGACGATCGGTTCCCCATTATCCTGGCTATTACTGCTCGTGATTGGCATGGGGACAGGGACGGTGGCGGGGGTTTTGGGGATTGGGGGTGGGTTGTTGATTGTGCCGCTGTTGACGCTGTGGCGGATTGATTTGGTGCAGGCGACGGCGACGAGTCTGGTGGGGGTGGCCGTCAGTGCGCTGTCGGGGAGTGGGCGTAATTGGAAAAAAGGGGAGTTGCGGTGGCGATCGGCTTTGGCTTTGGGACTTTGTGGGTTGCCGACGGCGCAGGTGGGGGCATGGGCGGCTTATCGGATGGACGATCGGGTGCTGGCGTTTTCGTTTGCAGCTTTTTTGGTGATGATGATTTTTTTGGTGGCTTATAAGAAGCGGTTGGGGTCTGTGGAGACTCTGGTGGATGGACCCCCGACCCCCAATTCTGGGGGAGTGAAGAAAGATGGGTGGGCGGTGGTGCCGATCGGGGTTTTGGCGGGATTTTTGGCGGGGTTGTTTGGGGTGGGGGGTGGGGCGGTGATGGTGCCGTTGCAGATGGTGGCGCTGGGGGAACCGATTAAGTCGGCGGTGCGGACGAGTTTAGGGGCGATCGCGTTGATTGCGCTGTCGGGACTGTGGCGCTATGGGGTGCAGGGCAATGTGCTGTGGGGACCGGGAATTGCTTTGGCGATCGGGGGGGCGATCGGTGCGCAGTTTGGGACGCGATTGCTGGGGCGATTGAGTAGCGATCGGGTCAATCAATTGTTTCGGGGTTTGTTGATTGTGTTGGCGATTTATATGACTTGGCGGGGGATTCGAGGGAAGTAGGGTTTATCATTGGGTTTGGGCTTCGACTCCGCTCAGCCCACGGAGATCAGGGTTTGAGGTGTCAGGGAACATCAGTTTGAATTGTTCGGCGGTCACTCGATCGGACTCTGATTCCAATCGATCGAGAAAAACCAATCCTAAAAAGTGATCGTATTCATGCTGAAAAATTCGTGCGACAAAATCAGTGAAGACGGTCTGCTGAAGGGTGCCGTGGCGATCGGTGTATTCAACGGTGATGGACCGATGGCGCGGAACAAATCCTCGATATTCTGGAATGCTCAGACAGCCTTCCCAGCCTTTTTCTAAGTCGGCGGATTTGTCGAGAATTCGGGGATTGATTAGGGCGATCGGCTCCATGGTGGGCGCGTTGGGATAGCGGGGAGTGGGACGTGAGGCAATCACCATGACCTGCAAGGATTCATCTACCTGCGGGGCGGCGATGCCGACGCCATTGGCCGATCGGAGGGTTGTTAAAAGATCGTCGATTAAGGTTTGGATCTGTGGTGTTTGGGGATCAGGAACAATCGGGGCTGTTTTGCGGAGGGTGGGATGGCCGAGGTGGAGAATAGAGCGATTAGGGTTTGGATTTGAGTTTGACATGAATGTTTTGATTGAGAGGTTCTTGCATTTTAACCTCAATCAAACTGTTTCAATCAAACCCCAATCCAAACCGACGCTCTGATTATCCCTTAATTCCTCCACACCGAAATCAAGTCCGATCGTACCCAACCTGTAGAACCATTGGGATATACCACGACGTACCAGCGATAGCCATTGACCAAAGACGATCGGCCCACGCTGACGACATCACCTACCACGCCTGTATGCAAGATTGAACTGCTGGTGGTGGGAGCCGATCGGATATTAATGACATCGCCAGGTTCTCCTACTAAGGAGCCGTAGGTTGAATTAGTAGGCGTCAAACGGGTTAATTGACTGGAGATCCAGCCTTCTGTGCCAACTCCAGTCGTTTGAACATAGTACCAACCGTTCTGAGAAACTTTTAAAATTGTGACCGGGCTTCCAGCCGTCAAGCCAGTGATGATACGGCTATCCATCGAAGGTCCCGATCGCATATTGATTCCAGCCGTTTGTTGCGGGTCAACGGTGGCAGGTCGGGCCATGCTGGGTAAGGCGCTGATTCCTAATGCGGCGAGGCTCAATAGTCCGGTGACGATCGTTTTACGAAAACTCATAGTTAACTCCAGGAAACAATTCATAGGTTTTTAAATCTTTGTAGGCACCCTTAGAGCGCATTTAGACCTCGAAGGTTATGCCAATAAGCACCCGATCCCCCTAAATCCCCCTTAAAAAGGGGGACTTTGAGTTCAATTCCGGTCCCCCCTTTTTAAGGGGGTTAGGGGGATCGGGTGTTGAAATGAACTGCAACTTTTTCTATATTTCATTTCATCAGCTTATGCAAAAGGCTATACAAAAAACGATCGGAGTGCCTGCAAGCTCCCCGATCGGATGGTTGGTTCAATTTGAGGAATGGTCCTAAGCTTCTTTCACCTTTGGACGATGGGTCGAGACGACGTGCAGTTCTTTAAGCTGCTTGTCTTCGACATTGGATGGGGCATTGGTCAGAGGGCAGCGGGCTTGCTGCGTTTTCGGGAAGGCGATCGCATCTCGAATGGACTCTTCACCTGCTAATAGCATGACTAACCGATCGACTCCGAAGGCAATCCCAGCATGGGGTGGTGTGCCATATTCAAAGGCTTCGAGTAAGAACCCAAATTTGCTTTGAGATTCTTCGTCGGTGAGTCCGATCGTCCGGAAAACTTCAGCCTGTAAATCCGGTTGATAAATCCGCAAACTGCCGCCGCCGATTTCGTAGCCATTCAGGACAATATCATAGGCTTGGGCGCGGGCTGTAGCAAGGTCATGGGCATCCTCTGGGAATGGAGCCGTGAATGGATGGTGCAATGCTTCGAGACGCTTTTCGTCAGCATTGTATTCAAACATTGGAAATTCGATGACCCACAGTAAGTTGTTTTTACTGTTATCAATTAAGTTCATCTCTTTAGCAACGAACTGACGAACCCGATCGAGCGTTTTGTTTACCGTGTTGGGATCTGCTGCTGCGAATAGGAGTAGATCGCCGGGTTTGGAATTGGTGCGGGTGAGGAGTTCGGTTTTTTGAGCGTCGGTGAGGTTGTCTTTGATGGCTCCGATCGTGTCAATTTCGCCATTTTCCCGAACCCGAATGTAAGCCAAACCTTTAGCTCCAGCTTCTGCGGCTTCTCGGAAAATATCCCCACCGGGCTTAATCCGAACATTGGAAATCACGTCGTTGCCGCCGGGAATAGGCAGGACTTTGATGATACCGCCTTTAGCAACGGTGTCGGAGAAGACTTTGAATCCGGAGGTGGCGAGAAGGTCTGAAACTTCGACCAGTTTTAAGTCGTAGCGGGTGTCGGGCTTGTCACAGCCATACTGGTCCATGGCATCTTTATAGGTCAGACGCGGGAATGGGCGAGGAATGTCAATGTTTTTAACCGCTTTGAAGACATGGCAAATGAGGCGTTCATTGATATCGAGCACTTCTTCTTGGCTCATGAAGCTCATTTCCATATCAAGCTGCGTGAATTCAGGTTGCCGATCGGCCCGCAGGTCTTCATCTCGGAAACAGCGCGCCACTTGGTAGTACCGATCGAAGCCTGCCACCATGAGCAACTGTTTAAACAACTGCGGCGACTGCGGCAATGCAAACCATTCGCCGGGATTCACGCGGGAAGGTAAGACGTAGTCTCTGGCTCCTTCTGGGGTGGATTTGGTCAAGATCGGCGTCTCGACTTCCATGAAATGTTCTTGGTCTTCGAGGAAGCGGCGGACGGATTTGATCACGTTGTGGCGCAGTTGCAAGTTTTTGCTCATGCGATCGCGGCGCAGGTCGAGGTAGCGATATTTCAGGCGCAGTTCTTCCTTGACGGTTTCGGTTTCGGAGCTAGAGACTTGGAAGGGAAGCTGCTTGCGGACGGCGCTGAGGATTTCGATCTCGTCGGCGTAGATTTCGGTTTCGCCTGTGGGGAGTTTGGGGTTTAACGACTCTTCGGGGCGTTTGCTGACGCGTCCGGTGACTTTAATGACGTACTCGTTGCGGATCCCTTCGGCGATCGGATGGGACTGGGGGGTGCGATCGGGATCGCTGACGATCTGGACTGTGCCGTACTTATCCCGCAGATCTAGGAAAATGACGAAACCATGATCCCGGCGGCGATCGACCCACCCGAAGAGGGTGACGGTTTCTCCGATGTTGGCTGCTCGAACCTGTCCGCAATAATGGCTACGCATATACTTAGTCTGACTTCCGGCATAAATTGAAAACTTTCCCATTATGCCAGGGTTTGGCGATCGGTTGACACTTGTTACACCGAATCACGTTGTGGTTGCCACAGGTCCCGATCCCCCTAAATCCCCCTTGAAAAGGGGGACTTTGAGTAAAGTTAGAGAATTTTAAATTCAAATGATGCGATCGCGGCGCTTGAAAGTAGAAAAAATGAACTTCGCGATCTGGAGAAAGAGGTTTGAGGCGATCGTGACTTGGGAAGATGTTTTAGGGCGATCGTTCATAGAAATTAATGTTTTCCAGGGAAAACACCTTGTGTTCCCTACTACAATCAAAATAGATTATGGAAATTAATGGGAGATATACGGAACGCGTCGGGGTATCCACCTAAATTAGGATGATACTCAGAATTATTTCTGTATATTGAATTGTTAGACTTCTAAATTTATAAATCTAAGAGCACATTTATAAAGTTCTATGAGTGTTCGCCGAAAAGTTAATCGGTTTATCGTAACTTGTCTCACTGGAGGATTATTGGGCGCGGCTTTTTGCGGACTCGGCACTCTAGTTTACCGACACAGCTTTAATGAACAGCGTCGGTTGTGGACTCCATCTAAATTTGTCATCTCTCCTAATTCATTTAAGAAGAATTCTGATTACGCCAATTTGAGCTTTACACCGAAAGGCGAAGAGCGGCACTTTATCAAGTTATGTATCTCCCCAGTAGATTACGAGCAGCATGAAAAAATACGAAATGCTGATATACCTCCAGTCGATTGGCAAGTCCTGAATGCTGGTCAGCCTACTCGCATCGAAATTCATTCTAATCGAGGCTGGAGTTGGTCTAGTTCAGACGGGACTTGCACAGATCTGGGGGCATTTCGAGGAATAATCGGGCAAGAGCATCAAATTAGGTTTAGGGTAAATCAACTAGAACTTCCTCTATTTAGTTCCCAGATGATCCTTACAGTTAGACCTGACGTAATGGCGACAAAAGGGAAGATGACAATGTACCAGTTGACAGGATTAATTTTCCAGATTGTCGGCGTTGCTACTTTTGTGATTTTTGTATTCAAGGGATTGTTTAGTTTTCTGAAGACTGGCAACGCGCAGAAAAGCGAAGTCTAACAAAGTCTAGTGCAGCGGGCTGACAAGATTGTCTACAATAGGCGTAGCGTGGCTCACAGCCGCTGACTAGAATCGTTATAGTTGTGATTTTTTAAGTAGCGGATACGATCGCCACAGCAATTCTAAAGTTGGGTAGCTGGCGATTGAAATTAAGCAGTGGCAAATTCGGTGTGTTTTCGAGTTTCTGGAGAATGGAAGGCAAGGACGATTTCATCTCGTGGAATTCCAGCTTGGATAAGGTCGGTGGTGATCCCTCGTTCGGTCCAGTCTTCTTCGATATGAATTTTGTCATGGAGCAATCGGAGGTGCAGCGTTGCACCTGTAATGCGTTTGCCCTGCCACCAGCCGAGGTTCAGAAGGAGATAGTTATCAGTGGTCTCGTCCGCAATGACAATCCGATCGGTGCCAGGGGCATCGCTCTCTAGACCTTGGGCGCGATAGTCTCAGTAGATCGCAAAGTCAGCTAGTCGTAGGTAAATAAATGGCAGTGATGATGGGAAATCTGAGTTCTACGGCATGAGAAAGGAATTCCAGCATCATTTTGAGCGGAAATAACTTTTGGTGAACGA
>JAAFJU010000052.1 GCA_013298165.1 Synechococcales cyanobacterium bin31.maxbin.ball.101 | reverse complement strand
CTTCTCGTCCAAATCGCAACCAGTAGGCCGCTTTCTTTTGGGCTTCGAGGGTGGCTTCGGCGAGTTCTGTATCGAGGGGGATTTGAGGGAATAGGGTGACAGGGCTGGACTTTGAGAGTTCCTCGGGGGATTGTTGAAGGGTCATAATGCACTCTGACGGTCGGAATGGTGCAAGGTAATTGCACTGCATTCATCCTAGCAACATTTACCCGAGCAGCAACGAATCATCTGAAACCGCATTGCCCTCCAGTTGTTCAAACTGCTGTAACAAATCCTGCACCGTCAACTTCGATCGGGCCTCTCCCATCAGATCAAACACAATGCGTCCCTCATGCAGCATAATCGTCCGATCGCCCCATTGCAGCGCCTGCTTCATGCTATGCGTCACCATCAGCGTCGTAAGCTGCTGCTCCCGAATCATGCGATCGCTCAAGCGCATCACGGACTCTGCAGTCTTCGGATCCAAAGCAGCGGTATGTTCATCGAGGAGCAAAATCTGGTTTGGCGCGAGTTTGGCCATGAGCAGACTCACCGCTTGTCGCTGACCACCCGACAGCAATCCCATCCGATCGCCCAGCCGTTTCTCTAACCCCAATCCCAGACTAGCCAGTTGAGTTTGACAATGCGATCGAAATGCCTTTCCAAGGGCAGGTTTCAATCCCCGAGAGCTGCCGCGCCGCGCCGCCAGAGCCAGATTCTCTTCCACGGTTAAATCCGCACAGGATCCCATCAATGGATTTTGAAACACCCGCGCCACGAGTTTAGCCCGTCGATCGGTTTTCCAATGAGTCACATCCCGATCGCCAATGGTCACGCGCCCCACATTCGGCAAAATCTCCCCACTCAACACATTCAACAACGTCGATTTCCCCGCCCCATTACTCCCAATCACCGTGACAAATTGCCCATCGGGAATCTCCAAATTCAATCCCCTCAACGCCACCGTCTCCAACGCCGTCCCCCCATTAAACGTCACCCCAATCCCCTCTAAACAAATCATCTCGAAATTCCTCCAGGCTGCTTCCCAAATCGTCTTGGCACTACCAAAGCGATCGCCACCAAAACCGCAGTCACTAGATTTAAATCCTGCGCTTGAATGCCTAGAAAATCAGCCTGAAGTGCAACGGCAATCACAATGCGATAGAGAATGGATCCGACAATCGCTCCGATCGTCGCTTGCCAGACGTTCAACTTATCAAACAGCGTCTCCCCCCCAATAACAGCAGCCAATCCAAAAATAATGGTTCCAACGCCCATTCCGACATCCGCTCCCCCATTGAGTTGCGCAAACAGTGCGCCTGCGAAGGCACTTAAAGCGTTGGCGATCGCCATTCCCAATAAAATCATTCCATCTGTTGAAATGCCCTGCGCTCTAGCCATGGCAGGATTGGCTCCGGTCGCTCGCATGGCCAGCCCGATTTCAGACTGTAAAAATCGATCGAAAATCAATTTGGTCGTGAGTGCGATCGTCCCTAATAGCAGGGTATTTCCAAAGATCTGAATGGGGTCGGGAAGGGATTGCAGTAAGGTGGTGACGCTTTGAAAAACGGTGGGTTGATTGAGTAGGCTGAGATTGGGTCGCCCCATAATCCGAAGATTGATGGAATACAGGGCAATCATGGTCAAAATGCTGGCCAACAAATTCAAAATCTTGAATTTTACATTCAATGTCGCGGTACAAAGCCCTGCGATCGCGCCTGCAATGATCGCCATTAGGGTGGCGACGATCGGTGGCACTCCTTTGAGGATGAATGCGGCTGCGATCGCGCCCCCCAGCGGAAAGCTCCCATCCACCGTCAAGTCGGGAAAATCTAACACCCGAAATGAGATATAAATTCCCAAAGCCACTAAGCCGTAGAGGAACCCAAGCTCTAAGGCTCCAGAGAAGGCAACACTAGTCATTTCTCACGATGCACCAATTATGACGGGTTGATCTGAATCTGTTGGATCTCGCTGATGGAGAGTTGTGTGAGACGGGCGATTGTTTCGATCGAAATCCCTTCATCCAGCATCCCTCGTACCATTTCCCGCTGTAACGCTTGCCGACCTCTGGCTTCACCTCTGGCTTCACCTCTGGCTTCACCTCTGGCTTCACCTCTGGCTTCACCTTCCTGTAAAATTTCTTGGTAGATTACAGATTCTCGCATAATGCCCTCTCGAAAAATACGACGAACGCTTTCTTTATCGTACTTCAATCCCGCCATGAGTTGCACGTAGGATGAGATTTCGCGTTTTTGCTCAATGGATTTGATGGGCGACGATCGCCTCCGTTAATCCTTACTGATCAAACAACGATCGTAAATCCTGTCGTCCATTGGCAACGCGAACGATCTCAATTCCATCTTCTAAGATTCGATACAAGATAATGTAGCCTTCCAATGGCAATCCCCGGAGTCCGGGATTTAAATCATCATAACGACGACCCATACTGGGGAAACTGGCAAGTTGTTTACAGCGCTTATTAAAGCCTTGAAGAAACCGTTCTCCGGCTTCGACATTCACTTCTGCAAAATAAGATGAAATGGATTCTAAGTCCCGAATTGCAGGTTGGGAGATGATGTACTGACTCACACCGAACCTTCTTTCGCCTGACGGAGTTTTGCTAAGAGGTTGTTCACGACGGTTTCGCCATCAAGACCTTCACCCCGATCGAGTGACTCAATGCCTTCCCGGACTTTTTCTCGGGTCTCAATCACCCAGGATTCATAGGACTGCCGTTCTTGTTCCAGTAGCTTTAGGGCAACTTGCAGTACTTCCTCTGCGGTTTGAAAGTTGCCTGTTGCGATGAGGTTGTCAACGATCGTCTCTTGTTCAGGGTTGAGGGTGATGCTCATGATGGGAGAGGATGAGGATAGAACTATCTTAGTGTAGCAAACCCGTTGGCAAAGTCTCCCGGAACGGGAATCGCCCCCAGAATTGGGGGTTGGGGGCTGCCTGCCCATCGATTATGATTCCGAAAACAACTTCTTCAAATCTCGCGAGGCATTAACAATGCGAACAATGATGAGTCGATCGGAATACACACGATAAAAAATAATATACCGTTCTAACCGAATCCCTCTCAGGTCTGGGGATAATTCAGCATAGAGCTTTCCAATGTAGGGGAACTGAGTCAGATACACACATTTTCGATCGAACTCGGTGACAAAGCGATCGCCTGCTTCTACGCTAACACTGAGGAAATAATCTGTAATATCTTCTAAATCAGCACTCGCTTCTTCTGAAATCAAATGCAGCATTAGACTTGTGCATCCTTAGCGTTCTGAACTTTTTGTTTCAATCGTTCAATGACGCTGCTGACTTCTAGGACTTGTCCATTGTCAATCTGAGCAAGACCGATCGCAATTTTCTCTTTGGTCTCTTCTAACCACAACCCGTCATAATCCTGTTCTTCATCCAATAAGTGCAAGGCATGACCAATGACTTCATCCACCGATGCAAAGCGCCCAGTCTCAAGCTGTGCCTGGACCAATTGCACATATTCTGGCTTAAGAGAAATGTTCATTGCGAGTTCTTGCATGGTGTCTACTTTCGTCTTCTGGATGGTCTCAGTATAACCGTTGGCAAAGCCTCCCGAAACAGGAATCGCATTCTCCCCCTCTAACTCCCCTCTTTCTCATGTCCCCCCTTACCAAGGGGGCTAGGGGGATCGAGCCTACGCAACAACCGTTGGCGAAGCCTCCCGGAACGGGAATCGCCCCCAATCCAAAATCCAAAATCACAAATCCAAAATCGGCTCGTTCACAACTCTCAATTCTCAATCCTGTCGATGATCTTCTGCACGACCTGCGCGCTGGGCGACTTCAAATGCAGGAAAATCTCACGGGCTTCCTTCAGGTAAACCAGACCTTTTGCGACATCTCGATCGTCATCTGTAAACAGTTTGCCGAACCACGATAATGCATTAGCTTTACCTTGGACATGCCCGATTTGCTCACTGATGGCTAAGGATTGATTCAAAAGTTCAATCGCCTCTTGGATCAATCCTTGATTCGCGTAAATACCAGACATTTGGTTCAAGGTGGCGGCTTTGCCTTGGACATTCCCGATTTGCTCATTGATAGCTAGGGATTGTTGGTAGAGATCGATCGCCTGTTCCACCTGTCCTTGATTCGCGTAGATGCCAGCCATTTGGTGCAAGGTGGCGGCTTTGCCTTGGACATATCCGATTTGCTCCTTGATGGCTAAGGATTGTTGGTGGAGATCGATTGCCAGTTCCACCTGTCCTTGATTCGCGTAGATGATTGCCAAACAGTGCAAGGTGGCGGCTTTGCCTTGGACATCCCCGATTTGCTCATTGATGGCTAAGGATTGTTGGTAGAGATCGATCGCCTGTTCCACCTGTCCTTGATTCGCGTAGATCATTGCCAAACAGTGCAAGGTGGCGGCTTTGGTTTGGACATCCCCAATTTGTTCCGTGATGGCTAAGGATTGTTGGTAGAGATCGATCGCCTGTTCCACCTGTCCTTGATTCGCGTAGATGACAGCCATACAGTGAAAGGTGGCGGCTTTACCTTGGACATTGCCGATTTGCTCCTTGATGGCTAAGGATTGTTGGTAGAGATCGATCGCCTGTTTCGCCTGTCCTTGATTCGCGTAGACGATCGCCATGCTGTGTAAGGTGGTGGCTTTGCCTTGGTCATACCCGACTTGTTCATAGATAGCTAAGGATTGTTGGTAGAGATCGATCGCCTGTTCCACCTGTCCTTGATTCGCGTAGATGCTAGCCATTTGGTGCAAGGTCGTGGCTTTGAGTTGCGCATCTTCTTCGGTGCAAAGCTCAAGGACTTGCTGATGGAGTTCTAGCCCTTTCTGTGGATTGCCGTTTTCTTTTTCAGCGATCGCCAATCCAGTCATCATCTGTAGATTATTAGAGATTGCAATTGTCGGGCGCAATAGTCTCAAAATATCGGGATAACGACTTATCTGACGCCACTCAATCGATAATATATTTGCCATTCCTCCTGCAATTTCCCCATCCTTCGCCGTCATCGCCAATCGATGAATTTCTAACTTCTGTTCCTCTGTCGAAGTCTCAGCTTCTTCATACCAAACCCGATAAACCTCCCGTGCCGCAGCCATCGCCAACTGCTCATCTTCCGGTTCCACCAGCGGCAACACTCGCGACACCCGCACTGTTCCCTTCGGCATCACCTCCAGCAATCCCAAACTAATCGATCGCTCAATCTCCACCTCCCCACACACCGACTTAAAGACCTCGATCGGCACCGCCAACCGAAACACCAACCCCTTCACCAGCACCGCCTTCCCCTTTGCACTCACCATCCCCAGCAACAACTCGGCGAGAACGTCCGATCGAAATGCCTCCCGCGTCGCTTCCAACTTCGCCAACACCGCCGCCTCATCCACCTCCCCCGAACCCACCACCTGATCCAACCACATCAACAACCGAGGATTGCCATCCGCGATCGCCTCCACCCGTCCCAGCCACTCCGTCAACCGCCCAACCGTCTCCCCATCCCCCCGTTTACGCGCCGCCTCGATCAGCCCCGTCACCGCAAGCTGTTTGCGCTTTTTATCCAGTTCAACAGTATCCATCCCCGCCAACGGCAACACCGTATAGCGCGACTCCAGCCCATCAAGCCGATAGCGACAGGTCACAATCACCCGATGCTCCCGACCGGACTGCGCGATCGCCTGCTCCAAGTCCCGCAACACCCGCGCCGCCTCAGGCTTCAACTGCAACGCTGTCGTCGAAGTCTGCGATCGTCCCGACACCGGATCAAAGCCCTCAACGTTAAATTCAAAATCATCCAACACAATCAACAACTTCTCATCACAAACCTCCAACACATCCCGCAACCGATACATCAACCCATCGAATAAAATAAACAACGGACATCTGGTGTGACGAAATTATTTTATCCTCTACCTGATTTCGTGAAACGGATTTCAATACGCCGCCTCTCTTTATCAGGATTTGAATTTTGTTGAGCAAATTCTCCATTCTTAAGCATTAATTGACCTGCAGAGTAGACTCGAAAACCTTTGCGAGGATCAAGCCCTTTAAGCCGTCCTCCCTGCTTTTGCATATCTTGTAGTTTTCTTACAACAGCTAACGCTCTCATCAATCCTAAATCGGCGTTAGAACCAGCACTCAAATCTTTAATGGATGTGCCACCAACTGCAACACGTTCTACCAAACTATCGATATTACTCACGCTACTATCAACAGCTTGACCATCCGTATGCCCAATCACGACTACTGTATCAACGTCAAACTCCTTGATATTTTCCTCGACTTTACGAGCAAGATCCCCATTAATGTAGGTTTCTAAAGAACTAGGGAGTTCAGCGCTACCTGAAGGGAAATCATATCCCTCAGCGGCTGTGATAATAATATTAGGTGGGAATTGTGATTTTTTACTGGATGCTCCCGCAAGTAATTTTCTGTATAACTCTGAGCTTTTCGCCTGTTCCTCTTTAAGTAAATTATCTAGTTCTTCAACTCTATTTTTATACGATCCCAATGCAAGAACTGATTGCTGATATTTGTCATTAGTGTCTTGATAGGACTTGGTTGTGACCACTAATATTACTAAGAAAACTGCTAGAAGAGAAATAATCAGATCTGTTCCTGGACCAAAAGGATCATCTTCATCACTAACAAAATTCCAAAGACGTTTCATAATAAAAGCCACCTTGTAAATAATTCGACAATTACTACCCTAGAAATGTTTTTCTAAGTCTTTCTATTAGAGGAGTTCTCAGTGACTGATTTACTTCTCGCATTGTAGCTGTAACTTCTTCCATATGTTTTACCGCTCGATTGATGGTAGCTTGCAAGTCAGAGCTTGCCTTCACCATAGAAACGGTATCCTGAGAGTTTTTTACATTTTCAATAAATTGAACCTGAGATGAATCAATTTGTTGTAAAAATGAGGTGAATTGAGCACGAGTTTGTAGCAATGTATTAAGCCCCTCATTAATCTGATCAGTTTGCTTCTTAATAGTTGTTTCTGTCTCTCCAAGCCTACTTGAAACTGTCTGTCCAGCAAATATAACTCCATCTTTGATGTCATCTCTAAAGCTTTTTAGAGAAAGCTCACTATAAATCCCTTTTACTTCACCAATAAATCGATATTGAACATCACTTATTTCACCAATAAATTGATCAAATTCTGTCTTGGTTTGCCTCAATTGTCCTACGCCACTTTGAATTTCAGTTGTTTGATCCTTAATCCTGTCGAGGACAGCAGCAACACTACGCTGTATTTCTTGAGTATTCTCATAGAATCTTTTCCCTAATTGTTCTATGACACTCTCAACTTTTGCCAGTTCTCCTAAAACTCTAGATTGATCATTATTATTTGCATTTCTGGCTAAAATAAGAATTATTTCAACAGAACTTTCCATATCTCTAAAATAATTCCCTTGGCGCTTTCGCAATATCATTAGTAAGGCTCCAAGTATGATGGAGACCTCTAATCCCGCTACGCTGGTACTAAATGATATGAATAAGGCATTTGAAAGAGTACTTATTGCTTCTACAGGACTTTGATTGGAATTAAGTTTCGCTAATTGAGTGATAGCCTCAAGTAAACCAATAAATGTTCCTAGAATTCCAGCCCTTAGAGCCAGTTTCTGAATATTGGTAATTGTGAAAAGACTTTCTAAAGATTCATCTCTATAAGATTCAACAACATCAATACTAGATTCAAACCTTAAATTGACAGCTTCTTTACAAATATGTCGAAAAAGCCGAGACATAGCTAGAGCGGGTTCAGTCGTATTAACTGGTAAATACTTTTCTTCCAGCTTACTCAGATCTATTATTCTTTTCTCCCTGATACCGCTTTCACCACGCTCTCTAATTTCATTTGCAATTGAGTGCTCTACTTCCACAGTAGCCACAGCTTTTGCTGTGACCACTACTCCCCAAATTCCCAGTAGGTGAATACAGAAGTTGAAAATATTCGATAATGATGAAAGATATGAACTGAAGTCAGAGTATGTATATTTAAAAAATATAGCAATAACCATCATCGATGCCAGCAAGATAATCAAGAAATCTTTCTGAGTTTTAATCCAGAAAAAGGGATTTCTCAATAGTCGATCTGGAGAAGATTCATATATCTTTTGCCCATTAAAAATTCGCATATGTTGTCCTCAGTTTTATACGTCTATTACTTGATCATCATCACTGTCAGGGAGAGAGCTATTAGAAGGTTTTAACCCAAATTTTACAGATTCCTCTGGAAGTAATGCTCTGCTGTCTCTTATAAGAGCATCAAAATCTGACTCTTCTGTAGAAGGCTGAATTGATCTTTGCATTTGCCGGGATGCTATATTGTCAGATTTTTTTCTATTATTTTCAATTAAATTAGATAGTTGAGTCTTAAGTTCGCTCTCCCGATCCATCAATTTTTTCTTACGCTCTTCTCCTCCAGTTTGAGTACTGAGATCCCGTAGTAATTGTCGAACAGATTCTAGTTCTTGATTCAAATGTTTTATGTCATTTAATGACATTCCTCTTTCAATCTCTCTCAATTGACTATCATTTTGAATCTGCTCATTGGCTTCATCTAATATCTTCATTTCACTCGCTAGCTGAAGAACTCGTTGAGCAGCTTTCAACTTAGTATCAGGAGCTTCTAATCCTTCAATGGAAATTATAAGTCCATATTTTTGCATAATCTTGGGAACTGCAAGATCGTTAGCATCTTCTAGAAGCTTACGCAATCCTTTTGTCGTTTGATAGTTAAGAGTACTAGTACTTAAGGTACTGAACCAAGGTCGGAGCCAATCTTGAATGGATTTTTTGACATCTTCAATAGTAGGTTTTCGCGTTGCAAAGGTATCCCATTGATTTTTGGCTACACCATTAATTTGGAATAAACCCATGAATAGAATCTTTTCTCCAGGATCTCTAGAGGGAGCTAAAAGAATTTCAAAATTATGATCGGCTCCACTAGTCAATTCATTAATAAGATCCAGAAGTTCTGTATTAAGCGCTTGAAGTATAATCTTTGAGCTTGCACCAAACCGATCTTTAAGAGAATTTTCAATAGCTTCAGCTATTTTGTTTTTAATTGATTCCTCAGAAGAATATTCGTCAACATAAGCTATTAGACCTTCTTGTGCATAAAACTCAGCGGGTTCTACACTATGCAGTACTCTTTTAATAGAGTCAATTACCTCTTTGGCTATTAAATTATTTACATCATTTTGTGGATCATTCAAAATATCCTTAATTGACTCTAGGTTTTCGATTTTCCCACGAACATCAATACCTAGTTTAATTCTTACACTATTCTGCTTGGTGGAAAAAGTCTCACTCAATTCAACTTTAAAGCCCTCGGTCCTTAATTTAAGAGGTTTTAAATCAGGGACAGTGCTGATTAGCCTAATTTCATAGCCAATACTTTTTGCTTCTTTATCTAGGTACGTTTTAATTAATTCTGAATCATATTTTAGAAGAATATCTACGTAGCTAAGATCGAATAGATATCGTTTAATTGTTTTTTCTAGTTTAGCTTTAAACCACTTTTCTATATCTTCAATTCTTGCTCTTCTATACCTTAAAATACCCGTTTGAGAATCATCACCTAAAAATTCAGGCTTAGGCTCAACTTCTAAAATATTTTTGATTACAACAACACCATAGCCCGGAATCTCATGTTGAACATCATATTGAATGGATTCAGGTTCAGGCATCCGAAGATTAATAGCAAAATCCGGAGAAGGAAAAAATCCCTCAATCCTACGTCCATGTGAAATTAATATCTGATTAAGATAACTAACTAAATCTTTACGAATAGATTCCTCAAATTTATAACAAAAATTATATAAAGAAGCATTTTCTCGAAGATAGCTCTGAATTGATTTTTGTAGAATACTTTGCAATCTTCCCAATTGGTTATAGTTGAGGATAGCGTTGACCTTTCCCTTATCAGCAATGGATAAATTAGCAGAAAATTTAAAATTAACTTCCTCTTCAAAGTCATTTAGTAAAACTGGAAAATTACTCCAGGGAACCGAGAAAGATGTTAATTTATCTGATTCATCTAGCTCTAGAGCAAGTCTTAACCTTAAGTTAAGTCCTATTTTCCTCGCCTCATTCACTGCATATATTTGCAGATCTGATAATTGCTGAGAATAGTTTGTTGTAAATTCACTGAATTTAATTTTGCTACTTATATACTCTTTCAACCAACTAATAAGTTTCCCTTCAAATACAACTCCAACTGTTTCTGCACTATTATCGAACAGAGCCAACGCCACTTCTTCTTCCTTACCCTGACCAGCAGGACAACTAACCTCATAGTTCACTGATATGCCAATATTACGATCATTCGTAAAATCTTCTATAGAGAAACCTAGAATATTAGATTTGACAACATTTCGAGGATCATTTTCATTAGAAACAAGAAAGAATTCTATCTGATGTCCAAAAGAGAATCGAGGTTTTTTATCCAAAATCTTCCTTGTCTTAGCATCAATCATCACCAGTTTTTTTGATGAAGATGATATGTGTTTAGAAGCATCAGCTTCACTAATTTTCATGATGACATTATCTAAAATATATACTTGAGGCATTAGTCTATTCTCCTTTGGATAAATCTCGTTAATTTAGGTTAGACATCAACTTTTTCGATCAAGTAATCAATAATATTTCGTCTGTAGTTTAGTGAGTCTCCCTGATTCCAATTTTTATTTTCTCTTATCTCATAATTACTGACTTCAAGCAGATAATTGGATAAAACTCTCCAATATTCAACTATAGTGCGTCGGTATTCTATCTTTGTTATTTCCTCATAAGATTGAACTACATAATTGATTTCTTGAACCAATGATTCAGCGATTTTTTTTGATTCAGCCCTTATATTTAAATCTTCTTGTAATCCAAATAAGATCGTAAATAGACCAGGGAAGACAATGATAGATATTATACTTAGGCTGTCTACATCATCAATGATTGAGTCGATTCCAGGATGAAGTAGCCATTTAATGAGCATTCTAATTCGATAATCGACTGATTCGTCAGAACGTAATCCACCAAAGAGTGGATAACTAAATATTTTTTCTCCATAAAAGTCCTGATCAAACTGCTCAAGTGTCTCTATCAGATATTCAAGTAATAATTGCAGGGCATATTTATTAGAAGGTGAATACTTCTCCGGATCAACATCGATGTTAGGTAGCCATGTAGAAATTTTTTCAAGGGTTTCATATACTCGCGAGTTACTCTGCTTGAGCTGGTTATAAAGGATCTGATATGCTTGCCTACGCACATCTTCAGTTCCTCTATCAATAGACTGCTTTAGCCAGTAATATTCATCAAATTGAGGTTGAGGAGAAAACCTTAACCTCTTAGAAATTGACAAAACTGCATCATGCCGCTTTGTTGCAAATAATCTCTCCAAGAAAACTCCTGTGAGGTCCTCTAATTCAGAATAATCTAATGTCTCCCGCAATAAGTCTGCGATACAATAGTAAGTATGCTCTATTTTTTTTCTATTATTACTACTACGTTCTAATGCTTTTGTTGTAGAAGTTTCTAACCAGTTTGCCCAAAATTCTGTTCCTGGCTGAAGAATCATCATAGAAACTGATAAATCTCTTAAAGTCTTTGCAACTTGAGGTGACTCATCAAACAATAAATTTCCTCCTATAAGCTTTTGGAATTTATTTCTATATTCTATAAATTTTACATCTTCAAAGTATTTTCTTAATTCTCCGCGTAGATTTAGTAGAGAAAAATCTATTATTCTAGATCCATATTCATTGACGGTAAGCTCTAAATAACAACTTTTTAGTATTTGTTCTCCCTCTTCTTCCCAAATCTCTTTCAGCAGTCTTGTGTTTCGATTTTGAAGTTGATTTATACTACCAATCTGTCCTTGATTAAATTGTCCCTTTTGAACATTACTAAATGTTATAACTTGATCGCCAATAGTTACGGAAACTGGAGATTCAGTAGGGTAATCTGTATCCTCCACTTTACTATTTGGTTCACTAATTAGAATTGTTTGTTCTGACAGTAATAGTTTGATAATTCGCTCAAAATCACCAATATTCAAATTTTGGAAGAATGCTGCAACATAAAGTACCACTTTTTTCAATGCATCTGATGTTTCATAAAGTGATATGGCGTTCTGTATATCTTCACAGGATAAAGCCATTTTCCTACTACGCTCATATTCATCATTGCAATCAAGATTTTCCTCTTCAAAGGGTATGTCCCAATGTGGAAATATTAATTTAATTCCTTTCCTTTCTATTGTTGTCTTCAATACGCTTGATTCAGCTAAACAGATGCAGAATATTTTTCGATCTTTCAAATCTTCTTTAAGAGATGCAACTGTTGCATCGCGTACAATTAAAGAATCTAAAAAGGTTTGCATTTCATAAGCATCTATAATAATTAAGGTTGGTTCACCTCCAGAATGTTTTGGATTTACAATGAGATTATCTATGCTAGTTTCAACTGTAAGTTGTTTTAAAGCTCCCCATTCTCCTGTCAATAATCTTTTGTTGGCTATGAGCATATTTTCAGCCAAGCTATAAGCAACTGACAATGAAGTTCTAGAATCAGAACAAGTAATAATTACCAGAGAGTCTTCGCGTAATTTATTACAACAGTTGTAGAGTTCATTAAACTCTACTTCCGGTAATATTTTAGGCTTTTGAGGTAAGGGCTTAGTTAGAGCATCGCCAGATGCCTGTCTTCTCTGATTAGATTGATCTACATTTTGCTGTGCATTATCTGAAATCTGATTTCCAAAATTCCCAATTGACGACCCCTGTAAGTGATTATTGAAATTTAGTTGACCAACATGCAGACTTAATAGTTGCTTAGGATCAAAGTCAACAGGGGTTTGATTATTATGAGGCTTACTCTCTTTTGAAGGATTCTCCTCTGATATTGTCTGATCTACCTTTTTATTTTCTTGCTTACGATCTTGACTTTTCTCCTCCTCTTCTTCGATTTCTGGGTTTTGAGATGACGAATTGTCAGGAAATTGATTTGACTGCATCACGATACTCATCAATTCGATATAAATACAAATATTTTAGGACTAATTATTCTGGCTTTATCCAGCCTTTAACAATAGCTTTTCCGACATTGACATAAGGATTGTCCAAGAATTCTTCAATTGCAGTCTCACTACCAGCTTTCAAAGCACTAGCTACTCGGCGCTTGAACTTAGGGGTAGTTTCATCATTAACATGAGCAACTTTCTCAGCTTCAGTAGCACCTGGATTACTTGCCTCTAATTGTTTCAAAAGATTTTGAATTTCTTTAGCTGCTTCTGCAAGAGGTAGTTTCTGCTCAGACAGATGAATATGTTGAGTTGCTTGCTGCCGTGCATTATCTAAGACTTGGTTCGCAATATTAGCAATATTGGCTCCCGTCAAATCATTGTTGAAGGTGTTGGAGCTTGAAGCTGTCGTACCAACAGAGGCGTTACTTGATACCTCAGGCTGTGCAGTAAGACCAGAGCCTTCAGTCCTAGATAGCGAAACTTCGTCAATGTCGTGGTTCTCAATCACAGGAAAATCCTCTTCGCAAGGTCTTATTTATACATACTAGAACATCTCAGATAAATTTGACCGTATAAATACTAGCTCAAATATTAAATATCTGTAAATTTAAATAGTCTATGAGTACCTAATACGGAGAAGAGTGTCGCCATCCCACTCACCAGCCCCGCCTCATCCAACAGCCCAATCCGCACCACCCCCTCAAAATGCCCCAGCCGTTGGCGTAAGCCTCCCGGAACGGGAATCGCACAGCCGCGCCGCCACACTGCTCTTCCCTAAGCCCCCCATCCCATGAATCCATAGCCCCACCTTCTCCGACTCCCACTTCAACGATCGTAGCCCTGCCTGCAATACCCGCCGCCGTCCCACAAAGGTCCGCCGCGACGCCACCAACACCTTCTCCTCCATCCCCACATCCAAAAACTCACTCTTCGCAAAACGCATCTTCTTCTGCGCCTTCCGCTTCATCTTTCCCGTCACCAACGAACCGGGCATCCGATCGCCCACAAACACCCGCAACAAATGCCAATCCCGACAGCCCTGTTCTCGCATCCCACTCACCGTCTTTCCGATCGCCACCGCCAAACTCTGCCCCGCCGCCAACTCCCGATACAAAATCTCCGCCGCCACAATAGCATCATTATCCAGCACCGACTGCCCCCACCCCAACACCGCACCCGCACCCGATCGCACCAACGCCTCCGCCATACTTGACTCCGCCCCCTGCTTCCCACTCAGACAGCCCGACAAAAACACCACAGCCGGAAACCCCGACCCAAACGCCCCCGCAATCTCCCGCGCCGTCACCCAATCCGGACTCCCCGTCTCCGTCTCCAACTGAAACAACGGCACGCCATTGGTGTCGATCGTCGCGTGCCCCGTCAAATGAAACACATCAAAATGAACCCCACCACCCTCCGGAATATAATCCGTCACCAACTGCTCCAACTCCGCCAAACACCCACTCTCCTCCACCACCAACTGCAACTCCACCTTCCGAGTCGCCGCCAAAATCCGTCCCTCCTCCTGCTCAAACGCCAACGCCGCACCCCCACCCATCGGAGCCGCCGCCATCAACAACAAATTCAACTGATACGGTTTCGCCACCGACCCAATCGTCACCGCCCTGCCCTCACACACCGATCGCACAATCACAATCCCCCGATCGACCAAAAACCCCCGCTCATCCGCCAACACCTCCCAAGCCAACTGCCCAAACCCTTCCCCCGCACCCATCACTAGCACGATCGGTCCTGAGATCTGTTCGATCGCCCTTGCCAAAAACCGCTCCGCCCCATCCAACCACCGATACAACCGCCGCCCCGTCACCCCATAATCTTCCGGCAACATCGACACATAATAATCCCGCTCCATCACCCCCACGAGATCATCGACTTCGCTCAGGTTCAACGATCGACTCTCATACCCATTCGGATTATCCCGAAACACCCGCAACTCAGCCGTCGTATTCGTCGTCCGTTTCAGATCCAAATGCAAAAGAGTGCTCATAACAAAACCGGGGTTGCGCAGGAAGATTCTTTTATTACTACACAAAGAATTCCCAATTTCCCGACAAACCCAAAATCTTCATCCCCTCATGTCCCTTCAAAATTGGGAGTTAGGGGATTAGAATAGATCAAAATCACTCACGGAGAGGCGATCGCTTAATGGCCTTTATATCGTCCAGTACGAAGCCTAGATTTGCGAGTTTTGAAGCGTATCTTGCGGCAGAACCCTCGGAATTGCCGGAGGGAACGTATGAGTATTGGGATGGGGAGTTAATTCCGGTTATGTCTGAGTCGATTGGGAATGATTCGATCGCTAATTTTATGTTTGCGATTCTGCTGGGAATGGGGATTCCCATTCAGCTCCTTCGACCTGGAAAAATTGAAATTGAAGTGCCTGGACGACCCCGCACCAGAATTCCTGATTTTCTATTGCTAGAAGAGATCCATCTCACTCTACTCAATCGACGAGCCACCATCACCCGTGATATGCCACCCCCACCCTTAATCATGGAAGTCGTCAGTCCCGGCGATGAAAATTCTGAAAATTACAAGCGCGATTACGACGTGAAACCTGAGCAGTATGCCGCGATCGCCGTCCCGGAATATTGGATTATCGATCCCGATCGTGAATGGGTCAAAGTCGGTCGTTTGAACAATAGCAGCTATCAGTTTGAAACGTTTCGCGCCGAAGAGCAGATCATCTCTCCAACATTCCCAGATCTAAATCTCACAACAGCACAAATCTTGAACGCCGGACGATCGTCATAACCCTCATGTCCCCCCAGAATTGGGGGTTAGGGGGCTTCCGATCGTCCGACAAAAACCGATCGCCTCATCCCGATCGCAAATTACCCCATCCAGCGTTGCCATCAACACCTGATGCAGCATTAACTTAAATGTCTTCCCTGCTGGATACCCCAGTGATTTCAAATCCTGTCCCGACAGCAATGGCTTAACCGATCGGTATTGCGTTAAATATTTCCAAATCTGACAGCGCCAAGGGTCATCACTCCGCGCCGCCACTAAAATCAAACTCATCTCATCATAAGCCCGCAACACCTGATACACCTGACTCGGCAACGCCCCAGGCTGCAAACTCTTCAAAATCTCCGCCTCAATCTCCGGCAACTGCGTCAACCGATCGATCGCCCCCGCCTCCAACCGCAATTCCACCGCAGGATTAACCTCATCCCTCGCACAACTCGCCACCAGCACTTCCACCATCCCCTGCCACCCCAACCCCAACCCAAAATCCCTCATCCAAACCTCCATCCGACACCACGATCGCCATAATCTCCGCAATCCCGCCGCATCCAAACAATCCCGAGTATTCAAACTCGGATGAATACATTGCAACGCCTCCAAATCAATCAAAATCCGCAACGCTGATTTCCAATGGGGGGATTGAAAAATATATTTCAACTCCGACTTCAACCGCGCTTGCAACGCAGGCACTTTCCCATGCTCAGCTCGCGACTGCTCATAAATCCCCGAACCGATCGCCGCCTCAAACAACGCCCGCGTCCTAGATTCAAACTCAAACCCAAATCGTGCAGCAAAGCGTGCCCCTCGAAAGATCCGCGTCGGATCATCCACAAAACTCCGATCGTGCAACACCCGCAATTCACGCGCCGCCAAATCCTCCATCCCATGATAAAAATCCAAAACCTCACCCGCCCCCGGACTCGTCAGACGCAACGCCATCGCATTCACCGAAAAGTCCCGCCGAAACAAATCCAACTCGATCGAACTTGCCACCACCACAGGATTCGCCGCCGGGTACTCATAGCGCTCCGTCCGCGCCGTCGCCAAATCCATCGACAAGTCCCCCAGCACCGGATCCCCATTCCAAGTCAAAGCCGCCGTCTGAAACTTGCCATGAATCTCTAATTTCACCTCGGGATAGCGCTCCTGCAACGCCTTTGCCAACTTCACCCCCGCACCCACTACCCCATCCACCACCAAATCCAAATCCGACAAACCCACCATCCCTTCCGCCAAAATCAAATCCCGCACCCCACCTCCCACCAGGTACAACTGCCAGCCCTCCGCTTCCGCCGCTGCGATCGCGATCGACAGCACCGCCCGCAACGGAGCCACCAACCGTTCAATCGACACCCGTTCAAATCCCTGAGACGAACCCTGGCCAGCCATAAAAACCCCATCAACCTGAGAGTCAACTTTACAAAATGTAACCTCTCATCCCCATTCCGTAGAATCAAAACCAGTTTTCTGATACGGTACATGCATGGGAAATACAGAGACGGACCCGCGCCTTTTCGTGCCTCGGGGAAGCCTGATTTATTCTCACCCATAATTGCTGAGATCACTAAACTGCTGTCCCTAGGGAGAAAGTCATGACCGTCGTATTCCAACTGCTGCTCGCTGCATTAGTGTTTTTCTCATTCGCGATGATCGTCTACGTACCCGTCGCCTATGCCTCACCCCAAAACTGGGAGCAGTCCAAGAAACTGATTTTCCTCGGATCCATCATCTGGGGTGGCCTAGTTGTCGCTGTCGGAGCCTTGAACTTTCTCGTCGCTTAGAGTTAATCAGCACTGAGATAGAGACCGGAATAGACGCCATGGCCGATCGATCAGTCGATCGGCCAAATTTTTGGTTTCATACTGACCCTAAGACACATCTCTTGAGAGCGATCCCTGCGAACAGGGTAATCTGGTAATGTCAAAGCATTCCGGTGCTCCATTAACGGTAGAAAATCTCAATGGCTGTTTTTGAAGGAACGTTCTCCCACTCGCACACCTATCGATACGCGATCGTCATTGCTCGATTCAACGATTTGGTGACGACGAGGCTTTTGGAAGGTTGTCAAGATTGTTTGAAGCGCCATGGCGTAGACGTGGATCCAGGCGGGACTCAGGTGGATTATGCTTGGGCACCCGGATGTTTTGAGCTGCCACTGTTGGCAAAGCAACTGGCTAGCTCCGGTCGCTATGATGCGATCGTCTGCATTGGGGCCGTCATTCGAGGCAGTACGCCGCACTTTGACTACGTGTCCTCGGAAGTCTCCAAGGGCGTAGCCGCTGCATCATTCCAGACAGGCGTGCCGATCGTCTTCGGCGTCCTGACCACGGACAACATGCAGCAGGCTCTGGAGCGGGCAGGCATCAAGAGCAATAAGGGTTGGGAGTTTGGCATGAGTGCGCTAGAGATGGCGAGTCTGATGCATTCCATTCGCTCGGGTCCCTCGAAGCACCAAGCCACGATCGGGTCCGGCGCAATTCCTAGTTTGCCGCACCTCAAAGAAGGCGCAATGGCTGAATAAGCTGAATCAAGTTTCCGTATCTTGTAGATGAATGGCCCGGTCAGAAATTCCTGACCGGGATTTTTTTAGCCTGCTCTACCGACTCCCCGCCAACACCTGTAAACTCGTCAACTCCAACCCCGGAAACACTGGAGACACGATCGTCTCCTCCCCCGAAAACTTATAGTTTGTGTAACTCCCCTCTTCCAACACGCACACCGTCACGCAAGCATCGATCGGATCCACGATCCAGTACTCCAGAATATCGAGCGCACAATATTCAATCCACTTCGATCGATAATCTTCCGTCTTAGTCGAAGGACTCACCACCTCCAGCACCAAAATTGGGGACGGTTGATCCAACGTAATCACCGCTTCTTGGTTCCGCAATGCATTCCACTGATCGATCGGCAACACCACCACGTCCGGGATTCGACAAGTTTCCCAACGTCCCGATCGGGGAGACTGAACACTTACGGCGGCTTGTTTAGAGGTCCAAAGTTGCTGAGTCCGCTTAATTTCATCGCGAAACGCATCATTCATAAACTCCATCAAATCCCCATGCAATCCCGTGCCCAAACTCATCGGTTTCAACGCTCCTCTGACTAATTCATACCGAGTCCCCGTACTATCGTGGTACGCAAGATAATCGGCCAAGCTAACCTTGGTCTCAACTAACGCCTCATCAATCAACATCTCAGCCGCGATCGTCATGAGCGATGTCCCCATTAAACGCAAAACCTATGTCTATTATGACCGATCGGTTCCAGGCAAAACTACCACCCAGAATTTGTTAAACTAAACTTCAGCAGAATTTGGCACCTCTGTGGAATTGGGAGAACTCACTATGGCATTTGATAGCTTTAAATCGATCGGCGAAGTCGCCGCAGAGTACCAGATCAAACTCTTCGAGGCCCCTTTCATTCAACCGATCGCCCTTGAAATCAATCCCTTTTTTAGAGAACAACTCGCCTTTCACCTTACAGAATTTAACTTCCGCGAATCTGAGTCTGCCGTCTGTGAAATGGTCATTTTTCCAATCCTGGCCGAAGTCTACAAACATCATCGTCAGAAATTTGTCCTATGGAGTCACAAGACCCTCCGGTACGACGATCGCCTCACCGGAATTCCCGACTACATCCTCTCCAAACGATCGCCCCTCAGTAAACTGGTCTGGGATAAACCCTATTTTGTCGCAGTCGAAGCGAAAAAAGATGACTTCGTCAAAGGCTGGGGACAATGTTTGGCCCAAATGCTAGCCATGCAAAAACTCAACGAAATGCCCCAGCAAGGCGTCTATGGCATCGTCTCCAATGGTCAAAGTTGGGAGTTTGGCGTTCTTACGCAAGATGCTTTCACGCAAGACCCCAAAGCCTATCCGCTCAGCGATCTAGATGACCTGATGTCAGCCTTAAACTTTCTATTTCAAAGCTGTGAAGAACTGATCTGAACAGCCCTAAAAAGTGCTATATGTAAAAATCACTGTTTCAAATCCCCAGCATCCTCATCGGAAAACCGGGGATTCAATCCCCCGTATTTATAAGGGCACTTTTTCATGGGTATTCGTGTTCAGGACGTCTGTAAACGGTTCGGGGACTTTCAGGCACTCGATCGGGTCTCCGTCGAGATCGAAAGTGGCTCCCTCGTGGCCCTGCTCGGACCCTCCGGCTCTGGCAAATCCACCCTACTGCGATCGATCGCCGGACTCGAAACCCCCGACAGCGGCAGAATTTCTCTCATGGATGAAGATGCCACCGATCGCAGCGTCCAAGACCGCAACATCGGCTTCGTCTTCCAGCACTACGCCCTGTTCAAACACATGACCCTCCGCCGCAACATCGGCTTCGGCATGGAACTTCGCAAAATGCCCAAAGCCCGCATCAAGGCCCGTACAGACGAACTCCTGGATTTGGTCCAACTGACGGGACTGGGCGATCGCTATCCCTCCCAGATCTCCGGCGGCCAACGGCAGCGCGTCGCCCTCGCCCGAGCCTTAGCCGTTGAACCCAAGGTTTTGCTCTTAGATGAACCCTTCGGAGCCTTGGATGCCCGCGTGCGTAAAGACCTGCGCGTGTGGCTGCGGCGCTTGCATGACGAGGTGCATGTCACCACGGTTTTCGTCACCCACGACCAAGAAGAAGCCATGGAAGTCAGCGACAACATCGTCGTCATGAACAAAGGCAAAGTCGAACAAATCGGCACCCCCGCCCAGATTTACGATCATCCCGCCAGTGCCTTCGTCATGAGCTTCATTGGACCCGTCAACGTCATGCCTACCAGTTCAAAAATCTTCCAAACCAGTGGATTTGATTCTGCCAATCCTGAAATGTTCCTGCGGCCCCATGACATTGAAATTGCTTTGGAACTGGTCAATAATAGCGTTCCGGCCCGCGTTGCTCGATTGATTCATCTCGGTTGGGAAATCCAAGTTGAACTGGAACTCGAAGATGGTCAAGTGATGCAGGCGCATCTGACTCGCGATCGGTTCGATCGGCTGCAACTCACAGAAGATCAACGAGTCTACGTCAAGCCCAGAGATGTTAAGTCCTTTGCCTTGGACTATGCGATTTAGGTGCGATTTGAAGATGCCAACTAAAACCCTCTCAACCTTCAAAACCACCGATCGAAATCCCTATTTGATCCTACTGCTCTGGGCCACCCCGATCGTCCTCGCTCAAATCCTGTTTCAGCAGAGCCTAATGGCCCATGATGAAGGCTATTACGCACTACAGGCACGGTATATTCTCGAAACCGGAGATTGGCTGACTCCCCAATGGGGTGGCGGAGTCAGCTTCGATCGGACCATTGGAATTCAGTGGTTGATTGCATTGTGCTACAAACTCTTTGGCATTAATGAAACCGCTGTGAGATTGCCCAGCATTGTGGCGTATTTAGTGAGTACGCTGCTAACCTTTCGCATTGGAGAATTGGTTTTAGGTCGTGCTATTGGGTTCATTGCTGCCTTGATTTTTACCGTGATGCCGATCGGCGTACAGTATGCCGGACTTGGCACACAAGACATGATGCTCCTGATGATCGAACTCTTGGCCGCTTGGTCATTACTCGAATCTCAGCAAGACGGCAAACGATCGTTGTTATTCCTAACAGGCGTCATGTTTGGGTGGGGATTCATGATTAAGGGGTTCATGATGATTCCCGCGACGATCGCCTTTCTACCTGCATTGTGGTTTGGTGGAATTAACCGATTAAGCAAGAAAAGATTTCAAATCCATTGGCCCGCATTACTGTGGATTTTATTAGGAACCGCGATCGGTCTCATGCCCGTCATCGGTTGGCTTTGGGCGGCAACGATGCAATATGGCTGGGAACCGATCCAAACACTGGTGGGAAAAATTTTCATGCTCAATGACAAAGAATTTCACAGCGTCGGGCCGCTCTATTATTTTTGGAATATTCCTGCCAATGCGTTTCCTTGGGGATTGATTGGACCCATTGGATTAGTCTTAGCATTCCTCAATCCACGCTATCAAAAACCGATCGCCCCCCACCGCTGGCTCCTACTCGGTTTTCCCATTCTGCTCTTCATCGCCCTCAACCTCTTCCGCACCAAAACGCCCTATTACCCCATTCAACTCCTCCCTTGGCTGGCCATTTGGAGTGCCATTCTGCTGCACCACTGCACCGACTATTACCGAAAAGACTGGCGATCGCAACTGCTCGGGCAAATCAGTTTGGGGATTGGAATTTTAGGTTTTATATTACTCATCGCAGGCATTCTTCTCTTATCCGGTGTGATTCAAATTGAAAGTGACATCATCAAACCGATCGCCGCTGTGGTTGCGGTTCTTGGTATCGGTTGGCTCATGCCCAGATTGATTTGGAAAACCCGATCGTCCTTTACCCAAGATCAATTTATCGATCGTTGGATTTACAGCCTCCTCCTTGGCCCTTGGCTGGCACTCACCCTCATGGGACTCACAGGACTCTGGGGCGACTATGCGGTCTCTCTCAAAGCAGGACTTAAACCCCTGACCCAAACCTTGAATGCCCAAACCGTCTATTTCATTTCACCGCCCACAGGTCTCGACAGCGACGCCCAAAAAGACTACATCCTCCTCACCCTCCATACGCCAAAGCTCGGCAAACATCTAACGGATATCAAACAACTTCCCTCGCAAAGTTATGCCTGGATTTCACCGACGATCGCCAGTGAAGATCCAACAGTCGGAACAGTGCGAGGCTGGAGGCTTATTCAGCACGATCGTTAATTCCCACTTGCTTTTTCAGCTTACGAACATCCTGATACAGCGCTGGAATTTTGCTATAAATTGCACAAACTTTCAAATAGGTGCGATGGTCGATCGCAGGCGTCCCCGATACCACCAGCCCATCTTGAACCGTGCTATTAATCCCCGTCTTCGACGAAGCAATCACGTTATTCCCAATCTTGGCATTATTCGCCACACCCACTTGACCTGCCAAAATCGTCCCATTCCCCACGGCCACACCGCCCGCCAGACCCACCTGCGCCGCCATCGCACAGCCAGACCCAATGGTCGCCCCATGACCAATATGCACTAAATTATCCAGCTTAGTATCCCGCCCAATTCGCGTCTCACCCACCGCAGGCCGATCGATCGTCGAATTACACCCAATCTCCACCTTATCTTCTAACACCACACAGCCCGACTGCCGCATCGCCACCCACCCCTCAGGCGTCGGCACATACCCAAACCCTTCCCCACCAATCACCGCACCACTATTAATCACACAGTCATGTCCCAACTGCGATCGTTCCTGAATCGTACAGTTCGCATGTAATACAACCCGATCGCCAATGCTGACGCCTGGATAAATCACAACGTTCGGATGAATACAAGCGTCATCACCAATCGTCACATTTGCTTCAATGACCACATGGGCACCGATCGACGCATTCTGACCAATCTTCGCCGTCGGGTCAATTACGGCACTGGGATGAATTCTGACAGGGGGCTTGTAGGGTTTATAAAATAAATCGATCGCCTGAGCAAAGGCTAAACGAGGGTCAGGGACTTCAATCCATGCAATATTCTTAGAACTAACCAATGCCTGTAATTGCTCATGTTTTGGCAGCAGCAGCAAACTCGCCTTCGTCGTCGCAATCATCGGCACAAATTTCTCACTGCCAATGTAGCTAATCTGTCCAGGGAGTGCCTCTTCGATCGCATTTACCCCCGTGATCTCTAAATCGAGATCCCCGAAATGAGCAGGATTGCCAAACCGATCGACCACGTCACTGAATTTCATAGCTGCAACTCCGACAGATTTAACACAGGGTTAGTTTAAGTATCTCTCAGATTGTACGATCGATAGGGACGATCGCTACCGACAAGGCTCTGCCGTCAGTAATGATTCAAATAAATCCTGATAGGCATCAGCTTGTCGCACTATCCCAAACCGCTTCTCTGCCCTAGTTCTAGCCCGATCACCTAGCGGCTGATCCGTCGTCAACACCGATCGAATCCCCTGAGCCAAATCCGCCGTGTCAAAGGGCTGAGCTAAGTAACCACTGTCTGCTATCAAGTCTGGCATTCCCCCGATCGCAAATGCCACCGCAGGCGTTCCACAGGCGATCGACTCCAACACCGTATTGGGCAAATTATCCTGAATCGATGGCGCAACGAAAACGTCTGCGGCACTGTACGCCAGTGCCAAGGTCAAATCATCCTGAAGCACCCCCAAATAATGCACCGGGAAACCGCAGTCTAACGTCCCATGGGATGCCCCAAAAATAACAATTTCAGGCAAGACATCCCAATTCATACCTCGCAACGATTGAAGCGCTTCTGCCAACAGATGGAAGCCCTTCCGTCGATCGGAGGTCGCATCTGAAGCGCCGAACACAATCAATGGCTTATCTTGGGGGAGCTTCAGCAACGATCGCGCGCAAGCTTTCTCATAGGGCTGATAGGTTGTCAGATCCAATCCATAGGGAATCGTTTCAATTCGGCAATTTCGCAGCAACGGACTCTGTTTGGCGCAGTTAGCTAGCCATTGACTCGGCGCGATAATGGTTAGATTTAATTGTTTAAATAGTCGTTCTCTTCGCTTCCAATCCCAATGGGACAGATCGCCCTTCGATCGACTCCCTAATTGCGGACAAGCCCCACATTGATTAAGATACCGATCGCACCCATCGGTATAGTGACAGCCTCCTGTAAATGTCCACATATCATGCAGGGTCCAGACGATTGGCTGTTTGATCTTTTTCAAACTTTCCAATCGTAAAAATCCGCTGCCCACCCAATGTAAATTCACAATATCGGGTTGAAGTAATTCAATCTGTTGGACTCGGGTTTCCGGGAGCCAAGCCAGGGAATAACGATCGCGCGTACGCCTTCGATAGCCTGCTAATGGGAACCCATCAATTCCGGGACGGAGGAATGCGATCGTTTTGTCGAGTTTTGAACGGCTGCCAATCACCTGCGGATCATCACTGATTTGATTGGCGGTCAGAATTTGAGAATCAACTCCAATCTCTCGCAACCCTTGATGCAGACGATAAGCGGCTCTAGCCGCACCCCCTTGAATGTCATAGGTACTGAGCAACAACGATTTCATGGTTTGATCGCTTCCATGAACAGTGAATCGGGTTTGCGAACGTTTCCTTGATAAATATCTAATCCATAATCATTGAAATTGGGGATCTGACTTTCATCTGCACGACACACCCGAATCTCTGTAAACCCGATTTCTTTCAATAGACGGTTTAATGAATACCGATCGTACATCCAACGGTGAAGTTCTCCCGATTGCCGAAAGATGCCCTCCCGAAACCCAAGCTGTGCCTGCCGCCCTGCGATCGCCAACACTGCCCATTCTGCCATCTTATTGCGGGCAACTCGAACAAACCATCCCAACCGTTTTGATTTCAGCTTTTCGATCGCTGTTTTTTGCCTTGCCGATCGGCAGTTTTCTAACTCAAATCCCATTCGAGAAGCGACAAACGCTTCATTCGGTAAGTGGGCTTGATCTAAATAGCGGGCCATTTCACCTCCTTGACGATGACGCACCAGTTGATCCAGTAATTCTAACGTCATCCATTGATAATCCCAATTCTCCTGCTTCAAATCAGCACTATCCAAACATCGAAGATATTCACGAGCAATATTTTCCAAATCCGGAACCACCAGCCGTAAAATGCCACCCGACTTCAGCACCCGAAAGCAATCCTGTACTAAGAACTGTGCCTCCGCAGTCAAAAGATGCTCCAACACATGGGAACTATAGCAGGCATCGATCGTGCCACTGGAGGTAGGCAATCCCCGACGCAGGTCAAAGGACTGGACGATTGGCATCACAGGCTCAATATCTAGATTGATCCAATCAGGATGTGCAATATACCCACAACCAATATTGACTAATTTCATAGTTAACATCCCAATATGACTAAACCTAAGATATCAAGCGTGACATTCGATTCAAAATCCGCTGATGAAGCTGACATTGATACACATATCGATCGGTGAACCCATCTGCCTGAGCATCCCGAATCATAAATTCTGGGTGCTGAAGTGGGAACTCCAGTTCAAATGTTTCTCTTCGAGAGAGTTTACTCTCTTTTTGAGTATGAGTCGCCTCTTTCCCAAAACCAATATTCGAGACAAGATTTTGAGAGGGGAGGACATGAAGCCCATGTTGAATCAATGATGCAAAAATCCACTGAAAATCCCAAGTATCAATCTCTTTGTGATATAGTTTCTTGAATTTCTGCTTCCAATACAATCTGGCTTGCCAATCCGGAAAAAGGGAACTTAAATAATCTTCGTTCAGAATACTGTTCCATAATTTCATATCGACATCATAAAATTTCCAAGCTCTTCTCCAAGTTGCCCATCCCCAAATATTTGGATATTGCGAAAAGTAATAACTCTTCGAGAACAATTTTGACTCAGGCTGAAATGTAGCTCCTGAGATAGAGAACACTCGATTATCATTTTTGTAATAGTCCAAAAGATGATCACAAAAATCAAAAAAACTATTATTTGGCAAACAATCATCCTCTAGAATAATTGCATCCTCAACCTGAGAAAAAACCCAATCTAATCCACTTGAGACTCGAACCTTACAGCCCAGATTCACATCTGAATAACTTCTCGATACTTGACAATCCCAATCCACATCACTAATAATTTTCCTGACTTCTAAACATCGCTCTTCATCTTGAAAGTCTTTTCTAGCACCATCTGCAATCAAAAATAAATGAGAAGGTTGAGCTGATTTGATTCGCTCAAATACAGCTTGAGTTTCTTGAGGTCGATTAAAAACAAAAAATGCAATGGGATGTCTAGACATAAATTTTCACACTGATTTCTCGTTTGATTTTCCAGAAATTAGGTCTAATTCAAATCCCTCATAGTTTGGATTAGATCTAATTTTAGAATAGAGATTTTTTATCAATGTCTGTCTTCGATCGCCATCCCAAAGAGTCTTAAAATAGTGTTGAAGATAGCCAACTATCTGATCACTCCGCTGCCATCCCAATCGCTTCGCGATCGTCTCCGGAGACCGCCGATTTTCCTCACCTAGTACCTGCTTTGCCCATTCCTGGTTCGTCGTGGCATCGATCGGCGATTTGAAGAATTGTGGGAAACGCTGAGCTAAAACATCCTCATGACACATCTCGTATTGCTTCCAGAGTAAATCTGGATTTTTCTGATACCAGGGATCCCGCTCCCAACTTGCCGGAGTAAACCGACTATAACTATAAATGGAAACCTTACAACCACAATATGAAGCATAAGGAATATGAGAACCGATCGTATTCGTTGTCATATAGTCGAAACTTTGAAAGATAGTTCTCATTTTCTGAAGTGAGTTTCGATCGAAGACCGATGCACCCAAAATCCAGGGAATCCCCGCTTTCTCTAGCGAGGGAATCCAATAGTTATTCACCACACATGAGCTATGGATACAAGCAACCAACTCTGAGAAGTCTGACCTGATTTCTAATAGCTTTTGGATATAGGCTTTTTCATCAGCTTCAATACTACTTTGGGAGCCAGAATGAGCAGGCATCACCAGAAGCGATCGAGGATATCGTTGAACGGTCTGATTTTTTGTATAAAGAAATGGCATCCCGACCGCATGAGCCTTAGAATAACCTTCGCGATTGAGAAGATCGACTTCTTTTTGAGTCGCAACTAAAACAACGTCCTTGGGTTTAGCCCAACAGTTGATTTCTCTTGAGGACGTAATCGGCTCTGCGTAAATCCATCCATGGGTCCAATGCGCAAAACTTCGTGGAACTCGATCAAGTTTGAGTTCATCGGCAATGATGTGACTGATTCCATAGTAATCCGCTTCATTTCTGAGCTTGATCGGAATAATTGGAGGCAGATTATCTTTTAACTGTTGAATGAGTTCCATGTCTAATTTAGGATATCTTGCTGAAGTGGAGTACCCGCTGGTATGGATTGACAAACAGATCTTCCAATCATTTCATCATAGTATTTAGGAGACAATCCATTTCCAGGACGAATCGATCGCACATTATCCTCACTCAAACTATCTCCCGCTTTTAAATCCTTCGTAATATACAACGATCGACGATACTGCAAAGACTTTTTCTCAGCCTCCGTCGGACCATAACTAATTTTACCGAGTGAATGTGCCGCTCGTTCCGTTTCAATCACGAGCTGTTTTAACTCATCTGGCTCTAAGGAAAAGGCGGAATCTACGCCCCCTTCCGATCGGTCTAATGTAAAGTGCTTCTCAATCACCGTCGAACCTAACGCAACACTAGCGATCGCCGCCCCAATGCCCATCGTATGGTCAGACAACCCAACCTGAACATCAAATAAATCTCTTAAATGCGGTAGTGTCACTAAGTTTGAGTTTTCAGGAGACGCGGGATAATTACTGGTACATTTCAAGAGAACGAGATTTGGGCAACCATTTTCACGAGCGGTGCGGACGGCATCATCGATTTCGGCGATCGATGCCATTCCGGTTGACATAATCATCGGCTTCCCGGTTTGAGCAACCCGTTTAATCAGCGATAAATCAATAATTTCAAACGATGCAATCTTGTAACACGGCACGTCTAACGATTCTAAAAAGTCAACCGAAGTCGCATCAAAGGGTGTACTAAACGCGATCAATCCTAATTCATGGGCACGATCGAAAATCGGTTTATGCCAGTCCCATGGGGTATGGGCTTCTTGGTATAAATCGTAGAGCGATCGACCGTCCCATAGACTATTGGGATCGGCAATAAAAAACTCGCCATGCCTCAAGTTCAAGGTCATCGTATCCGCCGTATAGGTCTGAAGCTTCAGCCCATGGGCACCTGCTGCGGCTGCCGCCTCGACAATGGCTAAAGCTCGATCGAGGGACTGATTATGATTACCCGACATCTCCGCAATGATAAAGGGCGGACGATGAGTACCAATTTCTCGTGAAATTGTAGGAGAACTGAGGCGAAAAGTATTCATTAGGATAGGGGAGCCTCCACCGATTGTTTGAACTGATAATGCAATGCAGGATAACTGTTGTTATATTCTGTCCCAATTTTGCGGAATTGAGCCATTTTAAAGGTCCGAATCGAGGCGCGATTCTCGGGTTTAATCCACGCACTAATCGCCAGAATGTTTGGATTCTGGAAAATCTGCTGGACCGCCATTTTTAAAATATCTACACCCAAGCCCTGCTTCCGATAGTGACGATCGACACTCAAGCTAATTTGCATCACGTCCGTTGAAATCGGATCAAATCGAACCTGTCCGATCGGACAATCTTGAGCATCGATCGCCAGCCAAAACTCACTGTGTTCATCCGCTAATTTCTGTCGAAACCACTGTACATGGTCTTCCCAAGGGATTGGCTCCGATTGAAAAGAAGCTTGGCGCGTGGTGGGTTCATTTGCCCATTGCCAAATTTGTTCACAATCCTGCCATTTTGCACGGCGGAGACGAATTCGATCGCCAGTCATCGCCATCACCACCCGATCACCCCCTTCGCCATCGATCAAAGCTTGCCCCTTCTGACTCATCATTTGACGGTGTTCTGGATTGTGCGCAAGTTGTTGGAGCAGATTGACAAACTGATCGGCATTTAATTCAGAAGCCTCTCCAACT
>JAAFJU010000016.1 GCA_013298165.1 Synechococcales cyanobacterium bin31.maxbin.ball.101 | reverse complement strand
TATCACAGTACAGCCAATGGGACCCCGAACCCAATAGGGAGTGCTGCTTTGGGGATTTTAAGGCAGTCTGAGAAGGGATTTCACGGTTTGTTAATTTGTTTAAACTTCTCTCACGAAGTGGAATAAAAGCCTGTCAGAGGGGCAGATGTTCCCAACTTATTCCCAACTTGTCCGGGGGAAGTCACGCTAAAAGTGCCGCTCTACTGGTATCTTTAGTTGGGAATCTTCACGGGCAGGGGCGGATGGTGAGATGGCCTTAACATATAAGCGCGTATTGTTAAAGCTGAGTGGTGAGGCTCTGATGGGCGATCTGGCCTACGGGATTGATCCAGCAGTTGTCGATGCGATCGCTCAGGAAATTGTCGAAGTCGTGAATGCGGGCGTCCAAGTGGCGATCGTGGTGGGCGGCGGAAATATTTTTCGCGGGGTCAAGGGATCTGCGGCGGGAATGGAGCGGGCAACGGCGGACTATGTCGGCATGATTGCCACAGTCATGAATGCCATTACCTTGCAGGATGCTTTAGAGCGCATGGGCACTCAGACCCGCGTTTTGACGGCGATCGCGATGCAGGAAATTGCAGAGCCATATATTCGTCGTCGGGCGATTCGGCATTTAGAGAAGGGCCGTGTGGTGGTTTTTGGAGCTGGATCCGGAAATCCATTCTTCACGACTGATACTACGGCAGCGCTGAGAAGTGCGGAGATTGGGGCGGAGGTCGTGTTTAAGGCGACTAAGGTGGATGGAGTCTATGATTCTGATCCAAAGAAAAATCCAGAGGCCAGACTCTTTAAAAGCCTGACCTATTCCCATGTTTTAAAGAATGATTTACAGGTCATGGATAGCACGGCGATCGCGCTCTGTAAGGACAACAACATCCCGATTATGGTGTTTAACTTGTCTGTAGCAGGCAATGTCCGTCGAGCGGTGATGGGCGAGCAGATTGGAACGATTGTTGGAGGTTCTTGTGAAGTTATCTGAAGTAGAAAGTTCGATGAAGAAGGCCGTGGAGTCTACGCTCCGCGCATTTAATACGGTTCGGACGGGTCGGGCGAGTGGCTCCCTGTTGGACAAGATTTTGGTGGAGTACTATGGGACGCCGACGCCCTTGAAGCAGATGGCGAACATTTCGACCCCGGATGCGACGACGTTGCAGATTCAGCCGTACGATCGCAGCACGGTCAATATCATTGAGAAGGCGATTTCGCTGTCTGATATTGGTCTGACACCCAACAATGACGGGGTTTCGATTCGGTTGAATATTCCGCCGTTGACGACTGAGCGCCGCAAGGAGTTTGTCAAAATCTCGTCGAAGTACGCTGAGGAAGGCAAGGTGGCGATTCGGAATATCCGTCGGGATGGGGTGGATAGTGTCCGTAAGCAAGAGAAAGCGAGTGAGATCTCTGAGGATGAGTCCCGTGATCAGCAGGACAAAATCCAGAAGATGACGGATAAGTATGTGGCGGAAGTTGACAAGCTCTTCGCTGAAAAAGAGAAGGACATTATGAAGGTGTAGGTAGCCTATCCGGGCTTCGACTCCGCTCAGCCCTCAACTCTTCTCAGCCCTCGGCCTTGGGGGAGTTAGAGTGAAGAAAAATACTTCATGTTCCCCCAGAATTGGGGGTTAGGGGGCCGAAAGCCTTCGTAAGGACAGACGCTTTAATCAGCGTCTTTTTAATATCTAAAATCTCATCAAACCTCTAAATAACTATGACATTTTCAAAGCTCAGCGATCTGTGCCCGATCGCCTATATCAACGCCGAAGGTCAACTGCCGGACGAGTTCCAAGGCAAGGTTGGGGTCTATGCGATTTCCAATGACGATCGCATCGTCCAGTACATTGGCTACTCTCGGGATGTATTTTTAAGCTTGAAACAGCACTTGATCCGTCAGCCGTTGTCCTGTGGCTTTGTGCAAGTGGAGACGATCGATCGGCCCAGTCGCACGATTTTAGATGAGATCTGTCAAGCTTGGATCCAGGAAATTAATCAGCCGACGATCGCAACTGTGAAGAGTGAATCGCCTTGGACGGAGCCGATCGATGTGAAGCCGCAGTTGACTGAGGAGGAACAGGGGCAATTGGAGAAGGCGATCGACGATATCAGCAAGGTGGGGATCCTCAAGAAAGCTTGCCGCCGCGTCGAAGCCACCATTTTGGAAACCCTCAAGACCAGAGGATTACAAGCTGAAATTCGGTTTAATCCCAAGCTCAAGGAAGTGGGGCTTTTGGATTTGAAATGAGTCCGGGGTTCGGCTCCGCTCACCCCTCGTCGTCTCTGTTGTCACCCCTCCGTATTCGTGGGCTGAGCGGAGTCGAAGCCCGAACACCATCGCTTATCCTGATCTTCGTGGGCTGAGCGGAGTCGTAGTTTACGTCCGTAAGGACTAGCCCGAACACCACGCAAAGCACCCCAATAAAACACCCTTTCAAAGCCAGGACGTTTTGCACGTCCCAGCTCCAAAAGGGTGAAGATTTACGGTTGAAACTTGATAAAACTTTGATTGCTCTTACTAACCTATAGGTCGAAGCCCGATCGGTTATGCATCGGTCACGCAATAGAACCCGATCGACTCCCTATCCTAAACCCGGAATCAATCCCCCACTCAAACGCTTCAGCGCTCGGTTTGCCACATCGGCATACTTCAACTCACCGCACATGATCTTGCAGAGTCGATCGGTCGCCGAAGGCCGCTTCACGCCGACTTTGTAGCCAATTCCTGGTACGCGGTAGAAAATGTTGGCCAATTTTTGTGCCCAGATCATATCTTGACCCCATTCCTGCTGAATAATTGTCGTGTAGTTAGCCAAAGCTTGACTATCTCCAGCCAGTGACCCATCGATCGCCAGAGCAGCCTTCATGCCACTGAACAGTGCCGGACGAATGCCTTCTGCGGTGAAGGGATCGCTCAGACCCGCCGTCTCCCCGGCCAACAGCGCATTGCGGGTGTGAAGCTGCTGATCTTCAGTCCAGAGACACATGGGATGGGTGTGGAATTTAGCTTGGGTGATGTTCAACCCCTTCAAGCTCGCATATTCCAACAGCGCATCTTTCAAATCTTCGTTGTCCTTGCCTCGGAACGTACCCGTGCCGATCGAATAGCCCCCCGCCTTGGGCAAGCACCAGATAAAGCCATTCTTAATGATCCCGAAGTCAAACTGAGCATTGGGATTATTGTCTTGGCTAGGCACTTCTAGGACCGCACCCATCCGCACCTCACGATCGCCAAACCCGAGCCACTTCGCCATCGGACCCGTTGCGCCATCTGCGGCGATCACATACTTGGCTTGGACATCGCCCTTGTCGGTCTTGACCAACCATCGGTCGCCCTTGAACTTCACGCCCAAGACCGTCGTGCCCCCATGGACCTCAGCACCGTGGGACTGCGCCTGCTGCACGATGTAGTGATCAAACTCCGATCGGTTCACCATCCACATTGGCTCACTGGTATTCAATGTGGCATCCACGGGATCGCCCACTTTCCAGGTATAGCGAATCTGATTCACTGTCTTCGAGATCACCGGAGAAAAGTCAAAATCAAACCAAGCTCCCACCGCCGGAGACACCCCACCACTGCAAGTCTTATAGCGAGGCAGCACGTCCCGATCGAAGACCACCACCGATCGACCTCGTTTTGCTAAGTGGTAGGCCGCCGCGCCGCCCGCAGGTCCAGAACCCACAACGACACAGTCAACCAAATTAATTGCAGTCGATGCGGAAGTATCCATAGGGTTTGTCATAGTTAGTCGTTGCTCCGGTGAATCAAGTTATCTTAACTTGCGCTTTCTCGATAAATTAGGGGTGGGTTCTGAATAATTTTTAGCCCACTGAATATCCATACAACAGTTTTTTCCCTAATCCGTAAGATTGAAGGTAGATTTTATCTCAGCTTAAAAAGCAAAAGACGTAGACCGATCGATAGAACAGATCCCTTCAAACGCAACAAAATTAAGCGCTTGAGGTGCGATCGTCCGCTAGCGAGACTTGATTTTTCCGTAGGCCAAATAAAGACCTTCCAAAAATAAATTCGCAGTCATATCAAAGGGCAGGGTTTCTAAATTCAGCTTACGCTTCAACTGCTGTGCTAAACGCAAACTCACAGTCTCTCTGGCTTTTGCTGAAAAATTAGCCCGTCTCATTAAGTATTCCCTGACGATCGCAAAGTCATCGGGTGAGAGTGGATCTAAATTTGAAAGCTCCAGAAGACCCAGGGCGACTTCCGTGGCCTTCGCTTCATCGGCGATTTTGATCCGGTCCTTTTTTTGACGCAATTCTTGAATCACCACCGTCCCGGCAACCCAGTCCCCCAGTCGTTTTTCCTGACGACCCTGCAAGATCAAGAGAAACCCGACTAAAAACAAAAAGAAATCGTCAAATACCCGCAATAAGGCTCTCAAGGTCGCCTGGGGCAGGGCGATCGGACGGCCATCATCTCGGATGACGCGAATCTGGGCCAGCCGTTTGCCCGGTGTCTGACCTTGCCATAGTGTTTCAAATATCGCGAAATAACCCACAAAAATCCAAAACAACAGAAATAGTACGATCGCCGCAATCCAACCGCCGATCGCACCCACGAGATCCGTTGAAAACCGGAAGTAAGCCCAAATCTGATAGACCATCAGCCAACCGACCAAGACCACCACAATCATCGAAACCGAGAGCAGCAGATAGTCTACAAACAGCGCATAGGCACGGCTCCCGATCCCTGCCAGCGGAAACTCCAACTCCACACTCTCCGGCGTCCGCAACCGAATCTCACTAAAAAAACGCAGGGGTTTCTTCCCCACCCGTCTTCCCGAATCATCCGCCAAGCTATCCGACTCAAACCGTCCCATAAACCCTCATCTCCATCAAAATATCAATCCAAACTAGCTACGTTGCTGATTTATGGATCCTGCAACTCCAGGGCCTTCCCTTCCCGACAGTTCAGCAAGTCAAAGTAAACCACCGCCTTCACCGCCTGCCAAAAGCCCATGGTCAGCAACGTGACCACCAAGGTTGAAATTAAGTTTAGTAAGCTAGACAAGCCCGTGGCCCAGAAGGACGATGTTGCACCGCCTTCCGAGGCTTCACTAAACTGCACCGCGAGTAAGGGCAAGGCGACGATCAGTTGCCCCAAGGTCGTAATGGGCAGCGTCACTAAAAACCCCACGGTCGTGATGGTCATTAGTCGCCAACCCGATCGCTCACTCAGTTCCCAGCTTCGACCGATCGCCCCAATCCCCCCAATCTTCGGCTCCACCGACAGCGGCACCTCCGAAAAGAAAAACCTTGCCATCACCCAGACCATGGCCGTGACGTATCCCAAAATCAGCAGCACCGCCACAATCACAATCAGCACCGACACGATCCCAATCATCACCGGATCGCCTCGACCCACCATCGCACCACTGGTCAGTCCCCCAATGATTCCGGCAAACATCAGAATGAGAAGACTGCCCACTAGGCTAAAGGCAAGACTCAGCACCAGTGCGGCACTGATGAAAATGACCAGGTACAATACACTCGCCCCAAGGTAGGACCAAGTGAGCGATCGGGTGATTCTGGCGGCTTCTTTGACGGTTTCATCTCGCTGGGATAGGTCATTAAAGACAATGCGTGAAATCAAGCCTGCATTGGCCAGATATTTCCCAAAACAAAAGAGCGCCACCACGAGCCAAATCACAAACAGCAAGACCCCCGCCCCAAGGTTAGAGACTTCACTGCTTGAACCACTGCTGATCGTCGTCAGAAAGGCGGTCCCAAAAATAACGCCCATCAATGGAATCACGAGCCAAGCGATCGATCGCAGCGCAATTCCACAGAATAAAGGCCACCGCTGCTTGGCGATGGCGAGACCGACGCTGACGACATCGCCGATGCTTAGCGGCTGTCGAAGGCGAGTAAATTGACTGAGACTGGTGACTTCATTCATCGCAGGATTCATCAAAAATAAGAATAAAAATTGGCCCTGGGCAAAAATCTCGCCTACAGTTAAATCATAGCCACTCTTTCAAGATGCCACCGATCGTTCTATGAATCTCCAGCGCTGGATTAATCGTAAGGAACCTCTCTGGAAACAACTAGAGGCTCTCCTCCAAAAAATCGACAAGCAAGGCTTTAAATCCCTGAATGCTTCAGAGGTCCGATCGCTCTCCAGCCTCTATCGAATTGTCTCCGCCGATCTCGCCCGTGCCCGCACCCACCAACTCGGCCAAACCTTGACCCACAGCTTACAAGTTCTGACAACGAGGGCTTATAGCCAAGTCTATCAAGGCTCTCGCCGTCAAGACTGGAAGGCGGCGCGGGAGTTTGTCCTGTGGGGGTTTCCGGCGGTGGTGCAGGAGACGGCGCTTTATATTGGGCTGGCGACGTTGATGTTTTTAGTCGGTGGCTTGGTGGCTTGGTGGTATGCGTGGCGGGATCCGGCATTTATGACGATCGTGGTTCCTCAGCCCATGATTGATATGGTGATGACGGAGAAGAAGTTGTGGATGGGACGGATTTTGGGTAATGAACCGATGTCGTCTAGTTCGATCATGACGAATAATCTCAGCGTTTCCTTTCGGGCGGCGGCGGGTGGGATTACGGCGGGACTGTTTACGACTTATATTTTGGTGTTTAACGGTCTATTGATTGGGGCGGTGGGCGTTTTGGTGGCGCAGGGGGGATTGGCCTATCCGTTTTGGGCGTTTGTGTTGCCCCATGGGTCTTTGGAGTTACCTGCGATTTTCATTTCGGGGGGAGCGGGATTATTGATTGCTCGGGCGCTGTTGTTTCCGGGTGAGTATCGGCGGGTGGATGCCTTTAAGCTGTATGGGTTGAAGGCGGCGCAGTTGATGTTTGGGGTGGTGGCGCTGTTGATTGTGGCGGGGGTGATTGAGGCGTTTGTTTCACCGCAGCTTTGGCTTCCGGCTCCGATGAAGTATTTGTTTGGCACGGCATTGTTTATTGCATTGGTGGTCTATTGCAGCCGATCGAAGCCGATCGATCAACCGCAGTAGCGACCGCCATGCGGCGACCCACACCTTTACATCTACACCAGCAATTGTCGCTCGTCCGTTGCATGGCGATTGTTATGTCGCGAATACTCACTAAGTTGAGAGCTATGCACTTGCCAGTAGATGCAGAAAAGACTTACCTAATTTACCATTACTATCTGATAGCTGCTTAATATTGCCATATCCCATTCTTGTCAATTGGTCGTCAATCATTTCTCTAGCACTTGGAGCATTGATTGTGAAAATTAATAACTTTCCATTACTCGTCAATCTTTGATCTATACATTCTAAAATCTCACGTATTTTGAATTGATCTTTACAAAAACCTTGCAACATCTTTGTGGCTACAACTAAATCAAAAGCCCCTTGAGCAACATTTGGGTCAAGGATGCTACCACACTCATAACTTGCTTTTCTAGATACAGAACAGAATTCAATCCAGACTTGCTTGTTTACTTTGAATTTCTGTGAGTTAAACCAGCGATAAAACTTCTCATACTCAAACGCATAATTTATGGCAAAGTTTATAGCTGTCTCCGATACATCTAAACCTGTAGCCTGCAAACCTCCAAAAACAAAAAACTTGGGGGCTTGAGAGATACCGCAGCCTAGAAACAGAACATTTCTAATACCTTCGGATTTAAAGTAATCAATAGAATCAAAATATTCAGTGTCTTGTAATAACCGCTTTTTAATTAACCATTCATCGTCCGCTAAAGTCTTTCTCCAATAATCTTCCCAACCTTCTTTGTCACTCCAATTTTCTGGCGATCTTGATAGCATAAAGCTCTCTCTCAAAGCTTAATGGTTCGTCTCCTGCTTGCTTCTAAAGTAACACTTCACAAACAAGCTCGGTCTAGCTTAATTCCAAAATCTCGATAAGCAAAGCTCCGATTGTATCTCTACCAAGAACTAAGCGGCATAACGTTCGCAATCACCGGACTCAGATAACTTTGGCTACCAATTAGTATACTTCAAAGTTCCGGTGCATTGCGGTTGTTGGGTAGCGCATTTTTTGAGCGCACTTTCCGAACTTGCCCATCAATTTCACGCACTAATTCTAACCCATCTCTTGCTACGTCCTGATTGATTTTTACTCGATCTGCCCAATTGATATTCTTGCCATCTTCAATTTTAACCATCTCATGAGCAGCAATATTTCTCCTTATTCTCCATGAATTTACTTTGTCAATAACAATAGAACGTAAAAGCTCATCTGCCTTACTTTCTTTTGATCTGAATGCATCAATTAAATTGCCAAGGGTCTTAAAACTAAAATCTTCATCTTTCAAAAAAGACAAATAGCTCTCTAAACGATCAGAAATCAGGCTTTCTTCAATGCTAATTGCTTCTAGGTAATAGCCGTTATCTATAGCATTTGAGATCCAAGAAAATGCAGCCCTGTAAAGCTCAAATCTTTCTTGACCTATCTCGTTATCTGCTGCTGAAACAGCTCGTATTCTAGATTTATCTTTTTTCGATTCAGCCATAAAAATCATCGTATGTTTAATCGTATCTATCGCTCAATCAGGTAACTTTCTAGAATTGCCCTCACAGATGATTTAAGCTACCCAACAATTATATGGATGGATAGTTGTATGCCTAAGTTGTCCGCTTAAGTACCTAAATTTGGATCTTAGACTGACCATCTCAGTATATTCCAGGACAAAGAATTTCGCCAATCTGCCTAAGATCCCAAAACCAGGAATTAGACTGAATTGGGAGATGATATGGATCCAGAACCTCGAAAACTATTGGATCGCAGACCCCTCAATCTTCTTCTGAACTCCCGAAATTATTGATCAGCCGATCGCCCTTCAGCAAAATCGAGTTAAAAAATCCCCAACTCAATTAAAAAATCCCCGATCGAATTACGGAAACTCCGATCGAGTTAAAAAATCCCCAACTCAATTAAAAAATCTCCGATCGACTTTTTTATAGTCCTGCATCGATGTGGGGCGTTAAAATCGAAGTAGGTGAAGTTGAAAACTTTTTCGGGCAGGAGATCATCATGGCATTCTCGCAAGCATTTCTGGATTGGGAACAAGCCACAGAAGCCAAAGGACAGGCTAGGGGAATTGCGATCGGACAACAGCAAACTCGATCGCTCGTCATCCGATTATTAGCGAGACGAATTGGTATTTTGCCTGCGGAACTTCGATCGCAAGTTGAACAACTATCGGTTATCCAACTCGAATCATTAGGCGAGGCATTGCTCGATTTTGAGCAACTGTCTGATTTGACGATTTGGCTTGATGAGCGATCGTCCGATACCTTGCAGTGATCAGGCATGAACAGAAAAAAGTTATCTATGTGCTTCCATGTAGGCTTTCAGCAACGTATTGATCTGGGTCTGATATCCACGTCCTTGAGCTTTAAACCACTCCAACACATCACTATCAACCCGTAATGTAATCTGTGCCTTATTTTTAGCCACGGGCAAACCCCTTCGCACGACTCCTCTAGCAAATTGCTCGGGTGTAATTTCTGGACAATCTGATAAATCAATATCTTCATCGGTCATCGCTTCGAGCCGCTGCCAATCAGTCTGCGATCGCTTGGAAGTAGGATCTGTACTCATTTTTAGTTGCCTTTCGTATAGAAATAATCCGAATAAACTCACCACGGTCAGTATTAACAACAGCAACGACGCTACCTTTTAACAAGCCAAAGGTCACAAAACGCTGCTCTCCGTAACTGTAGCGGTCGTCCTCGACGGTAAAGGTATCGCCATCAAAAACCTCTGACACATCGACAAAATCGATACCTTGACTACTCCCCGTCCTAAAGGCGCGGGGATTCTAAGAATCACTTCTTAGGGTTTCTGCTTCATAGCAACCGCCATCAAAGCTATTGCTTATCCGGTCTCACGTTCGCTCCACAGACTGACACCGCTAGACCAGCGGCCAGAATATTATTTGCAGCGTTTACATCCCGGTCATGCGTTGTCCCACATTTAGGGCAATCCCATTCCCGGATATTTAACGGCAACTTTTCAACAACGTGACCACAATGCCCACATCGTTTAGAACTCGGAAACCATCGATCGATCTTGACGAAGCTGCGACCATACCAGTCGCACTTGTATTCAAGCTGCCTGACCAACTCTCCCCAACTAGCATCGCTAATGGACTGTGAGAGTTTCCGGTTCTTGACCATATTCTTCACAGCCAAGTCTTCGACAGCGATCGTTTGGTTTTCACGAACCAATCGAGTCGTCAGCTTGTGAAGGAAATCTTGTCGCGCATCACTAATTTCCCCATGGACTTTAGCAACTTTGAGACGGGCTTTATAGCGGTTGTTAGAACCCTTAACCTTGCGGCTCAATGCCTTCTGAGCTTTTCTCAGCTTGCGACGTTTGGCTTTAAAGCCTTTGGGATTGGCGACCTTTTCGCCCGTACTCAACGCGACCAAACTGGTAATACCCAAATCAATCCCAATTTTGTTAGGAGACTCTGGCAGTGGTTCAATCTCAATATCCACCAACAAGGAAACAGTCCATCTTCCAGCAGGCGAGAGCTTCACCGTAATAGTGGACGGCTCCGCGCCTTCGGGCAAGAATCGACTCCAGCGGATATTCAAGGCGTCCGAAGATTTAGCCAAGAATACCTGACCGTCTTTGAACTTGAATCCCGACTTGGTGAACTCCGCACTGCCGCCATTACGCTTTTTCTTGAAGGTCGGATATTTAGCCCGTCCTGCCCAGAAATTGCCAAAGGCTTTTTGGAGATGCCGCAATCCTTGTTGCAGTGGCACACAGCTAACTTCATTCAAGAATTCGAGACCGTTCTCTTTCTTCCAGGTCGTCAACAGTGCCGAACTTTCAACGTACCCGACCCGTTCCTGTCGTTCATACCAAGCCTCAGTCCTTGCGGCCAGGGCGCGGTTATAGACAAGACGGGTACAGCCAATCGTCCGTCTCAGCAAAGTTTCTTGCTCAGGCGTTGGATAGAATCGGTACTTGAAAGCGCGTTGTGTCATACTCACATTTTAATATGAGTTTTGTGAGATGCCTAGTTTTAAGCAAACATGGTGTGTCAGCAAAGCTGACGCTCCTCTACCTCCCCGCCCTAGAACGGCGGGGTTTCACGGAGATTTTGATGATTCTTGATGTTGGCAAGGCGTTTGTCCTCATCCCACTCAAATTCCATTACCGGATGACTGCCATAGGAATTCTATTGTAGCTACAATTTGTCGCTACAATAACTGCGTTTATACAAACTAAGAAGAAAATCTCAGTTTGTATAAACGCAGCCTGCCGCTGATCGAATTTGTTGATACTGCTAAACCCTGATTACGGATTCCAATCCGTAATCCTAGCGGTTGTAGGGAATATTTTCAGAAAACCCTAGCTCAATCAGTTGCGCGTAGGCTTTCTTACCTAATGCTCTTGTTACCTGCTGGCTTCTGATCACCTGGATTAAAAGCGGCACCGATAGCTCCGGCTGGTTCATCGCACGGTGAACGAGGGCTAGCTGATAGGTGGCTTCGTCGCGTTTTTCAGCGGCAGCGAGGGCACGATCGCGACTGCTATTGGCAATGGGAGTATCCACGCCCGAAAACACACCCAATAGATCCTCGTACAACTTGGAAATCAGAGTAAACATACTCCGTGATTCCTTGAGTTTGGTCTGGGCGAGGGAATAGTTTCCGGCTGCGATCGCGGTTTTGGCATCATTGAGTAAGGTCTCACCACCTGCCAAACTGACTAGGGCAAGTTCTGGCGTTGCCGGAGCCACGGGAGCCGTAGGAGGGGCTTCGGTCGCTTTGCCTTTTTTGCCTTCAGCTTCCCGCTGACCGGAGTAAGGAATATCCATGAACCCGATCTGGAGGAGTTCGTTGTAGGCTTTTTGACCCAGTTCGCGGGTGGACTGCTGACTTCTTAAGACTTGAACTAACAGCGGCACGGCTAAGTCGGCCTGCTTTAAGGCTCGGTGAGTCCGGGCCAGATCGTAGGTCGCTTCGTCACGGGCTTGGGCCGATCGCACCGCCCGATCGCGGGCACTGGCGGAGATTTTGCTATTGAGACCGCCAAATGCGCTCACTAAGACCTGATGAAAGTCTGAAACCTGTCCTAGGACGAGTTTAGATTCCTGGAGCTTTTTCACAGCTAGGGGGAAGTTTCCGGCGTTGTAGGCATTGCTTCCTTCTTGGGCCAGTTTTTGTCCAGCTTGTAACGTGAGAATACTGTTGTCTTGAGCCAACGATCGCATCGTACTGGAATCGGGCGTGGCCTTCTGTGCGAGAGCGGGAGGAGCCGAAACCGACAGGGCTGCCGTCGCTAATATGAAACAAGCTGTGACCGATCGGTCAAGAAAGGAGCCAGAAATCATCCCAGAAAAACTCACGAACGAGGTGTGCAAGGGCCTATCTATATCGACAATCAGGGATGATTCGAGCATAGATTGAGGCCGTGAAATCTATGGTACCATTCCCCGAAACTTCCCTTATGGGGACTATGCCAGTCTCTATTCAAACAAGTGACTTTCTGGCATCCGTAAATATACGCCACGGGGATCATTTAAGGTTTTTAACTGGTCAAAATCCGCCCGCAGCTTCTTGAATTCTCGGCTAAAAGCATCATTCTGAGGTGGATTGGCCTTCAGATAGGTCCCGGAGAGATTTTGGAACAGGCGCTCTTCGAAGGTGCCACCTTTGGGGTATTCCTCAACGTGCCAGTTGTCTCCTAGTTTGGCTCGTTTTGCAGCATCTTGAATGGCCGCATCAAGTCCGCCCATTTCATCGACAAGTCCAATTTTTTGGGCTTCAGCACCAGACCAGACGCGGCCTTGGGCGATTTCTCCCACTTTCGATCGATCGAGCTTACGAGATTCAGACACTTTGTCTAAAAACTGATCGTAAATCTGGCCAATCACCTGCTGCACGATCGCAATTTCTTCCTGGGTCTTGGGACGACTCAAGGTTTCAGCGTCGGCAAATTTCCCGGTTTTAACAACATCCCAGGTGATGCCGTTTTCGTTGGCAATTTTTTGGATGTTGGGGAGCAAGCCAAAGACGCCGATGGAGCCTGTGATGGTGTTGGGTTCGGCAAAGATTCGATCGCTGTAGGTGGCAATCCAATAGCCGCCGGATGCCGCAACACTGCCCATAGAGACGACTAAGGGTTTGGCTTTTTTGGCCAGTTTGACTTCGCGTTGAATGATGTCCGAGGCGACCGCGCTGCCGCCGGGGCTGTTGATTCTCAGGACGATCGCTTTGACCTCTGGATCTTGACGCAGTTTACGGATTTCTTTAGCTAGGCTGTCCCCGCCGACGGTTTCAGGACCACTCATGCCATCGACGATGCTGCCTTCAGCGTAGACGACTGCGACTTTACCGCCTTTTTCGGTGTTGACTCGATCGGAGACGGCCTCGGCATAGCGCTGTAGGCTGATGTTGCGGAAGGATTTGGTTTTTTGGTCTTCGCCTGTGAGTTTTTTCAGTTCGTCTTGAATTTCGTCGGGATAGGCAATGCGATCGACGAGTTTTGCGCTTTGGGCGTCCTTGGGGGTGAGGATGCCTTTGGTGTCTGCTAGTTTTTGCAGGTTGGCGATGGGAATTTGGCGGGCTTTTCCGGTGGTGGTGAGGATATCAGACCAAATGTCGCCGAGGAGTTTTTGGGTTTGTTCTTTGCTGGCGGGGCTGCTGCTTTTGCGGATGAAGGGTTCGATCGCAGACTTATATTTCCCCCGCCAAATCGCCTGCACCCCCACCCCAAACTTCTCTAGGGCTTGGGTGTAAAACATCGTCTGACTGCTCAATCCATTGAATTCCATGGCTCCCATGGGATTAATGGCGATCGAATCGGCGACGGATCCGATGTAATATTCTTTTTCACGCCATTGGGTGTCGTAGGCGTAGATTTTTTTGCCCGATCCTTTGAAGCGCACCAGGGCATCGCGGACTTCTTTAAGCGTGGCGTAACCGGAGGGATTATTGGCGGCGGTGCTGTTGCTGCGCAGGTAGATGGCGAGAATGCGGGGGTCTTGGGCCGCTTGGTCGATCGCCGTTGTGACCTGACGAAGCGTTAAGTTGTCAGAGAAATCGCCAGAAAGTAGGTCATTGACGAGTTCTCTGGGGGTCTGTTGCGGTTGCGCGTCGGTGATGCCTCTGGCGAGATCGACGGTCAGGACACTCTGGTTTTGCACTTCGGGCTTGCTGTCTTGACTGCCGATGATTACCAAGAGGGTCAATAATCCAAAAATACTGACTCCTGTAAATAATGTCAGACCGAGGAGGGTTGCCAGAGTGGTCTTAAAGAAGTCGCGCATGGATTATGGGGGATAAGCTAAATTGTACCGATCGGTGCAGGTGAATCCCTAGTGTACACAGTGGAGATTGGAAATGCGCTTTTTATAAATTTTCACCGCAAACTAACTATGAGGGCTAGCGATGCCGATCGATCGCACATTGCACAATCTGATGCACCAATGATTCAAATTCAATGCCCGATGCGGCCCAAAGCTGGGGATACATGCTCATGGCGGTGAATCCCGGCAGAGTATTGACTTCATTAATAAACAGTTCGTCAGTGGCTTCGCTGTAGAAGAAATCCACTCTGGAAATGCCTGCACAGTCGATCGCTTTGAAGGCTTTCACCGACATTTCCTGAATCCGCGCCACGACGCTAGGTGAAAGATTGGCGGGAATATAGGCTTTCGATCGGCCTTCGGTGTATTTGGTTTCGTAGTCGTAGAAGTCGCTGTCAAAGGTGATTTCGCCCACGACCGATGCTTTGGGATTGTCATTGCCGAGGACCGCGCATTCGACTTCGCGGGCGGTGACTCCGGCTTCGACGATGATCCGCCGATCGTAGCTGGCCGCTTCATCCAAGGCTTTTTCTAGTTCAGCGCGGGTGCGACATTTGGAAATGCCGACGGAGGAGCCGAGGTTGGCGGGTTTGACGAAGTTGGGGTAGCCGAGCTGGGCTTCGATGTCGTCGCAGAGTTTTGGGAAGCGGCAGGGGTCGGAGTAGATGTCCGATCGGTTGACGGCATAGTACTTCACTTGGGGCAGACCCGCTTCGGCAAAGGCCATTTTCATGGCGATCTTGTCCATGCCAACGCTGGAAGCCAGGACGCCAGACCCGACGTAGGGCACCTGCATCAGTTCCATTAAGCCTTGAATGGTCCCGTCTTCGCCATTGGGTCCGTGGAGGACGAGGTACCAGAGATCGATGCTGGCGGCGCTGGCGGGAAATTGCCAGAGATTGGGTTTATTGGTTTCATCAGTGACGATCGGCGCTTTACTCTCTAAGACCTGCGCCGCCTTCTCACCATCAACCCAAGCGCCATTTTTTTGAATGTAGAACGGTTGAACTTGGTAACGATCGGCGTTTGCTCCCATCAATAGACCCTTAGCGATCGCCCCAGCGGAGATGATGGACACCTCATGCTCCCCCGATCGGCCTCCGAAAAGTAGTCCTACGTTCAGTTTGGTGCTTGGAGTAGTCACGGCGATGGGTCCTGGCGATGGGTCGTAATTTCGCAAAGATCATAGCAGATGATGGGGCTGGGACTGGCTCATTTCTGGAGCTAAGAATCTGGTCCAAGGTTGGGGTTATTTTTCCGAAATCCGTTGGTTAGACTTGTAGTGAACGGTATTACCCCAGGAGAATTTCTATGCTGTTTCAATCCTTTCGTCACGCTACGATCGCCCTTCTAGCAGCGGCAACTCTGGGCCTCAGCCTAACGGGATGCATCGGTAGTAAAATCACCCTCGCGAACTACGACAAGATTGAAACGGGAGTTTCGGGACTCAAGGTTGAAAAAGTAAAAGAACTGTTAGGTGAACCGACCGAGCAAAATAGTGGAAGCTTGGGTGTGGGTGGCGTTGGCATTAGTGGCCGGACGATGACCTGGAAGGATGGCGATCGGTCCATTACCATTATTTTCCTCAACGACCAAGCCATGACGAAAACACAAAATGGTCTTTAAGATTTAGACGATGCAATCTGATCAGTCGATCGCGTTAAACTAAAAACGCACCTGTTTGCTTCAATCTTCTTCCAGGACATTAACTCTGATGATTGATTCCACCCTGACACCCTCACGTATTCCCTACCCCATTTCCGTTGAACAGCAATCCAACGGTCAATGGTTAGCGCAAGTGCTGGGTTGGAAGGAGTGCCAAGCATTGGCTCCTAGTCGTGAGGCTGCGATCGTTGAAATTAAACAAACTCTCAACGATCGGCTCACCCGTACAGATGTCGTCTTTATCGACTTACCCGCTCCGCAAATCGAACATCCCTGGATGAAACATGCGGGAATGTTTCAAGATGAACCGTTATTTGATGAAGTCCTAGAGGAAATAGCAAGCTATCGGCGGGAACTGGATGCCGATCGTCCAGAACTTCATAGCGACGATGTTTAAACTATGTTGTGGATTCTTGACACCGATCACATCTCTCTTTTTCAACGTGGCAATTCAACCGTCATCCGTAAGATTCAATCGATCGAACCCAAAGAAGTCGCGGTAACGATCGTTAGCTATGAAGAACAACTACGGGGATGGCTTAAAGTTATTAGCCGATCGTCTAGTGATTTTGATCAATTGATCTTCGGTTATGGCAAGCTCAATGAAGCCCTCGATTTTTACAGAACGAAAACTGTTTTAGATTTTGATGCCGCTGCTTCAATTCAATTTCAACAGTTACTTCGTCAGAAAGTCAGAACAGGCACACAAGATTTACGGATTGCGGCCATTGCGCTGTCTACCGGGGGTATTGTTGTCACCCGTAATCAGCGAGACTTTCAACGAGTCCCAGGCTTACGAATCGAAGATTGGTCAATTTAATTGGATTAGGCAGTTCGGAGTTTTATGATTCTGCATGGACATCTCGATAGGGTTTTGACTATGACTACACAGCAGTTAGAGACTCGTCTTGCGACTTTGGAAGAGGAGATGATTCAGGTTAAGCGGCTTTTACTAACAAAGGAAGAGATGCCGCAGATACCTTGGTGGGACAAAATTGCGGGTAGTTGTGTTGACGATCCTGATTTTGATGAAGCGGAACGTTTGGGGCGGGAGTGGCGGAGGTCGGCGCAGGATGATTGGCTTGATAGGGGTGATTGATCGATTCTTTATGTATGGTTCGATCTTACTGTCGCCGAATCGATCGGATTTTGGTCAAATTGTTGGATTACGTTTGGAAGATTGGTCGTGAGGTTGGTGTTGGAATTCGCAGTATGCTCAAATTGTCAAAAAACTACCAGTCTTTACGATCGACCATCTAAATCTCCACCTAACCCATTCAGCGCATAAAACTCCTGCAACTTCGCCAACCACAACGCCTTATCCGGTAACTGCGTCTGATACTCTGCCACCAACGCTGGGGACAACGATCGGTTCAACGCATACTCCACCACTTCATCATCCTGACTCGCACATAACAAGATGCCGATCGCAGGGTTCTCATGGGGTTTTCGCACATCCTGATCCAATGCTTCTAAATAGAAATTCAGCTTGCCTAAATACTCGGGTTCAAACCGACCGACTTTGAGTTCAATGGCGACTAAGGCATTCAAACCCCGGTGGAAAAATAGCAAATCCAGAGCAAAATCACGCCCACCGACCTGTAGTGGATATTCCGAACCCACAAAACAAAAGTCTCGCCCCAACTCACTCAAAAAGTCTCGCAAATGCTGCAGTAATCCTTGATGTAAATCTGCTTCCCCATGCCCTTCTGGCAAATTCAGAAACTCTACAAAATAGGAATCTCGAAATACATTCATTACAGTCGGATGCGATCGTTCTACCACAGGCGAAACTTTGACAGGATTCAAGACACTCCGTTCAAATAAAGCCGTCTTAAACTGCCGCTCTAATTCCCGCTTTGACCACTTCTCCCGAATCGCCAGCCGTAGGTAAAACTCCCGTTCTTCTGGGCGTTTGCTCTGATTGAGAATAATCAGATTGTGAGTCCAGGGTAATTGTCTCACCAGTGGTGAGACTTTTTCATCATCACGGTAAGCCTCATAAAATTGGCGCATCCGAAAGAGGCTTGGTCGGGTAAATCCTCGCAATCCTGGTTGGGTTTTCGCGATGTAAGCTGCCAATTGTGGCACGACGCCATCCCCCCATTCTGCCTTCTCCAGCTTTTGGCTAATGTAAGCCCCAACCTGCCAATACATTTCAACAAGCTGTGTATTGACCGTCTGTACAGCTTTTTGTTTGGCAGATTGAATCAATTGCACCACTTCCGCAAAACTTTTCTCCATCGCGGAGTCGATCGCTGGTTTGGTCATGCAGACAGAGCCTCAACTATTAGAGGCAATTATAAACCGACTGTTGAGGCAGACGTTTAAAATGTAGCGTCTAACCCAATTCGAAACGTTGTGCTCGGCTCATAGAGTCGATTGGTTTTTTCATAGGTTCCACCGAAGAGGTTTTGGATGTAGGCGGTGATGCCGATTTGGGGGGTGATGGGGACGCGGGCATTGAGATCAACGTTGAGCCAGGAGGGTGAAAACTCACGGGTCAAACTGGCAGAACTGGCAAACACCGATCGTCTCGATCCACTGTAATAATTAGAAAACAAATTAACCTGCCAGCCCTTATGGTCATACCCGACTCCCAATTGCGCTACAGAAAATGGAATGGCGGCAAGCTGTAATCCAGTATCAACGCCCGTGCCAATGCGGGCATCGGTGTAGGTGTAATTGAAGAACGATCGCCATGCCGGAGTGAATTGGTATTTCAGCGCTAGTTCAAGACCATTGGTACTGACTTGTCCAATGTTTTGCCATTGAGTGATGGTTCTGCCATTGACGGTTCTAGCTTGGGTGGCGATCCGATCGCTTAAACTATTTCCAAAATAGGTCAATTGTCCCGTGAATTTATCATTGGGCGTGAAATCAACGCCCACCGTCCAAGCACTGCCTGATTCTGCGTTGAGATTCGCATTGGGGAACCAGCCGTGAACGGTGTCGTAGGCGTAGAGTTGGTCAAGTCCCGGCAGACGACGCACCGAAACCCAGCTTCCGCGAAGATTAATAGTTTTGCTAGCGGCCCAGTTTAGTCCGAGACTGGGATTGAGGGAACTGCCGAGCCGATCGCTGCTGAAGTTCTGACGGAGTCCGAGTTCGGCTTGGAGATTGGAGGCGAGATCGATCGTTCCCAAAGCAAAAAAAGACGGTAAAAACCGGGATTGATCAATTCGACCATTGTTCACCAGCACAGAAGGATTGCTGCTGAGAGCATTGGAACTCAGCGATTCATTTTTGAGATCCGTTCCCCATCGCAATTTGAATCCCTTCGCCAATTGCCATTCATGATCCACTCGCAGGGTAATGGCTTGAGAATCCAAGTCGCCTTGGCGATAGAAGTTTGCACCTGTTGGCCCGTAGGTGTTGAAATAGTTACGGTTGTAGCCGATCGTGGTATTTAACACTGAGTCTTTTGCAAATTCCGATCGCAGGTTTAGACCAATGTTATAACCATCGTGATCCAGCCGATCTTTTTGCAAGGGAAACCCGAAATAAATCAATCCCTTTTGGCTCGTGATCTTCGTCGCATCGAAACTCAACGTATTGCGAGGATCAAGTGCGGCACTAATGCGTGCATAGTAGCTATTGGTGGCGGTATCGGCGTTAAACAGTTTGCCATCGGGTCCACGGTTGGCGGCACCGACGGGGACATCGTAGTTATTGTCAGCGCGGGATTGCTCAAAGCCGATCGCATAGTCAAACCCTTTGCCCGATCCCGCATAGCTAGCCCGATAGTTTTGCTGCCCAAAACTTCCTAACATCACTCCCAGCTTAAGTTCTGGCTTTTGACTGCCGGGTTTTGTAATGATGTTGACAACACCTCCGAAGGCGTTTGATCCATAGAGGGTTGCGGCACTGCCACTGGAGAGTTCGATGCGATCGATCGTGCTGGTGGGAATGCTATTAAGGTCGAGGTTGCCATGGTAAGTATTCACGTTAGTGCCAATGGGTCGCCCATTGAGAAGGTAAACCGATTGGTTAATGTTGGCCCCGCGATAGGTGGTTCCGGTATGAATATCGGCTGCAAAACCTGTGTCATTGACTGCAAATCCCGGTTGGCTTTTTAGAGTATCAGCAACGCTACGATTGCCTTGCTTTTTCAAATCCTCTTGAGTGACGTTATAAACTGGAGTTGAGTTAGGTTTGGGCTTCTTTTTCTCGGTGACAACGACTTCTTCCTCGATGATTTCCGTCGCCTGCGAGAGGAGGGCGTCGGCGGTGGTGGTCGGTAGGGCTAGGTCTTGGGTGCGAACAATGCGGGGTTCGGCTAGGGCGGGGGCGGTGAGAATCAGGAGATGGCCGAGGACGATCGTTGTTTGAAGTTGAATTTTAGAAACCATAACCTGAACCATCTCTCAACAAGGGAATGAAGAATTAATCCTATTGTTTAAGAGAAAAGCTGTCTCTGTCAAAAGACAGAGCGTCGAAGTTGCACATCAATCTAGTGACTGGTTTTTAGATTTGCGTTTAGATTTGATCGATCGGGAGTCCGGTGACGATCGCAATTTGCGCCGCATCCATACCAGAAGCTTTCAAATTATTGATAATCTGTCGGACTTGAGCCTGAGCTTGAGCAGTATTAGCTTCGGCGGCATCTGCATTAGCTTGAGCTTGAGTGGCATTGGCTTCTGCAGCGATGCAAAGCTCTTCGCGGTTGGGGATTAGGGTGCCGTCGGGGTATGCCCACCGTAGCCAGGTGGCGGCAACATCATAGTATTCGCCCTCCCACCGGACGAGTTGCAGACCTAATTCGTGGCTAGGGAGATTGCCTTGGGCGTCGGGCTGAATTTCTTGATAACGACCATTTTGGATTTGGAAGCCTTTGAATTCATTGGAGTCAAAGGGGTTGTACCAATAGTATTCCCCCACTTTCATGGCGTTTTGGTAAATATCTTTTTTCTCGGTTTTGTCGTATCGGGCGGTACTGGGTGAGAGGAGTTCGATGACAACATCGGGGGACTTCCCTTCTTCCCAGCAGACCCAGCTTAGCCGTTCACCTTTCGGGACACCATGGACTGCGAAAAAGTCGGGTCCTTTAAAGTCTTTGTTTTTAACTTGCTCTAGGCTGTAGTACACAAACATATCACCGCTGACGAAGCCATCTGACCTTGCTCTGACCCAGGGTTGAAGGGTTTCGATCAGGAGGTCCATTTGAAGCTTATGGCGATAGGTTTCCATTTTGTTGCCGTCGGAGCAGGGAAGATCGTACTGCGTGGGTGGCATTGTGATGCCTGCCTCTAGAAATGCGGCACGCAGGGCAGAAGAATCGTCGGTTAGTGCTGTGGATTCGAGGGCTGTGGGAGTCATGATGATCGGGTGGATGAAGGACACTTCAGCGCTTCCACCAGCATAACAAATTTTGGCTAAGAGCTTAAATTGATGAAATGCTAAACTAAATCTGAGGGACATGAGAGGGAAAACCCATGACGCCGACTAAAACCTACAATGCAAAGAATCTGTCCCTGCGAGAGGTGAAGCGGCTTCTAGGGATTCAGGAAACAATTTCGGTGGATGGCTATGCCGATCGGTTAGCCCTGACGGCATTATCGGAACGGGAAGAATTAGAGCTGTTTCAAATTGTGGAAGATTTTCGCGGCTATTTGAATGCGGAGAAGGTTTCGGAAGGTTTGATTAAGATCTTAACCTTATATCCATTGTTGAAATTAGCAGGGTTTTATCATGCTCCGATCGAATTGCGCGTGGAAGAATCGATCACAGATATTGAGATTGTTGAGGAAGAGGCGGTTATTACTGGACGGTTAGATCTGATTGCTTTGAATGACACGGGATCATCGATCAATCAGCCCTTTTGGGTCGTCATTGTGGAAGCTAAAAACAGTGCGATCGTCCCAGCAGCCGGACTACCCCAGCTTTTAGTTTATGCTCTAGAACGCCTCAAATCTCAGCCTTCGGTGTGGGGATTGCTTACCTGTGGTAGCTATTCTCAGTTTGTGTACATCGAGCAGGGCCATCGGGAGCAACCCATTACCTATCAATTATTGCCGCCTTTGTATTTATTTGAGCGCGATCGGGCGGTGCTGCTCTTACAATGTCTCAAAGCCATTTGCCAACTTCAAGCTGTGGGATCCTAGGGCACCACTGGGGCAGCGGCTGGGGCGATCGGTTCTGCTACGGCGGGTTCGGGGACAGTGGGTTCGGGGAGAGCAGGTGCTGGTTCTGCAATGGGTTCTGCAACTGGGGGCGCAACAGGTTCGGGGGCTGGGGCAACAGGTTCGACGACGGGTTCAGGAACGGCGGGTGCAGAAGGTTCGGGAATGGGTTTTGAAACGGGTTCGGGAATGGGTTCAGGAACGGGTTTTACGATCGGTTCTACAACAGGTTCTGGTGCAGCGGGAGCAGAGATTCGATCGGGTTCGCGGGGTTCTGGGGCTGAAATTGTGCGATCGCGATCGGCTTTTTCTTGACGACGGCGTTCTTCTTGTTGACGGGCGAACTCAGAGTTGGGTCTCTCGGATGTGACAGAAAAACTACTATTGGCTCCTTCATCAGATGGCGTATACTTCCTACTTCTTGCATGTTCAAGGGCTTGTCGATCGACCTCGGTATTTCCACTAGAACTGCCCAGCGTAGCCTCAATCACATTGCCGTCGCGATCGATTTTAAGCCGAATGTCAGCCTTTCCTTCTGCACCTAAATAGTCATCTAGGCTGCAATTTTCAACGCAGCGGGGTCCTTTTTTCGGTGTGGGGCGAGTTGGTGTGACGATCGCGATATCCGGTTTGGGAGTAGCAGGTGACGGAGTGGTGGGTTTAGGGGAGGCGGATGGAGCAGGCGATGGTGAAGGACGATCGGATGGTTTAGGCGGATTAATGGGTTTAGGCGGATTTGCTGGCTTGGAGGGTATGGCGTTAGGTCCAGGTCCAGGAGGCAGATTGGGATCTTTAGATTTATTTGTTGGCTCTCCTTTTTGGTCTTTCCCGCCCTTTTCTCCCTCCAAACTTCCTGGAGTTGCAGGTTTGTTTTTGTTGTCTGTTGAATTGGAACTAATGGATTTTGCTTCAGGTTTTTTCTTAGAGTCTTCGATCGGCTTTTCATCGGGATCAACGGTATCATCCGCCATAGGTTCTGTTGAAGCCTCGATCGGCATGACCTGTGGCGGTTCAATGCTGGGAGCCTCTGGCGTTTTGACATCGGGTGAGGCGAAGGGATTGCCTAGTGCAGCAATATTATTGCCATCTTTTTTTCCCTCAGGTGTCTGACTTTGGAATAGAGAAAGCTTGGGATCACCGCCCCCACCTGCTTGATCTTTGGATCGTTCCGATGCCGTGGGGGTCTCCCCTGCAATAATTTCCACTTCATCGATCGCCACCTCGCGGCCCCCTCGACCCATCAAAAACGCGCCGCCTCCGATCGTGATCCCATGCAAAAGGAGTGCGATCGGCACCGCCAGCTTCAAAAACTTCGCCTGCCGCTGATGTTCCTGCTGACGATGCTGAAGTGCGGATGGAGAGACAGGTTTGGGGGTTGAGGGAGCTTCCATGGTAGACCGAGATCTGAACTACGACAGGCTGTCTTATTGAGAAAGACTTGCACTTATTGGCCCTAAGGTACCATAATTCTCCTACGTGCTGGTATTAAAAAAGTTGTAAGAAGAGATCCCCCTAAATCCCCCTTGGGAAGGGGGACTTTGAAGAGGACTTGCAAAATAGTTCTGGTTCCCCCTTCCCAAGGGGGCTAGGGGGATCGGGTTTCAGTCGTTACGAGAAAACTGTTGGGGTTTTATGGGCGTATTTCAGTTGCTGTTTACCGTTGCGGGGATTGTGCTATTCCCGTTGTTGGGGTTTTCGATTTTTGTGATTGCATCGGGGATTGAACGATCGCGCTTTTGGTTAAAACTGTCCAAGCGTCAGCCGAAGTTTGCAAAGGAGTTGGTGGAACTTTACCAGCGCCAGCCCGAGCTTGCGATCGAAAAGGCTCAGCGAAATTTGGATTTGCCGATCGCCCGCATTATGTTAGCGGCATTGCAATTGCCCAAAGCCAGTCCAGACACCTTTCGCTTGGCCATGGAAGCCGAACTGCGATCGGAAATTCCGGGGCTAAAACGGTTTATGAATTGGTATGAAATGATTGTGGGATTAGCGCCATTGCTGGGACTACTAGGGACCGTAACGGGATTGATTCAAGCCTTTAGCGGTTTAAATTTAGGCGATGTGGGTGGAACGAAGACAGCCGTTGTATCGGCGGGCATTAGTGAAGCATTAATTACGACAGCAGCAGGTCTGATGGTTGCCACGATCGCCCTGCTTGCACTGACCATTTTCCGAGGGACTTACCAACGACAGATGACCCTCTTAGAAGAATGCGGCGGACAAATGGAATTAGTCCATCGTTGTCGGCTTGAAAACTTGCTTGAAACCCCATTTGAAACGGCTGGAGTGGAAGTCTCATGATGCGAACCCCGCCCGAATCCGATCGTCCGGTTGAAATTGCCACCACGATCGTGCCGCTGATGGATGTTGTGTTTGCCATTTTGACATTCTTTATTATGTCAACCTTATACTTGACCAAATCAGAAGGCTTAATCGTCAACCTTCCCAAAGCCTCCCAATCCCAACAGCAACAGCAAACCCGCGTCAATATCACCGTCTTTCCCAATGGAACTCTGGCATTGAACGAACAGGTGATCCCGATCGAACAATTAGAATCGAATCTCCGATCGTTAATGATCGCCACACAACAAACCGTCGTCATCATCAACGCCGACAAATCGGTTGAGCATGGCAACATCGTCGCCGTATTAGATCAAGTCAAAAAGATCGAAGGCATCAAAGTCGCGATCGCCACCCAAAAACTGTAAATCCCGGAATCCCAAAACCCCAAAAACTGGTAGGGTGCGTTAAGCGAAGCAACGCACCCAAACCCCACGAAAAAATTCAAAAATTCAAAAATTCAAATCCCCCGACGAGAATTCCCCCGATCGCCCCCCCGCCCCCGCACATAAAGCGGCTGTGCCAAAAACGCAACAAACAACCCCAACAACAAAAAGCAGCCCCAAAAAATAGGCACTGAACTTGCAGGAACATCCGGCAAAGACAAAATCGTCCCCAATCGCATCAAGCGATCGTACGTCTTGCCATAGGCCAAACTCGAAAGTAACGTCACCATAATCAAACTGCCAGACGCCAAGAGTAAAAATCGGATATACCGATCGAACCGGAGTGATGGCCCAGGGGAAAATAATCTGTGAAGCATAATGAAACTGATTGAGTATTAGGGGGTGTCTAGTCACAAGGAATTAATATTCCTTAACAACAAAGTTGCCATGTCCCTAGTATCCGCATCTCACTCAGCTAAATTGCGGAGAAGATTCAGTCTTTATCCTGTTTTTATGTTGAGAGATCTAAGTAGCGCGATCGCTTCAAGATTGTTTTACACAACGCCTGCTGAAATCCGCAAAAGAGGATTAAAGTGCAAAAACGTAACAAATGTGTCAGAAAATGGTAGAAAGACCCTTCCAGACTCCGCCTTCAAAGAAAACTCTGAGCGCTTGTGTCACCTAGCTTTACAATAGAAGCTCTTATCATTCATTTCCCAGACCGATGCAGCCAACCGATCCGAGCAAATTCACCGAAAAAGCATGGGAGGCGATCGTCCAGTCCCAGGATATCGTTCGGCGCTATAAGCACCAGAACCTAGAAGCCGAGCATCTGCTGATCGCGCTCCTAGAGCAGTCTGACGGCATCGCATCCAAAATGCTCACGAAGGTCAACGTCGATGTCACCCGCTTCTTCCAGCAGCTTGACGACTTCACCAACCGCCAACCCAAGCTCGGCACCGTCGATCAGCTCTACGTCGGCTATAGCCTAGAAAAACTGCTCGATCGGGCCGAAATCACCCGCAAAAGCCTCCAGGATGACCTGATCTCCGAAGCCCACATCCTCATCGGCTTCTCCACGGATCCCCGCATCGGAATGCGCCTGTTCCGTGCGTCTAGCCTCGATGTCAAGCAACTCGAAGGAGCTGTCAAAGAAGTCCTCAAGGAAGCTGCTGCCGCCAAAGAACTCGCAGCAGCCCGAGAAACCAATGTTCCCGGTTTACCCTCCGGCAAGAGCAGCAACACCGAATCTCCCCTAGAACGCTTCGGACGAGATCTGACCGAAATGGCAAAACAGGGCAAAATCGATCCCGTCATTGGTCGCGATGAAGAAATCCGCCGCGTCATTCAAGTTCTCTCCCGTCGCAGCAAAAATAACCCTGTCTTAATCGGCGAACCCGGCGTCGGCAAAACCGCGATCGCCGAAGGTCTCGCCTCCCGTATTGCCGACGGACAAGTCCCGGACTCGCTCAAAGATCGGCAGTTGATCTCCTTAGATATGGGATCCCTGATCGCCGGAGCGAAATATCGGGGGGAATTTGAAGAGCGGCTGCGATCGTGCCTCAAGGCCGTGATGGATTCCGAGGGGCAGATTGTCCTCTTTATCGATGAGCTTCACACGGTCATGGGCGCAGGTGGCAGTCAAGGAGCCATGGATGCTAGTAATTTACTCAAACCCATGTTGGCGCGGGGCGAATTGCGCTGCATTGGCGCGACGACCTTGGATGAATACCGGGCGTATATTGAAAAAGATCCCGCCTTCGATCGGCGCTTTCAGCAAGTCCTCGTGGAGCAGCCCAGTGTCGAAGATACCGTATCGATTTTGCGCGGATTAAAAGAGCGCTACGAAGCGCATCATGGCGTCAAGATTGCCGACTCTGCATTGGTGGCAGCCGCAACCTTATCATCGCGCTATATTGCCGATCGGTTTTTGCCGGATAAAGCGATCGATCTAGTCGATGAAGCCGCCGCAAAATTGAAGATGGAAGTCACGTCAAAACCCGCCGCCCTAGAGATGATGGAGCGGCGACTGGCTAAGTTGCAAATGGAAAAGCGATCGCTATCCGACGAAGGTAAAAACACCAGTGCTACGTCCAAAACCCGCATTGAGAAAATCGAATCTGAAATTGAAAAACTAGAACTGAAGAAAACCGATCTTGCAACACGCTGGGAAAGCGAAAAAGCAATCCTGGACGAGCGCAACGAAGATCTGAAAAAAGAAGATCAACTCCGTACCCAAATCAAACAAGCCGAACGGGAGTTTGATTACAACAACATGTATCGCCTGCAATACGAATTGCAGCAACTCGAAGCAGACCACGCCAAAAAAGAAAGCGACATCACCGCCCTTCAGTCCTCTGGATCCATGCTGGCCCGTGAACAGGTCAACGAGTCCGATATTGCCGAAATCGTCGCCAAATGGACCGGAATTCCCGTCAGCCGCCTTGTGGAGTCAGAACGGCAAAAGCTGCTCACTCTAGAATCCTACCTCGGCCAAAAAGTCGTCGGTCAACCGGATGCGATCGAAGCCGTCGCCGCTGCCATTCGTCGGGCACGCTCCGGCATGAAAGACGCCAACCGTCCGATCGGATCCTTTCTTTTCCTCGGACCCACAGGCGTGGGTAAGACCGAACTGGCCCGCGCCCTCGCTGAAGTCCTGTTCGACACCCAAGAGGCAATGATTCGGCTGGATATGTCGGAATATATGGAGAAAAACTCCGTCATGCGGGTGATTGGGTCGCCGCCGGGATATGTCGATTCGGAAAAAGGCGGGCAGCTCACCGAAGCCGTGAGGCGTAAACCCTATTCCGTCATTTTGCTAGACGAAATGGAAAAAGCCCATCCCGACGTTTTCAATATCTTCTTGCAGATGCTGGATGATGGCCGGATTACGGACGGTCAAGGCCGCACCGTCGCCTTTGCAAATACCGTCATCATCATGACCAGCAACGTCGGCAGCGGCGATATCTTGGAACTTTCGTCGGACGATCGCAACCATCCCGAACTCGAAACCCGCGTCTTAACGGCACTGCGGAAACAATTCCGGCCAGAGTTTCTCAACCGCATTGACGAAACCATCATCTTCCATCCCCTGGGCCGCAAGGAACTCAGCAGCATCGTCACCCTGCAAATCCAACGCATCGAATCGCTCCTCAAGGACCAAAAGATCGCCTTGGAAATCACAGAATCCGCCAAATCCTACGTCGCAGAAGCGGGCTACGACCCGACCTACGGTGCTCGACCGCTGCGCCGTGCCATCCAGCGCAAACTGCAAAATCCGATCGCCACCCAGATCCTCGACCAAACCTTTGGACCCGGCGATACCATCCTGATTGACTGTGTGGATGACGCTTTGACCTTCGATCGAAAAGACACCTAAAAATCACTGGCAATCGTAAATTCTACATGGCGAGACAAAGAGAAAAAAAATGTAATATCTGTCAACACAGCATGGACACATTATTTCGAGTCCAAAAAGATGCCTCAAAGCAGTGGTTTTTCCTCTGCCAAGCTTGTTGTTTAGATCACAAATCCAATCCCCATTACAAATATGGTGGGACCTGGAAAGCCCGAAAATTGACCTAGAACAGGGAAATTCTGCCAAATAAGTAACTTTGCCGACCTAATTGGCCAAAATGACGTATATTGAGAAACGGAAAAGAATTGACTTTTATTCCAAATTCTTTGGACAAAAAAATCCACTTTAACAATCTCATTAACTGTTGCAATTAAAATTTAGTCTGACGGATCTATTTTCTTCGGGCCTTAAAGTTGTATCCCTTATTTGTCACAGGTGATATTGTTAGTGGACTGGATATGTCTTGAACGTCGCTCAACTTACACAAAATGCTGCTATCAATACCTCCCATGGCCCAGAAATCTCAGGCGGCTAAACGCAAGCGCGGTATCTTGCTCAGCAAAAAGGGCTGGCAAAGATTGCAGGCGGCTGAGATGCGGTACGTCAATCAACACAACGATAGTAAACTCTTGACGCTGCAAGATTTGAGCGATCGAACGGGTTTAAGCGCTAACACCCTTGCCCGAGTCCGTGGGCGGAAAATTGCGGTCGATCAGCAGACCTTAGAATGTTATTTCCGGGCTTTTGACCTCTCTCTGAATCCTGAAGACTACACCGATTCCGAAGGAGCCGTTGGTGGGCGCATGGTGCTGCCTCCCAGCGGCCAACTGGCCTTAGATTCTCCATTTTATGTCTCGCGCACGCCTGTCGAGTCCATTTTCCAAGATGCCATCCTTCACCAGGCGGGTGGACTTGTCCGACTTAAGGCTCCTCGTCAATCAGGGAAGAGTTCTTTGGCTTCTAAAGTGCTTTTAGATGTCCGATCGCAGTCCGTCGGCACCGTCATGATTAATTTGCGTCTGGTCGATGCAGAGGTCATGCAAGATTTAGGCCGATTTTTAAAATGGTTCTGTGCGGTCGTCACGCGCAGCTTGGGTCTGGAAAACAAGCTGGATGATCACTGGGATGCTCTCTTTGGGGTGAGCTACAACTGCACCCACTACTTTGAGAACTACATTCTGCCGCAGATGAAAGTGCCACTGGTGGTGGTGCTCGATGACGTGGATGTGGTCTTTAATCATGGTCACATTGCCGCAGACTTCTTCGGCATGTTGCGCACTTGGCATGAAAAAGGTCGTTACGGCGATCGGCATAGCGAACTGTGGCAGCAGCTTCGTCTGGCACTCGTCTACGCAACGGATGTTTATGCGCCCATGAACATGACGCAATCTCCGTTCAATGCCGGGGTTTTGATTGATCTGCCAGGGTTTGGGTTGTCTCAAGTGCAGGAACTCGCCAAGCGCTACAGCCTCGCCGATGCAGACCAAGTTGCTGAGGAAATGTCGAAGCTCGTCGGTAGCAATCCATTTTTGATCCATTGGGGTCTGTATCAGTTGAGCTTACCGGAAGTCACCATTGACCAGCTCTTTGAAAGCTCCATTTCTCCCAATGGCATTTACAGTAGCCACCTGCGGCAAAAGCTTGCAGATTTGCGCCAAAACCCAGAAGCGGCCATGGTGATGAAGGCGATCGTCAACAACAAAAAGCTGGACTACATCGAACCGCTTATGGCGTTTCAACTTCAGAGTCAAGGGCTAGTGGTTGTGGAAAATCAGCAGTTGATTCCCAGTTGTGACCTGTATCGTCGCTTTTTCCTTCAAGCGCTTCATCCGTAACGGAGTTAATCAAGATCGCGGTCGTCAGGTAAACGTAAAATAACCAAAATGCGTTGAAATTGGCGTTCGCGATCAAGACTTCTTCGGTCATGTTGTAAATCAGCATCACAGAGACAAATAGAATTGGCATCAAGCCCTCCGGTCCCGCCGTCCAGCGCAACCAGACGAACGATCGTTGGAATGCCTTAAAATAACTGGCTAAAAAGAGTCCCAATCCCGTTAAGCCTAAGTCCAACGTTAGGTTGAGATAGCCATTGTGGCCATGGGGAGGTAAGTCCTTCGATCGATACCAAATATCCAGAGATTCTCCCTCTCTTGCTAACCAAAACCCGTTGTAGCCGTAGCCCGTAACGGGTTGCTGCATGATCTTTTCAGCCATCGCTTCCCAGATTTCTGTCCGGCCAGACAAACTTGGATCTCGCCCCAATCCGAGCAAAATCTCCTCATAGTTTCCCAGCAATAGCAACGCTACCATCGTTCCCGCCACCATCGCACAGAAAAACATCGGCAATGCCAAATAGTGTCTAGAGCGCATCTTTTGGAAAATCGGAATGAACACCATCATCATCACAAAGATTAATAATCCCGTTTTAGAGTTGGACATCACCACAAGCAAGGCAGAAACCACCAGCCCCAGCCAGTACCAGAGCCGATCGCGTTTCACCCCCGAAAATAATGTACAGAGCAACGGAATCGCCGCAAACACTACCAAGCAAGCCAGCGAATTTTTCTGAATCAACATCCCGCGCCAAGCCCCCTCCTGCAACCCCACCTGAATCCCAAACTGCGGAAACGCTAAACAAAATAAGAAATTCATCACCACGCTAATCCCAAAACCCAAGGCCGCCAAAGGCATCATTTCACGTAGCGGAAACCGAGCGGCGAAGTAAATTCCCATCACCGTAATACTGATGATTTCATTGGCGAGTTTTTGGCTATTGGGATTGATGGACCAGCTACAGGACAGGAGCAGCCATCCCATCAAGAGCCACAGCGCCTTGCGTCGCTTAGCTGCAGCCCACACCGATCGCCACCGCACCGCCAAGAGCAAGCCCAGACAAAGCAAAATAAAATACCGCATCAGTGCGCCCGCAGGACCACTCACTTCCGTCGCAGCATCCGTCCGCGTCATCATCGGATCGGCAGCACTAAAGTTCCAATTCAACAATGAATAAAGACAGCCCGTCTGGTACAAAATCGCCAGGACCACAAAGGCCCGTTCACCGCGATCGAGCCAGCGTTCGATCGGCGTTACTACTTCATCCAATTCTGAATGATCAAATTCTGGGTTATCAAAATCCTGAGTTGAGTGAGACAGCATGGTTTCAGTCCTAAAATTAAATGCTTAAATCTTCTAATTCCGCAAAAAGCGATAGACCGCTTTGAGATAGATATAAACCCGATCGAACCCCGAAAGACTCGCGAGGTAGTTGGTCATTAAAGCTTGCTCATTGGGCGATAAGGGCTGACGCGATCGCCATTGATGAACCAATGACTGCGACAACAGCACATTAGAAAATGCCGCTAAATGGGGAAAGTTTTGGCGCAACCAATAGGCTGTTAAGAGCATGATCCGGGCATTGAGTTCAGGACGGGATTGCGTAATAAAGGAATTACTGCCGTGGTATCGCTGTGCCGCTAAAGGCTCATTTAAAAAGACCCCAGGCCGATTCCCCAGCGCCGCAAACTGCAAATAGGTATCATTCAAAGTAATGCCTTCGGACTCCGGCATGGGCAAAATTTGGGTGAGGAGCGATCGGCGAATGCAGAGTCCCGAGGTTGCAGGGATTGGAAACGGCAATGCATTGCTTTTGAGTTTGCCGTGGGTCAGGTCCGATCGGAGATTTAGGAGCGTTGCTCCCGTTTGATCACAGGTGGCGAGTAGGGGATTGAGCCATTCATCGACGGGTTGCAGCGGATGGAAGATCCATTCAGCCTGAGGATAGTCGTCCGCAATCTGCAAAATCCTTGCCGCTTTATCCGGTCGCGCACAATCATCCGCATCCAAAAAACAAACCCATTCTCCCTGGCTTGCCATAAATCCCGCATTAAAAGCCGAAGCTTGCCCTCCATTGGGTTTTAACACCGTGTGAATGTGTGGCGTAAAATGATTCAAAATAGTTTGCGAATCATCCGTCGAGCCGTCGTCCACCACAATCACTTCAAAGTTTTGAACGACATCTGTTTGGTTCAGGGCAGAGGTAATAGCATCAGTGAGAAACCGATCGTAATTGTAGTTATTAATGACAAAACTAAGGGCAATTTTCGAGGACGGGTTTGGCAACAGATCTGGGACAGGATTTACGCTAGAACTTGCATTCGAACTTTCAGCGGGATTTGATAATTCCATTGTTGTAAATGAATGATCGGTTGTAAATGAATGACAGGTGGCCATCCTTCAAGCCTCCTGCATACTCTGCACGTAGCCTTGAATTTTGTTGCGGGTGCTGGGAATGAGTAGGATAAACGCCAACACTACAGCCACTCCCCAGCCCAGCACCGATTGGAAGAGAGCGATCGAAAACCCGGCCCACCAGAGTAGCGGCAATCGATAGTCAGGACTCCCCACCGATCGGGCTAGAGAAAGATGGATAATGCCGTAGGTAAAGATTGCGATCGTATCCGCAACGCCATAACCCACATGTCGCATATTCGGAACTAACACAAACGCAGATATCGCAAAGACCAACACATAAGCCGCATGAAACATCGTCACTTGACCCGGTTTTTTAAGCACATACAACACAGAAGTATGGAGATTAAACAACGCATTACTCATGTAGCAAAGGGCAATGTAGGGATAGACTTCCATCACGGGATTCCACTTATCCCCAAACGCCAACGGCAGCAGATAAGGACTAATCCAAGCCGCACCCACCAGCAATGGACCCAAGGCTAAAATCTGCAATCCCATGCCTTCACTCACCGCCCGCCGCAACCGATCGCGATCGCCCTGAACCTTTGCTAGGGCTGCGATCGAAATCCGGTAGGTCGCGCCCTTCGCAAAGCCCAACACATCCACTAAGCGAATCGCCAAGGCCACATAGCCCACCGCCGCCTCGCCCGCAAAGCGACCCACAATCAACGGACTAATCAAAGACTGAAGCGACCAAACCCAACCCGACGCCGAAATGCCCATACTATAGGCCAACATATCCCGAATTAACGCCATATCCCAAACCCAGCGGGGACGGTACTTGGCACAGAGCATCAGGAGAACAAAACTCTGCATTTGCTGGGCACACCAGCCGATCGCAGGTGCCCAAGCCCCAAAGCCTTTTTGTGCTAAAGGAAACGCAATCAAGACATATAGCAATTGCCCCAACAATTCCACCCAAGCAATGCGTTTAAATTGCAATTGATGTTCTAATTCCGCCAGTGGAACTTGGGCCAACAGCATTGGAAATGAAAACAGCAATAGCATTTGCAAAATCTGGGTCAGTCCATTGAGTCGAGACCAGGACTCAATCAACGGTGCGGCTAGGGCGGCGATCGAAATCACCAAGCCCCCCAGCACGATAAATAAAGCAAACGCCTGGTGCGATAGTCGCGCCTCCCGTTCCCCTTCTTGACGGACTAAATAAACGCCAATACCCAGGTTGCCAAAGCTCTGCAAAAAGATGGTCAACCCATAGGCCGACGCAAAAATCCCATATTGCCCCGGTCCGATCGCACGGGTAATCAGGAACATCGCTGCAATACTCAGCACCATCCCAAAGCCCTCGCGCATGACGAGGTACAGACTTCCTTGCAGAATTTTTGAACGAAGACTCATAGGGATTTGGGGAGTTGGGGACCGGAAATTGAATCTGGCTCCCCCAGAATTGGGGGCTGGGGGGCGGTTCGCCAGGATGCTTTATTCATCACTAGATTTGGTATCAGGCTATTTCTTAAAGAGATTGAACAAAATTCCCAAGGGCGGAACCACTTGACCCACGACATCCAAGAAACTGGAATTAGAACTCTTTGGCACCAGCACCACATCGCCATCTTGAACCTGTTGACTATCAATCAACTTACTCAAGTCCATGCGCTGCTCCTGAATCCGGCCATCATCTCCCAGCCGCACAAGACTCACCTCTTCCATGCGCGCCTTGTCCGTAGGACCGCCCGCGATCGCCACCGCACTGGAAATCGTGCTATTCGGCGTCACATCCACTTCACCCGGTTTTTTCACTTCCCCCACAACTCGGACTCGAATGGTTTTAGGAGCCAAACTGGACTTGGCGAGGAGACGCCGATCGAGGACATCCTGAGGATTGAGTTTCGGTACAAAGATAGAGTCGCCATCTTGAAGTAAATAGTCGGGGGGAGCTTGGTCAGAGGTCAGACCCGCCCAGAGATCAATTTTGATGCTGTTATTGCCTCGCCTCAGGGTCACTTGGCGAATATCTGCATCCTTCGTGAGTCCCCCGGCATTGGTGACAGCCGCGCTGAGAGTGGGCAAGGTCAGCGTTGGAGCAGTAGAGGGAATGCTGGAATTGTCGGACTTGATCTCATTGGGAATGCTGCGCAGTTGCAGCGGTCCAGGGCGTTGGACTTCGCCTGCGACGCTAACCAACAAAGGCCGAAATTGGGTGACACCGATCGAAACGACAGGCTTCTTTAACCAGCGTTTGAGTTTGGTTTGCAAATCTTGGGTGAGTTGTTCCGGCGATCGGCCTGCGGCGGGAATGGGACCGACGATAGGAAGGCTGACCGTGCCGTCGGGGGCAATGATTCGGCTTCCGGTAAATTCAGGTGCGTCAAAGACGTTGATGTCTAGATGATCACCTGACCCGAGACGGTAGGTGTCGTTGGCTGGAGGGAGGATGGGAGTTTTTGGTGGTAGGGTGGCGGGTGATGGGGTGATGGGGCGAGGGTTTGTGGTGGCTGGATTAGTGGTTGGATTAGCGGTTGGGTTAACGGTTGGATTAAATGCGGGATTCGTTAGGGTTGGGTTGGCTCCCGCTTGAGCTTCGATCGCTTGAGCGTAAGGCGCGATCGTTCCCAAAACGGTCAGACTTAGGAGCGCGATCGAGGAGCCTTGAGTAAAGGGTTTGAACATAAAATAATTTAAAATTTGGGGACGTTTAGCGACGAGATGCGACTTGTGTTTCACCCTTGGAGCGCCGATCGGATAAGGGTTGCTGTTCGGTGTGATCGTAGTAGCTCAGGTTGGGAATTTGGCTTTCGCTGAGGAATCCATTGACCACCAAACCCAAAACGTTTTGGTGCGATTGCTGAAGCAGTTCCTTGGCACGCTTTGCACTTTGATGTTCCAAAATGCCAGGACGGGCAACCAGTAGCACGCCATCCGCGAGTTTGCCAAGCGTCAATGCTTCCGCTTCCACACCCAAGGGCGGCGCGTCAATGATGATGAAGTCGTAGTCATTTTCTAACTGCGCCATCAAGGCACTCATCCGCTTCGAGTCCAGAAGTGCCAAAGGATTCGGTGGAATGATTCCCCCTGCAATTACATCTAGATTCTCCATGGGAGATTCGATCGCAATCTTCAAGGGCGTCTGTCCCACGATCACATTACTGAGTCCACTCGCATTTGCTAAGCTCCAGATTTGATGTTGAGAAGGATGATGGAGATCGGCATCAATCAGCAATGTCTTCCGACCCAGTTGAGCCATCGTTGCAGCAAGATTGGCCGCGATCGTAGACTTCCCTTCCTGAGGGACTGCACTGGTAATCACAATGCTCTTCAACGACTGATCAAAGTTTAAAAACCTCAAGTTCGCTTGTAGCATTCGATAGGTCGCACTGACACCCGATCGCGGCGCATCTCGCACAGGGATTTCTGGAATGATCCAATCCCGACCTTTCTTGCGCACCTTGCCAACCCAGGGAATATTGCCCAACCAGGCATAGCCGTAGAGGGCACGGGCATCCTTGATGGTTTTAACCGATCGATCGCCCATTTCCAAGATCAACATGATCCCAATCCCGGCCAGTAATCCACCCAAAATCCCCATCACCATCAGCATTTGTTTTGCCGAGCCACTGGGTAATTTCGGCTTACTGGCCATTTCGACAATGCTAGCTGTCCCGACGTTTTGCTGTTCTGCGAGACTCACTTCTTGAAGCCGCTTCAGCAGACTTTGATAGGTCTCTTGGGCCGCTGCGAGACGACGACGCAACTCCCGATCTTGCTGCTCAATGCGAGGCAGCGCATCCAATCGCAGTCGATAGTCATTGCGAGCCGCATTGAGCACGGCCAACCGATCGCTAACGCTGGCCCTCGCCAATTCACTAGCAACATATTCCTTGACCATGCCCTGCTTGACATCTCCCATGTTTAAACTCTGGGGCGTAGTGGCGGTTCCGATCGTCTGTCCAATGCGTTCCTGCAAGGTTCGCTCTAGCGTTGCCTCCTGTGCCTTCAATTTAACAATCGTCGGATGTTCTTCAGTATTGTTTTCACGGGCTAGACGCAGTTGTGCCTGAAGCTGTTGCCATTGGGCTTGGGCTTGCTGGACAGGAGCCGCTTGGCTTAAGGTACTGGCGTTCACTGCGTCCCCAGGGGACATGCCGATGCGATCGCGCAGGGACAAATAGCGAGAATTCGCTTCGGTTAATTCTGTTTTCGATCGGGTGATCTGAGTTTCAGCCTCGGATAGCGCTGTAACGAGCTGTTTCCCAGTGTATTCCAGATCCGTAATGCCTGTTTTTTCTTTAAAATCACGCACTGCCCGATCGGCTTGGGTGACGACGGCTTCGGTCTTGGGAAGCTGTTTCGCAATAAACGATCGTGCGGCGGCGGCTTCCGATCGATGTTCGATTACATTGTGCTTGATGTACTCCTTCATCAACTGATTGACCAGCTTAGCGGCCTGTTCAGCATTTCCGTCAGTGTAGGTCAAGCTTAAGACATCCGCTCCAGCAATTTCCTTCACCTTCAACCGAGGAATCAAGTCTTCAGGCTCTAGCAATTGACCGGACGCATCCTTGAGCTTGAGCGCGGCGATCGTCTTTTCCAGTACAGGTTTTGACAAAAGTTTCTCAGCTTCAGTCCGCAGCGGACTGCTTTGGGGTGTCAGGTTAGAAATTGCGCCCATGCCATTCGAGACTTCGCCATTGGCATTGCTCCCGAGTCCCGTTAAGGTCGGTAGACGGTTGGCCTTGAGGGTTATTTTACCTGTGGCAACATAGCTAGGTTTTTGATTTTGAGCCGCTAGGGTAGCCAGGGTCAAAGTCAACACAAAAATACCCAAAGCAGGCTGCCAGCGGCGCTTAATCAATGCCCCATACTGCTGAAAATCAAACTGCTCCAAGGAGTCGATCGACTGCGGCGATCTAGAGGACTGACTCTGCTGAATATTACGAATAGGCGCTCGATCGGCGTTACCATTTCTGTCAATCGGATTACCAGCGCTAGTGTTGTTGTTAGATTTCATCTATGCAGGCTCTCCTGGAAAACAGGTTCAACAATTTGCGAACAATAACAATCCAACATCACTGATGAGAGTTGGCGTGACTATAAAAAACAGGAAAATTACAGAAAGCAATAAAATACAAACTTTAAAGCCATTAACCTATATTGAGATTCCCCGCTTCATCTCCCTCCAGGGTGATTCGATCGCACCAGCGCTGATACATCGCATCAAAGACAGACTGGACGATCGACCTTGCGGAATAGGCTTGCACTGACTGGGCACAGATTTCGCGGGGAAAGGCTTCGGGGTTTTGTAAAATTCGATCGATAGCGACGGCTAATGCGGTGGCGTTGCGATCGGCCACCACAATTCCCGTATTGGGCTGCAAAATATTGGGCGTATCCCCAGCATCCGTCGTCACCAGGCGCGTCCCACAGGCCAGCGTTTCTAACGCTACTAAGGGCAATCCTTCAAAGACACTGCTCAGGACAAAGCTCTCACTGAGACGATGGAGTTGGGCCAGTTTGGATTGAGGAACGGGACCTAAAAGCGTGACTCGATTCTCTAGATTCAGACTCGCAATGCGTTCTTTTAGCGGCATCATGAGTTCTCCATCGCCTGCAATTAATAAATGCGCCCTCGGTGACGTGACGTGATGGAAGGCTTCTAGTAGTAACAAGGGATCCTTTTGGGGATGGAGTCGTCCAGCAAAGAGCAAAAACTGTCGATCGGACGGAAGATTCAACTCTTGCGCTAATTCGCCCCGCAACCGATCGCGCGTTTCCTCACTGACTGGAAAAAAGACATCGCCATCAAAGCTGTTTTTAATAAAGTGAATCCGATCGGCTAGCTCTGGATATTGTTGGCAATAGACCTCGATCGAATTGGTATTGCAGGACAGGATTTCGTCAAACTGCTTCACCAGCAGGCGTTCCATGGCATAGTAAGCCGCTGGAAACCGTCGCCACAAGATCACATTTTTACCCGTGCTAGGGGCCATATGCTGTTGGATATCATTGTGCAAAAAGAAAGTCTTTTCACCGGACCAAGGCAAACTGATCATCGTCGGCTCAATTCGATGAAAATGCATAAAGTCCGAAGCACAGTCATTTTTGAGAAGCGATCGTTTGAGCAGGGCAGCGGTATATTGCACCGTGGTCGGAAGCCGCTTGCGATGGTTATCTTCAGGCAAATCAAACAACGGCAGAAACTCAATACTGCGTCCTTCCAAAACCTTCGTTTGCCAACCGAGACGGGCGGGTGTGTCTTCATCACCTGTCCCGACTAAGCGAATCTCAAAGGTGTCCGGCGCATATTTAATGAACGATCGGATAATGGTCTGAATCCCACCCAGACTCGTTTTCCAAGGGTTAAACTGAAAAAAGATAGTCAGCACAGGCTTTCGGAGATGGGAGAGATTTGAGAAATTCGCAGGTGAATTAGAAGATGAATTCGAAAGGGTAGGGCTTTGCATAGGAGTGTAGAAAGGTGGGGGCAATAAAAGACAATGGAAAGCAAACAAAAAGCAAACAAAAAGCAAGACAAACAACAAAAATCATCCCCCTTACAGTCAGAGGGATGATGAAATGATTCACAATCTAGTAAGCACCTTCGCGGAATAGAACCACTTTGACGGTTTTAAAAATCAGCAGCAGATCATACAAAATGCTCCAACGATCTTGATACCGCAGATCAAGTTGAACAATTTGCTCGAAGTTCTGTACCGTCGATCGGCCATAGACCTGCCACTCTCCCGTGATCCCCGGCTTCACCGCAAGGCGCTGCCAATGATGCGGCTGGTAGCATTGGACCTCATCAAGGGTGGGCGGACGAGTCCCCACAAGACTCATATCCCCCATCAACACATTCCAAAACTGAGGCAACTCATCCAAACTGGTCTTCCGCAGAATCTTGCCCACGCGGGTCACACGCGGATCAGACTTATTCTTAAAAATAAACCCTTCCGCTTCATTTTTAATCGATGATTTCAATGCCTCAGCATCCACCACCATCGATCGAAACTTGCGGATCTGAAACGGTCGTCCATTTAATCCACAGCGCGTTTGCTCGTAGAAAATGGACCCAGGGCTGTCTAATTTAATCGCAATGACGATCGGAATAAACACCAAGGCGAGAATCCCTAAACCAATCAAACTACCCACAATATCAAGCAGACGCTTGAGTACAGAAACACTAGATCGATGAGACATATTGAATTTAGATTGAAAAGCTGGAATCCGTTCCCAAAATCTATAAATTCTCATGATCGAAAACCTTATCTGGAGAATTGAATAAACGGCGCGAATCTACGGCAGGAACTTGAGTCTAGGTCTAATCTATCTCATCCCTCCGATCGGCGCATGGCCCCACAGATAGGAGCTTAGACCCCTCTCTTTATCGCCACCGAAATATGACTTTAGTGAGAGTTTAGAAGCTTTGAGTTGGCTTGTGCTATTAATCTATGTCCTAGGTTCAAAGCTTATGCAAAGAGACTCAAAAATTGTTCCCTTGGGTTAATTTCCTAGCGTTCTTTCCTGCGATAACCTAAGGCGATCGTTGCTGACTCTTTATTCCTCAGAGATATCACCATGACGGATTCATCATCAGCCAATTTGTTATCTACCAGTGTTTCTGCGATTTCGGATTTAACTCGTCAACAATTCGGAAGAATTCCAGAAATTGGATTACCAGATGGGCGCGGCGTCTCTATACAAAGTGCATTAAATACCTCCCTTGCCAGTTCCGAAAACCTCACCAACTTAAAAGGCGGACAGCTCTTTAATGGGACCGTCAGTAACGAAGATAAGACGGACTTCTATCGCTTTACCGTTCGCGATACTAAAAATTGGAGCTTTTTACTCAGTGGACTGACGACGGATATTAAGCTGGCCGTTGTCAATGAGGAGACTGGAGCCGTCAACGCATTGACTCCTCAGGGCGATGGCAGTACTAAGATCCTCACGGGCAGCTTACGTCCGGGACGCTATTATCTGACGGTTTCTGGTGAGACCCCGACCGCCAGTAACTATCGGCTCAGTCTATTGGAAGGCAATACCTACTTTGTCTCGACCAGCGGGAATGACAGTAATCTCGGGACCTACAGTGCGCCCTATGCCACGATCGAAGCTGCTACTAATCGCCTGGATCCCGGTGATACGGTCATGATTCGTGGCGGCACCTACTACGATCGCGTCCTGCAACTCACGCGCGGCGGAACGAGCGATCGACCGATTACCGTTCAATCCGTCCCTGGAGAAATGGTGGTGGTCGATCATGGATTCAAGACAGAAACTTGGACCGCAACCGATAATCCCAATATTTTCCGAACCAATCCCATCGTGGCCGAACCGACGCTCGATCGGGTTGAAAATATTATCCGGGTGGTTGTCAATAATATTCCATTGACCCAAGTGCTACGACAATCCGAACTCAAAGAAGGCACCTTCTGGGTCGATGGCATCAATGGAACGCTCTATACCTGGGCGGCTGAAGGTAAAAATCCCGCTGGGCAGGAGGTGTTGGTCTTAGCCAGACGGGCAGCGGGACAGACTTCTGCAGGGATTCGGATCCTGGATGTGGATCATGTCATCCTGGATGGCATCTCCTCACGGGCGGCGGATGTGGGAATTTTAGCGGAGCGGTTGAATGATAATGCGCCCCGATCGACCGGACTCACCATTCGCAATAGCGAAGTGAAATTTGCTTGGAACTACGGCATTCGTCTTGATAACTGGAACGGAGCCGTGATTGAAAACAACAATGTTCACAACAACGCCCAGCTCAACTTCCCCCGAGATCCCAATGGCATCTGGCCCCACGCCATCATCGGCTACAACACCAGCGATGTCATCGTCAAAGGCAACCGCATTCACAATAACAATGGTGAAGGTGTTGGTCCCTACATCGGATCCGATCGTTGGCAAATCCTCAACAACATCATCTACGACAACTGGTCAGTGAATGTCTATGTAGACACTGACCTCGGGGATGTGGTGGTGGATGGCAACCTAATTTACAACACTGGAAAATACAAAACCCACGAGAAAGACTTTTCCGACGGGATCCGCATCGCCAATGAAACTGCCGATTTTGCCAAGGAAGATCAAACGCCGGGAGTTTACAACATTCGGGTGACGAACAACATCATCACGGGAACGGGAGGCGGGATCCGATCGTTTGCCTACGAAGGCGGACCGAGCTATCTCTTGAATTCTGTGATTGCCAACAACACCATTGGTTCCCTGGTTTCGGGTTCTGAAGGGATCTATGTGGATCTCGGCGAAAACGTAAAGGTGCTGAATAATCTCGTCACGAGCAATTCGATCCTTCTCTACCGAGGCATTAACAGCGGCATTACGGCTCAAAACAATGGCGTGGTCAATGCGAACCAAGTGCTGCGAGGACGGAGAAATGTTGTGATTACCGGGACCAAGGTGGGAGAAGCGAATCTCACTGGATTGCTCGCTGAAAACTATGCACCGATCGCAGGCTCACCTTGGTATGGAGCTGGCGTTGCAGTTCCGGGCGGATTGACGAAAGATTTTGCGGGTAAACCTCGGAGTGCCGTGAATCCTTCGATCGGTGCGTTTGAAGTGGCGATCGTGATTCCCACTCCAGTTCCCGATCCAATCCCCATGCCGCAACCTGTTCCTGATCCAATCCCACAGCCCATGCCACAACCCATGCCTCAGCCAATCCCTCAAGCGGAACCCAAACCCGAGTATCAGCCGACGGCTTTGGCACAGTCGATCGCCGCTCGACTACGGTTTGGACGCTGACAACCCGCCCCCAACCCCCAATTCTGGGGGCTTCGGAATTCATGTTCCCCCAGAATTGGGGGCTAGGGGGCGGTTCGCCAGAGGTTTTCAAAAATAACCAATCCATACAAAAAGCGGTGAGGAAGTTAATTTCCTCACCGCTTTTATTTGAAATCAGAGTTGAAACCTCTATTTCACAATCACATCATCCAAACTCGGTGCTGCCGAAATCCGATTGAATAGACTGTTGGAGGCGATCGTCGGCAACCCATTCCGCGCCGTCTGAGCAATCTGAACCGCCGTCGCATCATAGGTCTGCGTAATCAGCTTCGGATACAAACCAATTCCGATGATTGGCAACATCAAAGACGCTGCAATGAACAGTTCACGGGGTTTCATATCCAAGAACGCTTGACCTTCCACCGCTTTGCCTTCTTTGCCGTAGAACATTTCCCGCAGCATCGACAGTAAATACATCGGCGTAATAATCAAACCCACCGCCGCTAGGAACACGATGAGGGTTTTGAAGGGAACAGAGTAGATTTCGCTGTTGGCAAAGCCTAGGAAAATCATCAACTCACCGACAAATCCACTCATCCCAGGAAGCGCCAAGGACGCCATGGAAGAAATCGTGAACAACGCAAACGCAGATGGCATCTTCTTACCCAAACCACCCATTTGATCCATATCTAAGGTGTGGGTCCGATCGTAGGTCACGCCAGCCAAGAAGAACATCACCGATGCAATCAAACCATGAGAGACCATTTGCAACATCGCACCGCTCATACCGAGATCCGTGTAGGACGCAATCCCGAGTAGAACAAAGCCCATGTGGGAAATCGACGAGTAAGCCATCCGACGCTTCAAGTTGCGTTGACCAAAGGATGCCAATGCTCCGTAGACAATATTGACAACACCCAACACCGCTAACACAGGCGCAAAGTAAGCATGAGCATTGGGCAACATCTGCACATTCATGCGGATCATCGCGTAGCCACCCATCTTCAGCAACACCCCAGCCAAAATCATCGACACAGGCGCAGAAGCTTCACCATGGGCATCGGGCAACCACGTATGCAGTGGGAAGACCGACAGTTTCACACCGTAAGCAATCAAGAATCCGGCATACATCAACAGTTCAAAGCCTAAGCTGTAATCCTTCAGGCCCAACTGCGTCAGATCAAAGGTCAAAGGTCCGCCGCCATTAAAGGCCATCGCCAATGCCGCAACCAAAATGAAGATAGAAGCGATCGCCGTATAGAGAATAAACTTCGTCGCCGCATAGCGCCGCTTCGGACCGCCCCAAATGGCAATCAAGAGATAGACAGGCACCAACTCAAGTTCCCAGATGAGGAAGAACTGAATCAAATCCTGGGCACAGAACACGCCAATCTGGGCGCTATACATGACCAACATCAAGAAGTAAAACAGCCGTGGCTTTTCCTTAACCTGCCATCCCGCCAAAATCGACAGCGTCGTCACCAACCCCGTCAGCACCACCAACGGCATGGACAATCCATCGATCGCCAACGCCCAGTTCACCCCTAACTGCGGAATCCAAGACACCGTTTCAGTCAGTTGGTAGCCTGCCTGCGAAAAATCATAGTGCTTCCAAAGCGCATAAAGCGACAGCGCAAAGTCAGCCAAACCCACCCCTAATGCGTACCAACGAACGGTTCGTCCGTCTTTATCAGGAATGACTGGAATGAAGAGAGCGGCTGCGAGAGGCAGCATGATGATGGCAGAAAGCCATGGAAACTGAGTCGTCACGAGAGTAACCTACTGAGATTGATTTAGGACGCTATTTGATGTGAAACGCGATCGGTGGCTCGAAGTAAGAAGACAAAAAGGTCAAACCCGTCAACCTTCGCCCACCTCCGCACCATCCGGTCCATACAACCCCTACCTACCCAAAAAGATCCATCAACGATCGTGTGAAAGCATGAATCCAGTGAAAGGCAAATAGGAATAATTACCTACTCACCTATATTACCCGATCATGAAGTTAAGTAAACGTGAACAGTCTGATGATTAACATTGATGAATCAAACAGATCAATGAGGGGGGATTTACCTGATTAAAAAAGAAAATTAACGATTCCAGAGACAAAAGTTCACTTGTCTTCGACTTCATCATCTACCTTTCTAAAGAAATTGTAACGAATTTTTGTGAACTTAACACAATGTTACAATCCGATTCCAATAAAGATTTGATGAAAGAAATAAGCCAGACCCCACAACCACTGGTATGGCGGGATCTGGCTTAGGCTTGAATTTGGGAAATATCGGTCAGACGGGTGCCCTAGGTGAGGATTTTGTCGCGGTAGTCTTTGCTGTGGAGGCCCGATCGGCTGGACTTGCGGGTGCCGTTCTTGTTCATATAGATCAAGTCCTGAGGCAACAGAGACGCCGAAAGCGCATCATCCAGCGAGATTGTGTCGGTTTCCACTAGGTCGAACAGCGCCTGGTTCAAGGTTTGGGCACCGTCTTGGCCTTGTTCTAGCAGTTGGTAGATCGCATCGATTTCGCCGCGCTGAAGATAGTCTTGAATCGCCGGGGTATTGATCATCACTTCTAAAGCCGCTGTCCGTCCGCCTGCGATCGTCGGGACTAATGCCTGGGAAATGACAGCCTGCATCGACTCCACAATCTGATGGCGCACGGTTTCCTGCTCTTCAGGCGTATAGAAATTGAGCAGCCGCTTGAGGGCGTTGACGGATCCTTTGGTGTGCAGGGTTCCCAGCACTAGATGTCCCGTCAATGCCGCACGGATGGCAGTATCGATCGTCTCCCGATCGCGCATCTCCCCAATCAAAATCACATCTGGATCCTGACGAAGTGAGGTCCGCAGAGCGTCTTTGAATTCATGGGTATGTAGGCCCACTTCGCGCTGGGTAATTAAGGAGCAGTTCGAGGTGTGAATGTATTCAACGGGATCCTCGATCGTGACAATTTTGCGATTTAGTGAATCGTTGACATGACGAATCATCGCGGCCATGGTCGTCGATTTCCCAGTATTCACCGAACCTGTGACTAAGATCAGTCCCTGTCGCTGCTCCGCTAGACTTTTTAAGATGGGGGGTAAGCGCAAGCCGTCGATCGTCGGCACCTGTAACGAAATCAGCCGCAGCACCATCACCCCGCCCGTCATCGACTGGGCACAGTTGACCCGGCAACGCACCAGCCCAGGATAATAAATGGCCGTATCCAGTTCCCAATGCTTCTGAAAATGAGCTTGCTGCTCCTCAGAGAGAATTTCCTCTCGTAGCTCTCTAAACTGCCTCGGAGTCAGTACGCCATACTGTTGCTGCGGATAAATCTGACCTCGGATCCGGAAGCGGGGTAACTCTCCCACTTGTAAATGAAGATCAGAGGCTCCTTTCTCGTAGGCATCCCGCACCATTCCATAAACCGTGCCCTGCTGCTCCAATGCGTCCGTCGCATCGTCCATGACCAAACTACTGAGGCTGAGAGACTGTACCCCTTGCGTTGTTGGGCCACAGTTCAGACGTGCTTGAACAAAGCCTGGAATTGTAATTTCAGTGTCCAGCTTTTGCTGTTCGCGGTAGAGACGGAGGAGTGAATCCGGCAGTAAGTCTTGGATAATTTGGCTATAGCAATCGGGGGTGACGATCGGGAAGCCCTCCTGTGGTACTATTTTCCCGTGAAGTCTAAAAAAGGGCGATCGTCCAATTTGGATGTAGAGCGCTGTGGCACCTGCGTTATAGCAGTCTTGAATAAGTCTACGAATATCGCAGCTTTCAGAAGACACTGGCATCGTTGGAGTGAGGTTCATAGTGAATCTTTAGCCTTAGGACGATTCAGGAAACAGACAGAGAATAAAAATAGGCCCTCCCCACAGATTTGTTGAGGACGGTTTTGCAGTGCATAGGCGCACTTATTCTAGAATCTACGAGATCTCTGCTCCTCTCATCAAGCACTATCCGGAAGAAATTCATCATTTCTTCTTAGATGTGGAAGAAATTTGCAGATATTCCTGGAATTTCATGCTTTCCCGGTAGTTTTTACCCAAGGTGCGAGACCTTCTACGACTTTGAGGAGATACCCAATCTGTCCATAGCTATAGACTAAGTTTTCAAAGACTTGGTTGTCGGGAGTTGCGTTCCCTTTTAGCTGGAGTTTCACGGATTTATAGAGTCCTCGCAGCAGGCGTTCACCGCCTCGGCCCAGTTGTCCCCAGCCCGCTTCCCCCGCTAACTGTTCGCGATAGCATTCACTAATACCCTGCCACCAGCCCCGCTCTAGAAACCAAGCTCGTTTCACGCGCTCTGGGGCGACATGATGACCTGCAATCGCGTCCGGTAGATAGGAGACATGCCAACCGGATTGAAGGGCGAGATTGGTCATGTGGAGTTCTTCGTTGGACAGAAGGTTTTTACCCACACGACCGAGGTTGAGGTCAAAGCCGCCGACTTGATCTAAAAAGCTTCGACGAATGGCATAGTTCAAGCCTCGTGGGGTTAGTCCTGGCTGTTCAATACGAAGTTGCCGATCGCCCAGATCATAAAACCCGAGATTACCCGATAGATTTTCGGAGATCCAGCTTGGCGGCGTGCAATCCCAAATCAAATTCACTTTACCGCCAGAAATCGCCAGTTTTTCGTCTTGGTGGTAGGCATCGATGAAGGTCTGGAGCCATTGGGGTGAGGCGATCGCATCGTCGTCAAGATAAGCCAGGATCGGGGCAGTTGAGAGCTTTGCGCCTGTATTGCGGGCGACGGATAAACCCACCTGTGCTTCGTAGTGGTAGCGCACGAGGGGATTAGACAAATAGGGTTCAACGACTTGGCGGGTGTTGTCCGTGGAGGCGTTGTCGATGATCAGGATTTCGTAATGGCCGCAGGTTTGGCTAAGTAGGCTGTCGATCGCTTTCCCCAGGTATCGATCGCGGTTGTGGGTGCAGATGATGGCTGAGATTTGAGGAGTCGCTGAGATTTGAGGAGTGACGGGCGGCATGGTGAAATCCGAAGCTCATGGGAGACGGAGCAAATTTCTCCCATCCTAGTCTTTCAGTTGGCTATGTAACCTCACTAGATCTTCGGAGAAATGCCCCAGACGGTTCTCTAAATCGGCTTGGCGAATCCGTAGTTGACGCAGTTGATGGTGACGGGCGATCGCCATACTGATCGTCGGGATTTGTTCGGCGGGGCAGGGGTAGGTCCAGACTTTGCCGTCGGGGTTGATGCCGCAGAGTCGATAGGTGGCATTCTTTTGGGCGGTGCAATAATCCTCGATGGAGTTGAGATCGTCGGGCTGAATTTTTCCCGCCTGTAGTTTTTCAACGAAGCTGAGGAGTTGATTGATGTCAGCGTGGCGGAAAGCGATGGTTTCGGCTTGACTGGGGGCGGCGAGGGATTCGAGCCATGCGTCGAGGACGGGGCCTTCGGTATAGATGTTTTGAATGGTTTGGACGATGGTGGTGAGTTCGCGCTGCCAGGTGGTGACGATCGCCAGCATGTCTTGTAGTAAGGAGGCTGCTAGTGCTGGGTTTGGGGCGTTGCGGTGATGGGTGAGGTTAAAGCTTTTAGGTTTGGGGAGGTGCAGATCTTGGAGGGCGAGTTTTGGCTGCGATAAACCTCGATTGGAGGCAGAATTTGAGCTGTTCGAGATGGAGGGTAGGTCTTCTATTGAATGCTTGAGATCATCCGATCGGTTGCGATCGGAGGTCGGATAGATATTAAAGGAGAGTGAGGGGGGTTCAAATGAAGGGGGCCGATCGACGCTAGCGTTTTTTGCAGCCGCTGGCACCTTAGAGTCCACACCTTTCGTGGGGTTTTCTAAGTGACGGAGGGTCTGTTCTATGCGTTTGATGCCAGTTTTCATAGCTCATGGGGTCGATCGGATGCTCCATTCTATACGCTGGTTGAAATTTGGCACGTTTTGAAAGATTTTTGGGGTCGTCCGATCGGATCGATTGGTTGAAGAAGTGAGCTGAATGAGGTTGCGTTAGAATGAGTTGAGTTGAATTGTGGAGCGATCGATGGTTGTTACCCTAGCGGCACCCGAGGCTGAACCCAAAAACAAAATTTACAGCGCTGATGAATATCTCGCTCTAGAAGTGGCGTCAGAAACTCGTAATGAATATGACAACGGAGCGATTATCCCGATGGCTGGTGGTACCCCAACGCACAACGAACTCAACAGTAATTTAAATGGTCTACTGTGGTTCGGACTTAAGGGGAAACCTTATGCTCTTTTTATTGCGGATCAACGTCTTGCGATTCCCAATAGCAACCGATACACCTATCCCGACGTAATGGTAGTACCGCGTCCGATCGAGCTTCAGGCTGGAAGAAAGAATACTGTTATGAATCCGATTTTGATCGCTGAGGTCTTGTCTGATTCAACGGAGGCTTATGACAGGGATCATAAATTTGCGGCGTATCGGACGATTGCAACCTTTCAAGAATATCTACTCATCGATCAGTCTCGCTATCATGTGGAGCATTATGTCAAACAAAACGAAACTCAGTGGTTGTTTACGGAGTATGACGGTCAGGATAAACGCATTGCCTTAATGACGATCCCAGTTGAGATTGCGCTCATGGACTTATATGACAGTGTTGATTTTAAGGCGGCAATAGTGGAATGACTCAACGGGTGATTTTGGTGACGGGGGCGGCGCGATCGGGGAAGAGTGAATGGGCGGAACGGCTGGCGTCGCAGTCGGAAGGAATTGGAAAATCGATCGTCTATGTGGCGACGGCACAGCGCTATGAAGGCGATACGGATTGGGATAGACGGATTGATCAGCATATTGAACGACGGCCAGGGAATTGGCGATCGGTCGAAGTCCCGTTTGATTTAGCAGGCGCGATCGCAACGGGATCAGAAACCGAATGCTTTTTGGTGGATTCGTTGGGGAGTTGGGTGGGGAATGCGTTGGAGATGACGGATGAGGATTGGCAGTTCTGTTGTCAGGGTTTGATTACTGCTGTCAAATCCAGCGTTGTCGGTTTGATTTTTGTCTCTGAAGAAACCGGATGGGGCGTGATCCCAGCTTATCCAATGGGTCGGTTGTTTCGCGATCGGTTGGGGCGGTTGGTTCGGGAGTTAGGTCAAATCTCAGACCAAACATTTTTGGTGGCGGCGGGGTTTGCGATCGATGTGCAGAAGATTGGGATTGCGATCGATCGCGATCCGTTGATTTGATGTGTGCGATCCGGGCGAACCGCCCCCCGGCCCCCAATTCTGGGGGAGAAAGAGTTTCCGAAGCCCCCAGAATTGGGGGTTGGGGGCGGTTCGTCAGAGCGTTGATTCAATCTATTATTTCGGGGCATAGATCTGAACAGGACTATGATCGGCAGCAATATCAATCACCCGATCGACCCACTGCGGTTCATCTAGGAGCGGCAATACAAATAGTTCTGGATGTAAGGCTTTCCAAAAGTACTGCACAAATTCCACAATTTCGGCGTCGCTCATCCCCGGTTTTCCCGCCGATCGCATTTTCGCTTCGGCCTCCTGTCGCCATTGAATACTTAAATGGTAGTCCGTGGGATTAAGTAAAATCAGCCGATCGATTTCTTCCCAGAGGGGCTGATATTCATGGAGGGCGCAGTTCATGTCTTTGGCGAAGTCTCGATCGGCAGCGGTGACGATCGGGGGCGGGGCTTGGTCAATCAAGAACGGTGCCACAGGACGACATCCCACAAACCAGCCTTCAAATAGCACAATGTCTGCGGCCTGAATTTCCAGGGCATTGCTCCGATCGCCTGCGCCCTGGTGAAGAGATTTATCAAACTGCGGAATGAATGCCGGAAAAACTTGGGCACGAATTTGTTTTAAGAGTGTCAGTCCTAGCGGGATGTCATGGGTTCCCGGTGGTCCTCGCCAGATTAGACGGGGGTCCTGGGCTTGAAGCTGAAGCCGATCGGCATAGGGCAAATACAAATCGTCCAATGACAAACAGACCGCATGAAGCTGATGCTCATCCTTGAGAATCTGAGTTAAAAGACTCACCAGGGTGGATTTCCCAGTGCCCTGTCCCGCTAAAATTCCAGCGACAAGAACCGGGTTCGAAGTCTCTGATTTTTGGGATTGGTGCCAATTGGCAAGATCTTGGGCGAGCTGCAACCAGATGGGATGAGACATAAATAGGGGCAACGGCTTAAAATTCAGGTTAGGCGAGTCCTAAACTACTATACGCCTTCCAAATCTGGAGTTATACCAAACGTTAAGGTTGAAGGGCAGGATTAATATTTCTAAATATATAAAAATATTGACGTTATGAGCAAAATTAGGCTCCATCTCAAGATGGAGAATCCAAAAATGGGTTCAGAAATGTGTCCGGATTGTCCGGAGAGAATCTCGAAGTTTCTGAAGAAAGAAATAGAACAGGTGCCCTTACAACCCGATATTTCCCGATTTACCGATCGGGTCATTTTTTACTGTCTTAAATTTTTACAGTCTTATCAGCTTTAAGGAATCACACATGAAGGTTTTACAGTCGATTCGATCAATGGCTAAAAGCACGATCGGCGTTAGTCTTGTGGGCTGTACGCTGGCGATCGGAAGCCAGATGCTTTTCTCTTCTCCATCGCAAGCGGCGAGGTTTCCGGACGTTTCGTTTGAATGCGATGGGAATAACATGTTTGTCAAACGCACGAGCGATAAGTATCGCAAGCGCATTATTAAGTTCAGTTCCATGGGCGGTTATGCCTCTGCCGATCGCTGTGGGATTGTGCGCGATCGATTGAGCGCTTGGAACATGAATGCAGGAGCGGCCTATCTGACCACGGGAATGCAGAATAACCAGCCTGTCATCTGTATAGTGACGGAGTGGGGAATGCCCTGTAGTAAAGGCGCACAGCTTCTGACCTTGAGACAGGCACACCGATCGTCCTACATGCGCGAACGTGCCCTCAGCACGTTGCTGGTTTCGCTCAACACCCCCAATTCTGGGGTGCTGTATGACTCGACGCAGCCGATGTATGTGGACTTTAAGGCATTGGTGGTCGATGCGCTGAATTCGGAAAAGAACGACGATTAGGAACTAGTCGTTTAATGCGGAAATAATCCAACTATTCAGTGGTTCGGGTTGTGTTTGGGGCACGGCGTGCCATGCCCCTACATATCCGGGTTCTTTTTCTTCAATTTCACTCGTTTTTTCTCGTCTTGAATGAGCTTCTGGGCTTTGGCTTTAAAACTTGCGTGCCGATCGGCTCCTTCGTAGGCGTAGCGATCGAACCCGGAATTCAGAATCACAGCTTCGATATTTGTCACCCGCTCATCAGAGCCGGGATGACTGGACAGCCAGACGGGAGGCCGAGCGCGGTTTCTCTTGGCTTCTTCGGCTTGGAGCTTCAGCATGAGACTGTGGAGTCCATCAGCGGCATAGCCACCGCCTACTAAAATTCGGGTGCCAAAGTCATCGGCTTGACGTTCCATATCCCGACTGTAGTTAAACGCAAACACATCACTCACCAAGCCTCCGGCATAGGGAATGTACCCGACAATACTGGTCATCAGATTGCCTTGAGCCATCAGTTGTAACCCGTGCGTTAAAGCCGCATGGGAAATCTCATGGCCGACCAATCCCGCTAATTCTGCTTCGGAGTCGGTCTTGGCGATCGCCCCCGCATTGATAAAGACCGGGCCTCCGGGAAGCGCAAAGGCATTGATGTTTTCGTCTAAGACAATATTGAATTCATATTCAAAATCTTTACGGCCTGCAACCTTGGCAAGTTTTTGACCGATTTCATTGACGTAGGCTTTGAGTTCGGGATCGTCCACCATGGTCAGTTGACTTTTGGCTTGTTTCGCAACACTTTTGCCGATCGCGGATTCGCCTTGAATTAAACTGAAGGCGCTTTGGGTCGCGGTGAGGGGACCGATGAGTCCGCCTGTGAGGAGAGTGCCGATCGCCCCCGTAATCACGTTTCCAATCACGCTGCCATTGATTTTGCGGCGGAGGGCTTTGCGGTAATCGTCAAAGGCATTGTCGGCGAGGCGGGTGAATTCCTCGGATTCAATGGGGTTGGTGCTGGCGAGGAGGGCGTATTGTCTGGCGGCGATACTGGCATCAAGGGATTTTTCGGCTTTGTTGAGGGCTGTGATGCGGAGGCGTTGCACTTCGGCGTTGCGGGGATATCGGACAGCTAGGGCTTCTAGGGTGGCAAGGGCCTGTTCAGGTTTGCCGTATTGGGTTTGGATTTGGGTGTTGAGAAGTTGGCCGGGGAGGAATTCGGGATGTTTTTTAATCAGCAGATCAATGGCGACGATCGCCCGACTTTCCATGTTTTGGGCTAAGCCTTCTTTGGCTTCTCGCCAGTAGACTTGACCACCAGGAGACAGTTGTTCTGGGTCAGTGACGATCGGGAGTTCAGCGACTTTGGGTGGAAGAGCCGTCAGGAAAGGACGTTTGACCTTTTGGTAGATTTGGACGGCTTCTGGGATTTTGCCTGCTTTGTAAAGGCGATCGGCTTCGATGAGTTTTCCGATTCGGGCTTCGTCTTCTTGCTTTTCCTGTTTGGTTTTGCCCTTTTCAAAGGGATCTTCGGGGAGTTCTAGTTTGATTTTTTCTTGAGCCTCAGGCTTGGGCTGAGAGACAGGAGTAGGGGTGAGGGTGTCGGCTGGACTTGAAGATCCGGGAGTAGCTGTTGGGGTAGGGGTTGGAGTAGATGCGGGGGTTGGGCTGGGGGTTGCGGGTTGTGCGATCGTTTGCATCGTTAGAAACGGCGTCAGAACCATGATTAGTCCTAACCCAAAAGCCAAAAGGCGATGGAAAATTCGCGGGTAGCGCTGAGGCGATCGTCCAAGGAGTGGCTTCCAAAGTTTCATTGAGGCTGTTTAAAAACGTGAATAGGGGGATGAATCAAATCGATCGTCAATCTGTCAATCTATTGTTGTTGGGCAGTATATTCTATGCATTTTGGGCGAGATCGATCGGATGTGACGTTTTGTCAGGTGGCTTGCTCGAACTTCGGACGAACCGCCCCCAACCCCCAATTCTGGGGGCTTTTGATATTCATGTTCCCCCAGAATTGGGGGCTAGGGGGCCTGCCTCATCTCCCGTTGAACGATCGTACCAATCTGGAGTGCTTCATTCAAAATCCGAGAATAATCACTGGCTTCATCACTCACCGCCATCACACTTAAAGCCGAAAGATTGGTTTCAATGTGGCGGATCAAATCCTGACGACGAGACAGTAAGCCGCGATTTTCTCGCAGAATTTTTTCCGTCATCAGGCCCGAGATTAAACTATCCCTCGTGACATTCAAAGCATTGAGAATTTCAAGACGGTTTTCAAAATGGCGGGATTCGGGCTGGACACCATCTAGGCGATCGACCACATCCACGGCCCGCACGAGTTCATTAAACCGATCGACTTCATCCAGCAATCGCATCAGCATTTTAAAGGGCTTCGATCGCAACAGCATCGAAGCATTCCACAGCCCAATCAAAGCGATCGCAATCCCAAGGGTCATTCCAATAAAAAACCGCTCTCCCGAGGCTTCCTGAAGATTGATATGACGAGTGATTGCAAAACTGACAGGGAGCGTGAACACGAGTAACAGTCCTGACATAGCCACTTCCACGATCAAAAACGAGATCTGTTTAGTTGGATTGCTGAGGGCGGACGATCGTAGGACTCCGCCCAAAATTCCCCCAATCAACAGATCATTCACTTCACGCCCACAGACTTTTTCAAGTTCATGGGGCGTAATCTCTAACGTCGCAACATCATCCTTCATGCAATTTAGGGTCTAGAAGTTTATCGAGAAGTTGAACGTTTACCGACCCGATAGCACATGCCCTAAGGCTTGAAAGACCCCGGTGAGGAAGTTGCCATCTTTGGGTCTAAACACTTCAAAACTCCCTGGCGATCCAAAAAATGGCCGCAGCGTCCAACCCAACTGACTCCCCACAAAGCCATACAGCATCAACCAAAACTGCAAAATCCGATTCCGAATTTTCACCGTGTCGGCAACTTCATTTTCTCCCGGCATGGGTCGCATGGCTTGGTACAGGAACGAGACGCCAAAGATACCTGTAACCGCGAAAATAGACACGTTCATTAATAGATAAAATGAATACTCTTTCACACTCAAGGTCATCAAGAAAAACAAGACAACAGGTGCAAATCCACAGAGTAAAAGGGCAATCACCGCCGCCGCACTCAGGACATAGGTGAAGTGTTGAGCAAGGGTTTTACGGGACCCAAACAGGGCATTAAAAATATAAAGCGCAGGCAAGCAGACCATTAAGGTAATCAGGTACAGCGCGGGCAGCTTCACCATGGAAGACATGGCTTGGAAAGGGCTATGAAACGATCCAATGATCGCCCCATAGATCGAAAAACAGAGAAAGCTAAAAATGAGCAATGCAGAGATTTTATTTTTAAGCTGAATCCCTTGATGAATCTCTTCTAAAAACGTCTGTCGATCTTTCAGTAATGCTGTAAAGGTTGAAAAATAGTTCATTGATTATTTTCCTCAGGAACGCGAATGATCCGATCGATTTGAATCCAAATTTCCAGATAATCGGATGGATTAAACCTATAAAACTGGCTCACACCGTCTTATGCGAGCTGAATGCTGAGTGTGTTGGCTTATGATTGTAGCGATCGAAGATTTTTTGTGACGAGCTGATAGGGGTTAAAATTGAGATCTTCACATTGCAATTTATCGTTCGGAGTTGAGCATGGCTTACAGTCAGTTCGATATTGAAAAGGTCAAAGCTGAGCTAAATGTCTCTGTTGTAGAGTCTCCCAATTTATTTGCGCATATTGCTGCGATTCATAGCAGTGACTACTTACGGGAAACGCTCGCGTTTAATACCTCGATCGCCTTAGCCATCAACTCAGAAAAATCTCGATCGGAAATGATCATCGCTCCGATTCTGTGGGAGTTAAAGCGGCTGTATCCCGATCGGGTCAGCATCTTTTCCGGCAAAGAGTTTTCAGTGGATCAGGCGCGAGGTTTGACAGGCTTTTGTGATTTTATGGTGAGCCGATCATCGCAGCAACTTCTGATTTCAGCGCCCGTCATCACCATCGTGGAAGCAAAAAATGAAAATATTGAGTTGGGGTTAGGGCAGTGCATGGCAGAAATGGTGGCCGCACAGATCTTTAATCAACAGCGAAACAATGAAGTACCGATCGTCTTTGGGGCAGTGACGACGGGGAGTAACTGGAAGTTTATGCGTCTTGAAGGCAATACTGTCATGGTTGATCTGACGGAGTATTTTTTGAGTCAGGTTGAGAAGATTGTGGGGATTTTGAGTTTGGGGTTGATTTAGGAACCCTGACGAACCGCCCCCAACCCCCAATTTTGGGGGCTTCGGAATTTCTTGCTCCCCCAAAATTGGGGGCCGGGGGGCGGTTCGGATTCTATGATTTAAAAATAGTTCGGGGTGCCGGGTTGAGTGGCGTAGGGGAGCTTTTGAGGATCGGGCGCAAAGGCTAGCCACAGGGGAAATCGCAACAAAGCAAGGCTGACCAATTCCTCGGTTTCATCAATAATAATCAACGGCATTTTGCCCTCTTGCTGAATTCGTTCAGCCCGTGCGGCCATCGTCTCCGGCACTTCAAACAGCATCACACCCCGATCGCTCCCAAAGTCATCCCGCCGCAATCCCAAACAATCCTGCAATCCCCGCCGCCATTCCCCTAACCGATCGGGCGAATTCGCCAAGACCAAAGGCCGCAGCTTGTCACCGTACAGGTTATACAGAATCGAAATCGCCGCAGAAGACACGAGAATATTTTGCAAGCGGGAACCCATGGATTTTAACGAACCGCGTCCACCTTGGGTGAAGAACCAGTCGTTGATCCGATCGGCATGAATGGATTCAAAGGTGCGGCGGAATTTCCAAGTGGGTCCGTAGTAGTCAGGCTCCGTGCGGAAAATTCGGATCACCGCACGAATTTTTTCCGTCTGCTGCTCATAAACAGTCTTGGCGAACTGTGGATCTTCTAAAGCTTCATCCGCAGGGTTAACGACTGGAGCGGCGGGTAAAACCTCTGGCTCAGGACGACCGAGATCCAGCTTTTGGGCTGCCAGCACGAGATCTTCCAGGCTTCCCGTTAAATAGTCTTTAAAACTCTGAACCCGAATGGCAATTTCTTGGGAACTGCCTGAAAACGTCCCTTTCATCTCTTCTTGGATGCGGGACTGACGACGTTCTAATTGATCAACAGTGAGTTGAAGGGCTTGGCGGCGACGATCGAGGTCGGCGAGACTGTCCTGCATGAAGCGCGCAAGATAGTCCTGGGACTCAGCAATTTCGGTTTGAAGACGATCGCGTTTGGTTTCGAGTTCTGCGATTTGGCTATTGAGTTCTGGTAGGCGATCGTCGGACATATTGAATTTAGACTATTGAATTTAGACTATCGAAGTTTAGAGTTGGGACTCCGTTGGAAGCTGGGGGCAGCGCTGGGTGAGAAGTTGTCGGAGCATTTTGGGGTCGAAGAGAATCGGTAGAAAGTGAATGCTATTGACTTCTCGGAAGTAGAACAAAATCGGGACAGGTTGCCAAAAGATTTCCCAATGGCTCCACTCCGCATAGGGAAAACTACGAATAATCTTGCCACTACGATAAACCTCTAGGTCTGTCGCAGTGAATCGGAGCCGAAGTAAAGCACTCTGCAACAGCAAGAAACCTCCAAACAACGCAACCACTGCGCCGACCCAAAGCTGTAGAGGGACGATCGCCGCGCCGATCAGGACGACTGCGATCGAGAGCGTATAGCTCGGGGAAAGTTCGACAGTTTCAGTTGCGCTGGGAGTTTCGAGGTTCATAAATCAATCCATTCCATATACAAAACCGGGCTTTGCTAACGCAACGCTTCGCGAACGACTCCGCTCAGCCCTCGAATCTACGCGGGGTAAGCGGAGTCCTAGTTTACATCCGGACTTCGACTCCGCTCAGTCCTCTAATCTACGTGGGCTGAGCGGAGTCGAAGCCCGAACACAACCCGATCGCTAATAAGCATCCTGCAACTCATAAAAATCAGGCGAGACATAATCCTTGCGTAAAGGATAGCCCACCCAATCTTCTGGCATCAAAATGCGCTTCAACCCCGGATGGCCTTCATAGACAATGCCATACATGTCGAAGGTCTCGCGCTCCTGCCAGTCCGCACCCTTCCAGATCCAATACACCGAAGCCACCTTCGGCTCGGCTCTTGGCAAGAAGACCTTTAAGCGAACTTCCTCAGTTTTGACGCAGTTATCCGAAACCTTGATCAAGTGATAAAAACTCACCAAATCAGCACCAGGACCCGAATCATAACCGCCCTGACAAGCTAAAGAGTTAAACCCATAGGCATAAAGCGCACTGGCAAAGGGAATCAAAAAGTCGGGTTCGACCTTAATCATCTCCACCCCAGACGCATCTAACCCCAAAAACTCATGGTCAAAACCCTGATCACTCAGCCATTTTGAAACCGTACCGACGGCTTCGATCGCCGCTGTGTCTAGCTTCTTCTCGTCTGCCATGACTTAAGCCTCCACCTTGCTCGCTTCCAGTTCGCCCACAGACTCAACAGGAATCCCCATCGCTTCCATCAATTCCGCTGGAGGCGCTTGGCGAGTTGCAGCTTGCAGATACTCA
>JAAFJU010000211.1 GCA_013298165.1 Synechococcales cyanobacterium bin31.maxbin.ball.101 | reverse complement strand
CACGGCGGAAGAGTAGTTCTTGTTTTTCAGACGATTGCGTTCAGCGACTTGAACTCGTTTTTCAGCAGACTTAATATTAGGCACGGCAACTCTCGGAAGTAACGACGAATGTTTAATGATTTTCCCGGCTTACTACTATAGCACCGATCGTTCATCGAACATGATTTCCTAAAATCCAGTTAAGCTATAAAGACGAACTCACTTCCCAAACCTCTCCCAAACCTCCATGCTGCGAATTATCAACGAGTGGACTGAAGCCCAATCAGAACTCCGGCGAATCTGCGATCGGACCCAGGACGACCAAGTATTTCACAAGGAGGCCACGGTTCGGGAGATTTTGCAGAGCGTGAAGCGGCTGGGCGATCGGGCTTTGCTGGACTATACCGCTGAGTTTGACGGCCAGCGATTTGAATCGGCCCAGGCGCTGCGAGTCACCTCATCGGAACTGGATGCCGCCTACCAACGGGTCGATCACGAACTCCTCGAAGCCATTCGATTGGCCAAAGAAAAGATTGAAGCGTTCCACCGCATGAAGATTCCCAAGAGCTGGGTTCACTTCGCCGACAACGAAGTGGTGCTGGGCAAGCGCTATACGCCCGTCGATCGGGCAGGCATCTACATTCCCGGTGGCCGAGCGGTCTATCCCAGTACGGTGCTGATGAATGCGATCCCAGCCTTGGTGGCCGGGGTCGATCGCATTGTCATGGTGACACCGCCCAACAGTGAAGGGGGGATTAATCCAGCGGTGTTGGTTGCAGCACAGGAAGCGGGGATCAAGGAAATTTATCGTGTCGGGGGAGCGCAGGCGATCGGGGCGTTGGCCTATGGGACTGAGACGATTCCCAAGGTCGATGTGATCAGCGGTCCCGGCAATATTTACGTGATGCTGGCGAAAAAACTCGTCTACGGCACCGTCGGCATTGACTCCCTCGCAGGCCCATCTGAAGTCCTGATCATCGCCGACAGCACCGCCAACCCCACCCATGTCGCAGCCGACCTGCTAGCCCAAGCAGAGCATGATCCCATGGCTGCTGCGGTTTTGATCACGACCGATGTGGGGATAGCAGAACAGGTGGCCAAACAGGTTGAAGTTCAATTAGAAAATCATCCGCGTCGGGTGCTGACAGAGAAAGCGATCGCCAACTTCGGCGTGATTATTGTGGTTGAAACTCTAGATCAAGCCGCTGAACTGTCCAATGAGTTCGCAACGGAGCATCTAGAACTCGAAATCGAGGATCCCTGGGCCTTACTTCCTAAAATTCGTCACGCTGGGGCGATTTTCCTGGGTCATGCCACGCCTGAAGCCGTGGGTGATTACCTCGCAGGCCCGAACCATACGCTACCGACTTCAGGATCCGCCCGCTATGCGTCACCGCTAGGGGTCGAGACCTTTTTGAAGCATTCCAGCTTGATTCAATATACGCAGCCCGCACTCGAAGAGGTGGCGAAGGCGATCGACACCCTAGCCACCGCCGAAGGACTCCCCTCCCACGGTGCATCTGTCACCTTGAGAACGCAGTAAACCTGTAGAAACACTCAGGTTGTGTTCGGGGTAGTCCTAACGGACGTAAACTACGACTCCGCTCACCCCACGACGATTGAGGACTGAGCGGAGTCGTTCGCGAAGCGTTGCGTTAACAAAGTCCGGCATATCTCACCCCACGAAATAGTCGAGGGGTGAGCGGAGTCAAAGCCCGATCGAATTCACTGCATTCACCCCACGACGATCGAGGGGTGAGCGGAGTCAAAGCCCGATCGAATTCACTGCATTCACCCCACGACGATCGAGGGGTGAGCGGAGTCGTTCGCGAAGCGTTGCGTTAGCAAACCCCGCCTCTTACGCCATTACCATACCGCCATCGACATTAAACACCTGACCCGTAATGTAAGCCGCCGCCGGGGACGCTGATAGAAATGCGATCATCCCCGCCACTTCCTCCGGCTGACCATAGCGTGCCAGCGGAATCATCTGAAGAATTGGCTCCGCTTTGAGGTCGTTCGTCATATCTGTGGCAATAAATCCGGGCGCAACCGCATTCACCGTAATCGATCGCGACGCCAACTCTCTCGCCACCGTCTTCGTAAACCCAATCACCCCTGCCTTCGCCGCACTGTAATTGGACTGACCTGCATTGCCCATTTGCCCTGCCACCGACGTGATATTCACAATTCGGCCCGACTTTTGCTTCAACATAATCTTGCTGACCGCACGGGTACAGAGAAATACGCCCGTTAGGTTTAAATCAATCACCGCCTGCCAATCTTCCAGCTTCATTCTCAACAGCAACGTGTCACGGGTAATCCCCGCATTATTCACCAACACGTCAATGCGGCCATACTTTTCCATCGCCGCTGCGACCAGGGCATCCACCTCATCGGAACTGCCCACGTTCGCCTTCACCGCGATCGCACTCCCGCCCATCGCCTCGATCTGAGCCACCACCTCATCTGCGGCTCCACTGGAACTTGCATAATTGACAACCACCGACGCGCCTTCCGCCGCCAAAGCCAAAGCCGTCGATCGACCAATTCCCCGCGACGCGCCTGTGACGATCGCAACTTTACCCTGCAAATTCTGCGCCATGATGTCCGCTCACAATCAAAAATCAACTGCTCATCATAGCGGCAAACGGCAACCCAGATTTGACGCATTCACTGGCAATTCATTCACTGGCAATTCATTCACTGGGTTCATCCGGCAGATTGTTCGGATCGATGCCTTGCGATCGTAAAAATGCCTCCAATCGTTCTCGCTGCTGTCGCTCTTGCGCTGTCAATTGTCGCTCCTGCTCAGCCCGCTGCCGCTCCTGCTCAGCTCGTTGTTGCTCTTGCTCTTCGGGGCTGAGATACCGATCGCCCTTCTCATCAAACCAACTCAACAGCTCTCGCCCCAAAACATCGGTCGGCAACACACATCGACCAATCCCAATCCCAATCTCCGGCATCCAGAGCGGTTCTCCAATCTGTAACCGATAGACCCCATCCACTAATTTGTAAACTTCAAACGGTAAATGACCATCCCGCGCCCAAAATCTCGGGTTATAAATCACGTAATACAGCACACCCAGCCGAGCGTAGAGTGCCAGCTTGTCATCGTACTCTCCACCGGGTGTCCTAGAGACCACTTCTAAGGTCAAAATCGGACTCACATACTGCTCTTCCCAAGTCACATAGCTATTCCGAGAACCACCCCCCTTTCGACGCTCTACCCCCAAACTCAGGAAGGCATCGGGGACGACCGGAACGCGAGGATTCACGCCTGTCGTGTGATACAGCCCCATATCCACCGCAAAAAACCAATCCCCACGAGTCTTCCACAAATATTCCAGCAAGAACAGCAGGACATTGGGCACATAGTTCTGGTCTTCGTTGTCCACGGGGATATCATCCGAGCAGGGTAATTCGTCGCTATCGGGTAGAAGGAGGCGGTCTACTTGAAGCATGGTCTGGCCTTTAATAAAGCATTTAAATAAAGCATCATTGCTCCCTAATCAACCATGATAGACGATCGACCCTAGCGTAAAACGCTCAAACTCAACGCTCAAATTCAATGCTCAAATTCAACGTTCAGGACTCGTTAAAACAAACCTTTCAAGCCTGAAATCCCATACTGCACCACCAACCGCACGGGCCGAATCACCACATACAAAAACCGCAGTGCAGGCGGCAACTGAATAAATTTTAAATCCCGCTGATTGGCCCCGAATACAATTCGCATCACCCGAGACGGGAAAATCATTAAATAGGTCAACCGCAATCGCCAAGTTTCGATCGCCCCCAGACGGCAGAGCACCCGATTCAGCGAACCTAGCGGCAAGCCCGATCGTTGACGCTCTAGGATCCGGTTGGCAACCCACTGGGCTATCCCATCACGGTCTAGATCCAACCGTTTAGGCAGGGCCAATTGATCCCCAAAATACGATCGGGCCATCAACAACGAAATTACTAGCAATCGATGAATCTTGAGCCGTTTGGCCTCAGCAATGATCAAATCCCAATCGAGATTCGGATGACGATTGATCAGTCCCGTCAAGTCCTCTGCGGATTGCAGCTTAGCCCAATAGTCCTTAGCGCTATTGATACAAAGATGGAGCAACGTATACTCCAGCGAAAACGTCAGCACCGATCGGCCATGGCAGTTCAGCGGCATCGCACTCTCGAAAAACCGATCCAACGGCACATCGATCGCAAAAATATCCCGCCCCACCAACTCACAGTGAATATCAAGCCAAACCCCCTTCTCCACATTCACCATGGCATACTCGCCCATCGCCCAGCAGGTCTCCTCTTGCTGCTCCGCCGTCGTGGGCTGCGCATCCACCACCGCATGGTAGCCCTCGGACTCTAAAATCGGCTTCACTCGCAGATAGTCCTCTCGATCGAAGAGAAAATCTAAATCTCGAAACACACGGGACGTTAAATTTCCATAGGCCAACTGCGACAAAATCGGTCCCTTAAAGGCGATCGTTCGACCATACCCGGCCTGATTCAACACGTCCAAAAGACGCACCAATTCCGCAAATGAGGTCAAACATTGAACCGTATTTTCATGGCTGGACGATCGGGAGGGCGTGACAAGAGCGTCACTACTGCGATGCTTCATAAAAACAGCTTTTCAGGTTTACATTTAATGTTTTTAGAAAATTTATTTCAAGTGAATTTCGAAAAATCTACGTATTTATCGCTAGAAATACCCAGAAAATCACTCATTAATTCATACTCGTAGGTACAGTCCACCAAATCCAGGTTTACTTCCGATCGAAAGCGTCCCAAACCTCTTCATATCTTCATCAAAAAACTTAAAGTATGAAGATTTTTGCCCGTTTTTAGAAAATTCTTCCGACACCTTCCGTAATTTAACGGAGATTTGTCCGCTAGATTCGCACAATGCCCCCCGAACCCATCCAACAACCCACTACACTAGAGAGCAAAACTAGAACGCAAAACGATCGATCGATTAGTAGAATCCCGACGAACTGCCCCATGAAAAACTTCTTCAATCTTTTTCGAGCATCAGAGGTCTCTGACTCAACCGAGACCGTTCAGACGCGATCGATTTCCCTCCACTGGATCATCCAAAACCGCCTCGCGGTCGGCCCGATCCCCACAGTAGAAACCGCAGACTCCCTCAAAACCTTTGGCATCCGATCGGTCCTCACCCTCTGTGGTGAAGAAGAAGGAAAACTCGCCCCACAAGTTCCCACCGACTTTCAATGGCAACGCTTTCTGTTGCCCGACAGTCACTATGCCGAAAAGATGACCGCCGAAAAACTCAGAGCCGCGATCGATCTGGCCCACAGCTTCATCAAGACAGGCGCACCGCTGTACGTCCATTGTCTAGCGGGGATGGAACGATCGCCCACGGTCTGTGTCGGCTATCTCTGCTTGTATGAAAAAATGCAAGTTTGGGAAGCCCTCAACCTGGTTAAGAGCAACAACCCCCGCACCAATATCACCGCCGACCAAATTCAGGTCTTACAAAGCCTGCTCTAACAGATTCAACGAGTCTGGATTTAACGAGTCTGGATTTAACGAGTCAACTAGGAGCTTCAACTCAGCGATTTAAAACAGCCCGAAGAGCTTGAAAATATTGAAGAACGTACTGAACGGCGAGGCAAACGCACCCACTTCATCCGTCACGCGGGAGAAGCCCGACTGACGAACCACGATCGTATCGTTGGGTCGCAGGGGTGGATTGTTTTGGTCGTTGACGCTAGTGGCGAAGTCTACGCCGATTTCGCGCTTCGTGACCGTCCCGTTTTGATTTAACCGAACGAGGGTGACGTTGCCTGTTTGGGCTTTACGAGTGAATCCCCCAGCGGCCAAAATCGCTTGGTTCATGGGCGTGTTGGGAGGGAGTTGGAGGTTGCCGGGTTTTTCCACTTGGCCAACGACGTTGATCGATACCTTATCAGGAGAGAAACTTGCCAGCGCTAACTGCGTGGTTTCCCGATCGTTGAGATTCGTCGCGGTCGGAATATAAATCGTATCGCCATCCTGAAGCGGCAAGTCCTGCTGAATGTCCCCTTTGGTCAACAAATCCCAAAAGCTCACCGGAACTGTCTGCTGCTGTCCCGTACTGGTCAAGCGCCGCACCTCAATCCCGCGCACATCCGCCAACTGTGTAATCCCGCCTGCCACTTGCAGCGCCTGAGTCACGGTGGGCACGCGAGATACGGGATTGCCCCGCAGTTCGTTCACGGTTAACGCGCCTGTATCGCCGATCGAATGGGGACCGGGACGATTGACTTCACCCACCACCACAATGCGCAGCGTCCGATTGGTCTTCGTCGAGAAACTGGTACTCGCTAATCGGCGTGCCTCTTGAGCATTGGTGCCAGTTGAGGCCGGGATGAAAATACTATCGCCATCTTGCAGCCGAATATCCTGGGCATTGTCGCCCGTATTCAACAACTGCCACAGATTGACCTTCATCGTTTCGGTGCCACCGCCCGATCGTCGCCGTCGC
>JAAFJU010000169.1 GCA_013298165.1 Synechococcales cyanobacterium bin31.maxbin.ball.101 | reverse complement strand
AAATCGGACATAAGGCGGGTTCTGTGAGACGCAGTGCGGCTCTTTCTCCCAAGGTCGATGTTTGTAGACATAATAGGCAACTGAGGTAGGGGGAATAAAAGCAGTAAAAGATGCCGTGAATAGCAAGGCTTGAATTAAAAGTTGCATTGAAGTAAAAATTGAAGTGAAGAATTGAATGCAGAGCCTAGAATTGTCTTGAAGAAATCGAATGAATCTGAAGTGGATGCAATGAATGGAAAATGAGTCTGATGGAGTTCTTCTATTGATAATGAAGGGAGATGGTCTTTTCTGAAATCGCTCTAGAGAAGTATCTAGAGAAGTTAGAATAGAATCCTTCGGGGGAGAGCCAAGTTTTCCAAAGCTGATGACATTGATGCTGTAGCTCTATGAACTCTTCCGGTGATTTTGAATGATGAAAACTCAAGATTCTCTTAACAATTTCATCTGAGGTTTTCTGAGGGGTTGATTGCTCTGGAACTCTGATACAGTAATTATCCCAGTTGATAAACTCCTCAAAAGGTAGCTCACAATCGGTGTCTAAAAGAACTGGAATTCTTCCACAAGCTAGCGATTCATAAAAGCGATTGGAGTAGTTTGCTGCGCCTCGACAGCAGAAGACATAATCGCTGTTTAGGATGTTTTCTAAAAACTCAATTCGAGTCTTCTCTTTTTGGGTTTTGTCAGATGCATGAAAGAAAACAGCCTGCTCCCGAATGATGAAGTTAGAAGTGATATCCGATCGTTCCCGCAGGTGATTAAGGACTTGGTAACGCAAGTCTTGGCCTTTGTAGATGGAGACGGCAAGCCGTTTTTGTGTGGCGAGCATGTAGCCTTTGTAGGCGATCGACTGGAGTTCTCGTTTAAATGAAAGCGGACGAGCAAAGCCGCAAAAACTGAGGACGGGTGGGTCTTGATGGGAGGGAGATTTGTCGCGGATGGGCAGTTGGCCGTGGAAGAAGGTCTGGATATAGTCTTCGCAGAAGAACGGCATCACGGCACTACGCGGATCTTTTTGGTGACGCGATCGATAGGCGGATTGGCGAAAGATTTTGCCGCTGTATAGATTGCTAGATTGATTGCTGGGATGACTGGCATCAAATCCAAAATCAATGTCGATCGATTCATCTGAGCAATCGCTACTAAACAGGACGACTAAGGGTTTTCCGGCTGCTGTCACCTTTTCGGCAAAGGCTTGGGCCAGGTGCTTTACTTTGTGGTCTTGGGGACTTCGCCAAGCATCGCCGCGAATGTTCCGCCAATCCATGGGGAGAATGGCTAGATCCGCTTCTTCTAGGGACGGTGTGAAGGTAAAGAAAATATTGCCGCTTTCCAAATAGGCATTGTAAGGGCTAATCCAGGATTGAAGCTCTGAGTGATGCAGGTCGCGCCAAAATGGATAGAGAATGGAGGCAGGAGGCATTCCATCGGGGAGATAGCGACGATCGGAAAAGAGTTTGAGCTTGTGGGGTGGGGTGTGATTTGCGTTTTGTGGCATTGGTTTTGTTGAAGAAATGGGATGTAAAAATTAGAGGATTGCTTGGAATGAGGAAATGGAGTTTTGGCATTAAGCGCTGTTTTAAATCCCCAAACTCCCGATTCTCGGCACCTTAAATAGGCTTTGCGTTTGGAATTTTTGCTCTTGGAAATAGGAGGTAATCTTGAGGGCGAGCTGTTCGAGTTTGGTATAGAGCGGTCTTGGGGTGAATTTCAAGAGATAAGCGGCTCCTAGGGTGACGAGGGTGCGCTGTGGCTCTTCGAGGAGAATGCCTAAGCTTTGAGAGAGCGATCGATGCATCATCGTTACTGCTAGTTCGCCATCGCGCAGGGTGACGGCGCGACGGGCGACGTAGCGAAGATAGTAGGCTTTGGCGAGGTTTTTGTAGCGATTGAGTTCCGGCGTTGCGGCGCAGGATTTTTCAATCACCCGTTCGATCGCTTGATATTGAATTAAGGCATTGGCGGAGAGTCCACCTGCGTGAATGCGGTAGAGCGTCAGGGATTCGGCAATGCCTTCGAGATGCCAGGGGGTTGTGGCGGCAATGCGGGTCCAGCATTCAAGATCCGTTGCATCCGCTTTTTCAAATCGCAATCGCTCGTCAAAGTAGAAACTTTCTTCAATGCCGTAGAGATTGTCTTGAAATTCAATGGATTTTAAGGTTTCGCGGCGGATGACGGCGGAGGAGCCATTGCCGACGGGATTGCGACAGAGAACGTAGGCGGCGGTGATGTTTTTGAGTTTGCGGGGCATTTGGTGGAGGCCGCTGGGTTTGCCGTTGTCGTCAATGAAGGCGGAGTAACTAAAACTAATGCCAACTTTTGGGGAAGCATTTAAATGTGCGACATGCTTTTCTAATTTTTCAGGCACCCACAGGTCGTCTGCATCGAGCAAGGTTACGTAGTCTCCTTGGGCATGACGAATTCCGGTATTGCGTGCGCCAGGGAGTCCGCGATTGCTTTGGTGAATGATTTTGATCCGAGGATCTGTGAATTGCCGACAGATTTCCAGACTCCGATCGGTGCCGCCATCATCTACAATAATGACTTCAAAATTTTGATAGGTTTGGGCTAAGACAGATTTTAAAGTTTCGGCGACATATTGTTCTGCATTGTAGACAGGAACGACGATCGAAACGAGTTTTGAACGAGATGAATCAAACGATGAAGATGTGGGTAAAGTCATAAAATCAATGATGAGGATTAACAGCATGGTTTCATCAGATACCGCTCATTCTAGATAGGAACGATCAAGGTAATAAAGCTCTTTGATAAACTTAATACTCAGTAAAATAAGTCATTAATTCAATTTGATAAAATACATCAAAAGCCCCTCTGTAAGCCAATTTGACTACTTCTTTAGGCTGGAAAAATAGTCAAATAAAAAGCGCAATCTATCCTAAGAATGACTGCGCTTTGATTGAATTAAATCTGGTGTTTTGTTTCTAAATTGAAGACTTGTGTGGATTTTGTGAATTGGATTCTAGTTGATGAATTATGTCATAGTTAGGACTGGGTTGAATTCGAGTTTGGACGATCGGCACGAATCCTATCCAGACGTAGAGAATCCACGTTAAGTTAGAGCCGAAAAAGTTCTTTTCTGTAATGTTCGTGAGGACAATGTAAATCAGAAAAATCATTGAGCAGAAGCTGGTCGTACTGGGATTGATGGCAATGCGTTGGAGCGATCGCCAAATATTAATCACAAACGTTGTCAGAAATAGCCCAGCCCCAACCCAACCCAATGCTAATAAAATCTCCAGTAGTCCGTTGTGGGCATGGGGTGCATCCCAGCCAATCATATTCCAAATCAAAGCGGGCCGACTGGACTGCCCTGTCACATACCAAAATGCCTCATAGCCATAGCCAAACCAGGGACGCTGATTGACCATTTGTAAAATAGCACTCCAAAGTTGATCCCGCCCTGACAGGGTGAGGTCTTTACCTAGGAAGCCAACAATGACAGCCGCATTTTCAGCTAGATAAATTGCAATACTACCAATGACGAGAATCACGGTAATCATAATGAAGGCGAGAATGTCAGGCCGAAAACGTCTCCATTGGAAAATGTGAATGCAGGTGGCCAGCAATATCACGCTGATAAATCCAGTTGAGGACTTAGAAGCCAGGACTAAAAAGATAGAAACAACAATGCTTAATAGGGCTAGACCTTTCTTCTCACGCCAGAACTCGCTTTTCCATAGGATTAAGAAGAAGGCTGACATCAGGGACATCTGCGTTCCCAGGTGTTGTTTGTGGATGTAAACCCCGCGCCAAGCCCCGATATGGGGTGGCATGGACATGATGCCATATTTGGGGAGAAGAATGGTAAAGATCAGACTGGTCATAGTAGATGCAAAAAAGACGGTTGCCATGATTTGCATCTGTTTTTGAAAGGGGAAGCAAGTTGCAAAATAAGTCCCATAGCAAGCCGCTCCAAAGGCAATCAATCCCCGTCTCAATGTAATATCTGGAACATCTGACCAAGCGGTGGAGGCTAGGAGCATGATAATCATCAGCCAGATTAAGGCATTGCCTTTTAAGATTCGATAGAGGACTTGACCGAGTCTGGGGAGCATCAGGACCAATGATGTCATGTACAGTGCCAGCACGATATTGGGTTCAAGACTCCCGGCGGCATCTGCACTGACTTCTTGGCCACCGCTTTCGCCGTAGAGGATGACGTTCATGGGGTTGCCAATGATGAACCACATGGACAGGATCATGAACCAGGTTTCAAGGGTTTGGAAAGTCATGTGAAATGTTTTGTGAGGGGTCGGCTGAGTTGGGTGTTGTTTAAATATTTAGCGCTGAGGTGTTTGCTGTAGAGGGCGATCGTCATGAGGATCGATCGGGGGTTTCGCAGAATGCTGGGCCAATGGGCGAGCCATGCGCGGTGAATATAATCAATGCCTTGCTGCGTGGGTAAATCCAGGCGTAGGGTTTGGCGGGCGAGGTATTGCAGGTGGGCGGCTTGGGCGGGGTTGTAATGCCGATCGACTAGGTTTGGATTGGTATGATGGGCTCTGGTCATGAGGTGTTCCCAGCCCTGTTCCATTTTTTCGAGGGTGGAGGAGAGTCCGGTGGTTTGGATGCGGTATTGGACGAGGACGCGATCGATGCCTTCGATTGGCTGATATTGTGATGCTCTGAATAAAAACTCCATATCTTCGGAATGATTAATGCTTTCGTCAAATCCGTTGAGTTGTTTGAATAATGCGGTGCGAACAACGAGGTTTGAGGTGGTGACGGTGGGATTAGTGTAGAGGAAATGGTGGGTGGGGATTTGATGTAATTGGCAGTGGGTGGTCTTTCCAGTCGATTCTCCAGTAGCAGTCATGAATTCGACATGGCCAAAACTAATGCCGATCGTAGGATTGCTTTTAAAGTGCTCAATATGGCATTCAAGATTGTGGGAAAGCCACCGATCGTCGGCATCTAGAAATGCAATAATGTCACCTTTGGCTAAATTTGCACCAAAATTTCGCGTATTAGAGACGCCGCCATTGGGTTTTGAAATGAATTGAATTCGATCGTCGGGATGGGTTTGTAAATAGTGGGAAATGATCCGATCGGTGTCATCGGTGGAGCCGTCGTTGATGATCAACAATTCCCAATGGCTGTAGGTTTGGGCTTGGACGGAGGCGATCGTTTCGGGGAGGAGGTGAGCGCTGTTGAAGCTGGGAATGATGACGGAGATCAGAGGGTTTGGGGTTAGATGCATAGTAATCATGAATGTTTGGGAACTGAGGGGAAACTGGACCGGGCGACCCAGAGAGTGAACAATGGTAGGGCGATCAGGTGGGTGATTAGAACGGCGATCGCAACGCTATAGGTGTTCCATTGCACGGCAATACAAAGGGCAATGGTGAGAAGAGCGGTAAAGATGAGGTTCCATTTCAGACTTGTGGGACCGCGATCGAGACTGAGTAAAAGCTGCTCACTGGCATTGGCAAAGGGTCTTGGAATGCCGGATAGACAGACGATGATCAAGATTGGCACCGCCACAACCCATTTTTGACCAAAGATGAGCGGGACATAAAAGGGGGCTAAAAGGCTTTGAATCAGAACTAAGGGGAAGGCGACACAGGCGATCATTTTTAAACTATGCAGGTATCGCTGTTTTAGCTTTTGCCGATCGGTTCTGACTTCGCAAAAATAGGGCAGTAGAGTTGTGGAAAACATACTGACAATGCTCAAACTAATCCCGAGTCCCGCATTAAAAGCAAAGTAATAAATCCCAAGTGCCTCAACGCCAATAAATCGACCAATCAAAAGATAGTCGAGGTTCGATCGGAGTTTTTCCAGCAGCTCGACCCCAATGGGATCCTTTGCAAAGCGTAAAATCTCGCCGCCGCCATCCAGCGTGAATTTGCCCTTGGGTCGCCAGGAGTGATTCGTCAGATAAATCGTTATCCAACTGACATGGGATAGCACATGGGCTAAGACAACACTCCAAATCCCCAAACCCATTAAGGCAAATCCGATCGTCATGACATTGCTTAAGACCGAATTGGTTAATCCGGCCAAGGCCACGACTTTGATCCGATTTTCGCGTTGAATTAATGCTCCCTGCACTGCAAAAATCGGCAAAATCAAATAGGTCGCCGCCACACAGCAAATTGGCAAGATCACATTACTATCGTGATAAAACCAACCAATCCCTAATGAAGCGACGCATTGCAATGCAAAAATAATTACATGAATGATCCAGTTCATCCAGTAGGACGTATTGGCGAGATGATTTAGATCTGCGTCGCTGGCGTAAATCAGTTTTTTAGTGATGCCGCCTTGCAATGTAAACGTATTGGCAAATTCAATGGTGAGAAAGACGATCGCAATCAAGCCGTAATCATAGGCACTGAGGAGTCTGGCTAGGATAACGATCGTCGCCAGACGCATGATGCGGTGCAGGATTTCCGCGAGGGCCAGCCAACTCACGCCTTGAAGTAATTGATTTGAAAAGCGAGATTTGAGTTTGCCGATGAGCACAGGATGTTACCTAAGGTTTTTTGGCTTACTTCGATCGGGAGGAGAGTTGGGAGAAGGTCGGGAGCGTTTTGGTCGGGGTGGTGCGGTTGTAGAGGTAGCTGTCGAGTTCGTGATCGCCATTGCTGCCGTGAACACTGGCTCCGTTGATCACCATACCGAGAACTCGTTGGCTGGACTGTTGTAGGAATTGTTTTGCGACTTTGAGGCAGGGGGCATTGACGCGGCCCATGCGGACGACCATGAGGCTGCCGTCGGTCATGCGATTGAGGACGGTGCTGTCGGCGGTGCCCAGTAAGGTCGGGGCATCGAAGACGACAAAGTCATAGCGATCGGTGAACTGTTCAATCAGACGTTTCATCACGCTGGAATCTAGTAATGCCAAGGGATTCGGCGGAGTGCTTCCGGCGGTGAGGACGTGGAGATTGTGGGTGATGGTTTGGATCGCGTCGTTCATTTGGACTTGTTCGACCACGAGGTTACTTAAGCCCACCACGTTGTTGATATCCCAGACGTGATGCTGGCTGGGCGTGCGCAAATCGGCATCCACGAGTAAGACCCGTCGCTGACCTTGGGCGAGGGCGAGGGCGAGGTTGGCGGCGATCGTAGACTTGCCTTCCTGGTCCATGGCGCTGGTGACGACGATGCTCTTGATGGATTGGTCTGAGGGTAGGAAGCGCAGATTGGCCTGCAGCATTTGGTAGGCTTCCTGTGCGCCGAAGTGGGCGTGGGCGGGATTGATCAGTTGGGGCTGACCCTGGTATTCGGGATTGTCGCTGTGAACGGTGGGGATGATGCCGAGAACGGTGTAGGGGAGCAGTTTTTTGACTTCTTTGATGGTGCGGACGCCCTTGTCCAGGTAGTCCACGGCGAAGGCGGAGGCAATGCCGAGGAGAATGCCTGCGATGCCGCCTGTTAAGAGTAAGAGGGTTAGGGAAGCTGAATTGGGTTTTTCGGGAGGCTCGGCGGTGGAGATGATGCGGGCGTTGCCGACGGTTTGGTTTTCGGCGACTTGGACCTCTTGCAGCTTAGTTAGAAGGGTTTTGTAGGTGGTTTGGGCGGCATCGACTTGGCGTTGAAGTTCGCGTTGGGCGGTTTCTAGGGCGGGAACGCTGCTCGATCGCTTGATGGTGGCCGATCGTGATTCCATTAGGGACGTAATGCCCTGGCTGGTGGTGGCCCGATCGACTTCGGCTTTGGCCAGATCGCCTGCGAGGTCCTGCTGCGTTTTGCTCAGTTGTAGGGTGTCGATCGTGATGTCGGCTCCGCCAGCAACTTCTTGGATCTGGCTCGTCAAGGCATTTTTAGCCGCTTGCTCCTGTTCTTGCAGCAGTTTAATTTCTGGGGCTGCGTCTTTATAAACCGTGCTTTGCTTAGCCAGTTCTGCTTGGGCCGCACGCCAGTCTGCGAAGGATTTTTGGATGGTGGGGGATTGATTCAGTGCATTAATCGTGAGAGCCGTTTTGGTGTCCATGCCGACCTGTGCCCGAAGTGCGGCGACTTTGGCTTCGGACTGGGCTAGGGCCGATCGGGCGCTATTGATGTTTTGATCAAGAGCGGAGAGGGTGCGAACGGATTCTTCGGCTTCCTGGGTGAGGGAGACGATACCGTGGGTCTCGCGAAATTGGCGCAGGGCGTTTTCAGCTTTACGAACGGCGGCTTCGGTGTCGGGAAGCTGGGCGAGGATGAATTGTTTGGCGTTGATGGCCTGCGATCGGTTGACTTCAATGTTGTTGCGAATGTAGTCCTCCATGAGCTGATTCGTAACGGAGGCAGAGAATTCGGGGCTGGTGGATTGGTAGTTGATTTGGAGAATGTCGGTGCCGACGACGGCTTTGATACTGAGTCCTTTGGCTAGCTCTTTGGTGGTGAGCTTGTCATAGAGTTTCGTGATTTTTTCGTCGGGGTTGGGTTCGATCGCACCTTTGCTCTTTTTCTCTTTGAGTGACGAGACAACCGCTTCGAGGACTCGATTGGATTTAATAATTTCGGCTTCGGTGGTGAGAGGGTCGCTCTTTGCGGTGAGGGCTTTGACTTCCCCCGATCGGCCGTCAATGCCTGTGAGCTGGGAGGTCTGGTCCGATCGGACTAATAGTTGACCACTGGCTTGATAGGTTCGCACTTGGCGCAGGGCATTGAGTCCGGCCAAGATCATGGTGCTGACTGCAATTAGACTAATCAATCGCCAACGCCGCTTCAGAACGAGTCCATATTTTTGCAGATCAATTTCTTCGACAAAGTTTGGAAGAACTTGAGTGGAGGGATTATCTAACATGGCATGTAATGATTAGTTAATTGTTAAGCCGTCGATCGA
>JAAFJU010000223.1 GCA_013298165.1 Synechococcales cyanobacterium bin31.maxbin.ball.101 | reverse complement strand
TCAATCAGCGCGTGAACGAATTGATGTTCAAAGCGCAAACACCTGTTAAAGAGTATCCCAAAAGCGCGATCGATCCATTCGATAATCTACTAGTCAATACCTTTGGCGAAACGCCTAAGATTGATCCCGCGAAGTTTCAATTAACGATCGATGGTGAAGTCAACCAATCGGTCACGCTCAGTCTTGCTGATTTGCAAAAATTGCCCTACACCTCCATGATCATTCAGCATGTCTGTGTGGAAGGCTGGGCAGCGATCGTCCATTGGGGTGGCGTCAGAATCTCAGATTTAGTTGCCTTAGTTCAGCCGAAGAAAACCGTGCGCTATGTTTACTTCTATTCCGCCGACGGCTATTACAACAGTTGGGATCTGCGATCGGCAACGCATCCACAGACCTTACTCGCCTATAGCCGCAACGATGAACCGATCGCTGTTGACAACGGTGCGCCCCTCCGACTCGCATCGCCAATTAAATTGGGCTATAAGCAAAGTAAATGGGTGACGCGGATGTCATTCTTAAGCGAGTTGCCGAAGAAAAAAGGCTATTGGGAAGATGACGGCTATGAATGGTTCGGAGGGTTATAGAATGATGCTTGGCTTAAGTTGGGGCGGTGGGCATTATGAAAATCGGTGTGATTGGCGGTGGGGCGGCGGGGTTCTTTGGGGCGATCGCTGCCGCAGAGGCGAATCCTGAGGCGCGGGTAACGCTGTTTGAGGCGGGACGGGAGCCATTGGCGAAGGTGAGAATTTCGGGTGGCGGACGTTGTAATGTCACCCATAGTTGCTTTGAGTCGGCGGCGTTGGTGCAGTACTATCCCCGTGGGGGGAAGGTGTTGCGTGGGGTTTTCAGTCGGTTTCAACCCAAAGATACGATCGCCTGGTTCACCGATCGTGGCGTCAAATTAAAAACTGAAGGTGATGGACGAATGTTCCCCACGACGGACGATTCGGGGACGATCGTTGATTGCTTAATGGATGCGGCTGAGAATGCAGGCGTGAATCTTAAAAATAATGCAGGCGTGAAATCGATTCGGCGGGAAGAATCTGGATTTACGATCGAAATGAGAACGGGAGAAGTGATTCTTTTCGATCGGCTTTTGCTCGCCACAGGCAGCAGTGCGCAAGGGTATCAAATGGCGCGGCAATTGGGACATACGGTGGTGACGCCTGTGCCGTCGTTGTTTACCTTTAATGTGAGCGATCGACGACTCGACGGACTTGCAGGCTTGTCGGTCCCCGAAGCAAAAGTCAAACTCCACAACTCAAAACTAGAGCAATCTGGACCGCTCCTCGTCACCCATTGGGGATTGAGTGGTCCTGCGGTTTTGAAGCTGTCAGCTTGGGGTGCGAGGGCGCTACATGACACCCATTACAATGAAACCTTAACCGTAAACTGGTTGCCCAACGCCAAGCCAGATGCTCTGCGAGAGCAATTAGTCCAAGTCAAGACGCAACTGGCAAAGAAGTCGATCGGCTCTAACTGTCCAGTCATCTTACCCCGTCGTCTTTGGGAAAGCTTGATCACCGCCGCTGGAATTCCCTCAGAGTTACGATGGTCAGATGTCACAAAAGTGATGCTGAATGCATTGCTAAAAGAACTGCTGAATGGAGAGTATGAGATTACTGGGAAAGGCGTCTTTAAAGAAGAATTTGTAACCTGCGGTGGGGTGGATTTAAAAGAAGTCAATTTTAAAACAATGGAAAGCAAGCTCTGTCCAGGATTGTATTTTGCAGGCGAGATCTTGGATATTGATGGCGTCACCGGAGGCTTTAATTTTCAGAGCGCTTGGAGTACAGGCTGGATTGCGGGTGGGGCGATCGGAAATCCCGTAATATTCGACAGAGAATAATTTTGGCATAAAATAGGCGATCGTCGTGATCTTTCTCCATAGTAGGGAACGCTAGGAGCTACCTGTTTAACATAGTTGTCATAATCCACCGTGAATACCAAAATTTCGATGGACGATCGTGCGCTTCTAGCCCAGTCACAAGCCCAAACGGCTCTAGCCGAAAGTGAAGCCAAATTTCGGCGCTTAGTCGAAGATGCGAATGACTTAATCGCAATTTGGGGAATCGACGGTGTGCTGACCTATCTGTCTCCAAGCTGTCAGTCTCTCATCGGCTATGAGCCTGAGGAGTGGATTGGGAAATCCTTTGTGCCATTAATCCATGTCGATGATTTACCCACGGTTTTGGCTACGAATGAGGAGGTTGTAAAAACAGGTGAAAAGCGTCTGGGGATGGAATTCCGGCAGCGACATCGACAGGGACATTGGGTCTGGACCGACATCCATATCGCGCCCATTAAAGATGCTGTGGGTAACGTCATCGCCTTGCAGGGAATTTTGCGGGACATTACCGATCGCAAACAATATGAAACGGCTCTACGCTTTATGGTAGAAGGCACCATCGCCAAAACAGGTGCGGACTTTTTTCATACCTGTGTCCGATCGTTGGCTGAGATCTGTCAGGTCCAGTATGCTTTTGTCACAGCACTGGTGGATGACAGCTATCGTCAGTCTAGAATGCTGGCATTATGGACGGGTGAATCCTTTGTCGAGCCTTATGTCTTTGATTTGTTTGGAACCCCCTGTGAGGTGGTATTTCAAGAGGACTGGGGATTATTTAAGCATTCGCTGCAAGCCCAGTTTCCAAACGCCTCTGCACTCGCAACCTTAGGGGCTGAGAGTTATCTGGCCGTTGTGATTAAGGATTCTCAGGGCAAGCCGATCGGCAACATGGGCATTATCGACACCAAGCCGCTATCCGAACAATTCAACACCGCAAAATCAATCTTGCAGATCTTTGCATCACGAGTCGGTGCCGAAATGGAACGCCATGTAAACCGAGAAAGACTGCAAGACTATGCCGATCGACAAACCCTCCTGAATCAACTCATCAATCAAATTCGCAACTCTTTAGATCTCAATCAGATTATTACGACTACGATCGAATCCATTCGGGACTATTTGAAGATTGATTCTTGCTGTTTTGCTTGGCATGAATCCGGACATTGGATGATTATTCAAGAGGTAAAATCAGATCAACTTAAAAGCCTGATTGGATTTTATAAAGCGACCCAACTCGGACTCGCGATCGAACACCTGCAACAGAATGAGGGTTGTCTTCAAATTGATGATGTCGAACAGTATGAAGAGCCAATTCATCAAAGGTTTCTTCAAAGTATTCAAGCCTCATCGGCTCTTCTCTTGCCAATTCAGACCCAAGCCAACCGCATTGGGGTCATTATCTGTACCCATCATACTCAAACCCGATCGTGGGCAACGGGCGAAGTGGAATTGTTAAAAGCCGTCAGAGATCAATTGGCGATCGCGATCGACCAAGCAGAACTCTATGCCGAAAGTCGCTCAAAAAGCCAAGAACTTCAACACACCTTAAAAGAACTCCAACGCACCCAAATGCAACTCGTCCACAGTGAAAAAATGTCAAGTCTCGGTCAATTGGTCGCAGGCATTGCCCATGAAATTAATAATCCCGTCAACTTCATCCATGGCAACGTCACCCATGCCAGACTTTACACCCAAGATCTACTAGACTTAATCACCCTCTACGAGCAGTCCTATCCTCAGCCACCAGAGCCGATCGCCGATAAAATCGACGACATTGATTTGGACTTTTTAAAATTAGACCTGCCAAAGTTATTGGATTCAATGAACATCGGAACCAGTCGAATTCGCGAAATTGTAAAATCGCTGCGGTCTTTCTCTCGTCTCGATGAATCCGAATGTAAGCTCGTTGATATTCACGACGGTATCGACAGTACTTTAATGATTTTAGAAAGCCGGATCAAGTCTGATGGGAATGGCACTGGAATTAACATCATCAAAAACTATGGCACTTTACCCCAAGTTGAATGCTTTGCGGGTCCATTAAACCAGGTCTTTATGAATGTCTTAGCCAATGCGATCGATGCTTTTGAGGATATTAGTCATAACCAGGATTCGCAACAAATTGGGTATCAACCGACCATTACGATTTCCACCGAGATCCAGGACGATCGGGTCATCATTCGGTTTGCAGACAATGGAATGGGCATTCCTCCAGACATTCAATCTCAAATCTTTGATCCCTTCTTCACCACCAAAGCCGTGGGAAAAGGCACTGGAATGGGCATGTCCATCAGTTATCAAATTATTACAGAAAAGCATGGTGGACAGCTCTCTGTCGATTCAATACCCGGACAAGGAAGTGAATTTAGAATTGAAATCCCCAAAACGATGGGGATTACCTAAAATACTAGCGTTTAGGAGCGATCGACGCTTTCACGCGAGCAAAGAGTTGTGGCAGATAGAGATAAAAGCGCTCATTCCGAAGCTGCATGGCATCTGTCGTACAACTTCCGCAGCCTTCTCCTGCCCCTGCGGCAAGGGAGCGCACCTCTGCATCCGAAACCCCCGCCCAAGGCAAATGACCGATCGGCGCTTTTTCAGAGTAATTCACTTCCGATTCATTCAACCAATCACTACTAATAAAATCATATTCTTTGCGAGGTTGAGTGAGTTTCCAAGCAACCCGATCGCGAAAGGCATCCGTTGCTTTTTGAGAGTCTTTAGGATGCTTCTGCATCGACTCTTGCCAAATTTTAGCTTGAACACTGAGACCCAATCGGTTATTACTTTCAGCTAACCAAACGCGATCGATCGATTGAATGAGTGAATCGGGAACTTTAGACAAATCTTTGAGTAATTCTCTGGTTTCTTGGTCGGCTTTTGCCCATTGCTTCGCCTTTAAAAACTGTTGGAGCTTAGCCACTTTTGGATTCGTTTCATCTTGGACGATCGGACGGCTGGGAAATGCCAGAGACTCCCAAGTCTGAATCACTTGTTGGAGTGATTTTGGCAGATCCGTCTTCTGCGAATCCACAAACCGAACTGAACTAAAAAGACCTTGATAGGTTGTCAGAGGAGAATTGGCTGATGCCTGAAGGGGAAGATAACTCAAACCATTAAAATTAGGAAAGTATTGAGTTTCCAATGATTTTTTAAAGGCTTTGAGCTGACTGGGGGATAACGTCTTAATCAGAACGGGTGCAATTTTAGCAGGGTATTGGTACCTTGTAATCTTTCCATCCTCCGTCAGCACCATCCGCACCACGTTCCGCCCCCTGACGGTACTGCTTTGAAATACGACTGGACCGATCGCCCCAGTCCACCCAAAGGCTTCCATCGAAACGCGAACGCCTCTTGTCGCACCGCTTGCGATCAAGTTTTGAGCAACTTGGCTGCCATCCGCATTCAGATAATACACAAAGGTTTGGTTTGGGCTAGTGACGATCGCTTTCCAGCCGGGACTGCGATCGTTAGTACAGGGTGGATTGGGTCCCTGATGAATGTCACGACAAACGCCAAATTTCAGGTATTTGGACTCGGTGATTTTGAGATTGGCGATCGGCGTTTTGGTATCACGGGAAACTTGTTGAATCAGCTTTTCAGCTAGTTTTTCAGACAGTTCAAGATTAGGAACAACGATCGGGAATCCGGGCGAGGGGATTCTTTGGCTCTGGGCGGGAAGCGTGAGAGTATGGCCGATCGTGAGGCTAGAGCAAAGAAGCGTTAAAAACAGTCCCAATCTAGATGTCGTAACTTTTGAAGGATAGGGACGGTTAGAAGCAGATTGTGTATGAGACATGATGAAACAAAATAAATGAAATGGGGTTAGAACTAGACTAAATCTAACAACACCTCATTCGATCGAATTTACGGTTACAGGATTTGATACAGGAAAAAAGTCATTACTTTCAATTGACTAAAGTCATACGTTCACAGCTCGTCGCATAGCCCAAAGCCCGTT
>JAAFJU010000105.1 GCA_013298165.1 Synechococcales cyanobacterium bin31.maxbin.ball.101 | reverse complement strand
GTTCTCCCCCAGTAAATCGTCAATTAGGTGGTCCAGATTTGTCAGCGGTCGTTTCCGTCTTACCATGGTTGAGATCCTCCTTTATCAGGATTCTAGATCCCTTACACAAAATCTAGATCACTCTCGATCGATCGTCCCTGGCAATACAAAGTCGTCCCTTCTCACTTCTATATTCACAATTCACAATTCTTCTTCTCCTCCTCCGTCCTCTCTCTTCCGTCCTCCGTCCTTACTTAAGTCCTAGCTGCTGCTTCAACGCGGGAGGAATATTTTCAGTACATTGCCAACCACGAACTCCTTCCCAATTCGTATTTTTATCCCATTTAATATTTTTTAAATTAACTTTAATAAGCCAAGACGTAGTGCATTTAAACTGTACATTTTTTAAATTTGTATTGGATAGATTTGCACCGGATAGATTTACACCAAAAAACTCAGAACCTGTTAAATTTGCGCCAAGAAAATCTACATTACTCAAATTAGAAACGTAAATATTAGCTTTCTCTAATCTTACTCCAGTGAGGCTTGTCCCTTGGAAGTCAGCACCTGAAACTCTTATATGGTTTAAGTTTGTTTCGGAAAGTTGAGCATTACGGATTTGAAGTTGAACAAACATAGAATGACTGAGGTTGCCCTTTACGTAATCAACACCACTTAAATCTAAAGATTGGAAACCTTTAACTCCAGATTGAATATTTTCTAAATTAGAACCACTCAATGAGCGGCAATTCCCAAACATTCTTTGACTAATATATCCAAATAGTCGAAAAGTAGGTCCACTTGCCCATTTGTATTTTGTTGTTGCGAAACATCCCCGCGTTAGATTAGCAAGAGAATCGACACGAAGGCGATTATTTGAGCTATTCAGAGATTCAAGATCTCTTTTAACTCCTTGTTCTCTCAAATAGTATTCCCATGGAAGAATTATAAAAATGATTGGAATCATCATCCAACTTGCAAACTGCGATCGCCTCCACCACAAACTCTTCCGAATAAACCCCTTCGCCCCAAACACCTCAGCCGGAGCCTCCTTAAGCAATCGCTTGCCATCCTTCAGCAGCCGACCCTCCAGCAAATCCCGTCGTTTCTTCCCTTTGTCCGTCCATGCCCGTCGCGCATCCTCGATCGCATCCACAATTCGTCGCACCTCCCGATCGCCCTCCCGCCACGTCACCAATCGCTTCCACGATCGCATCAACGCCTCATGACTCAAATCAATCACATCTTGATCATCAACTCGGTCAGAAACCAACAATCTCCCATCCACTAATGATTGAATGACAGATTCGATCGCCTCTCTCTCCCCAGCATCCTTAGCCATCTCCAAAAGATCACTCTTCCGTTGTCGCTGACGAGTATCTCGCGTCCCCTCACCCGTTCGCACCAGCCGCAACAGTACAGGCTTCACCCATTGCTCCCGCCGTTGCGAAGCCAATGCCTTGTACAATCCCTCCGCATGAGCATCCAACGCCCCCACAATTCCCCCCAACCGCCGATAATCCCCCAACAATAATTCCCTCTGCGGCTCGGTTCCCCCAGAATTGGGGGCTAGGGGGCTACTCCGAATCGTCCGCTCCCACAATTCCGACAACGCAAACTCCAACAGCGGCAAACAATTCTCTTCCTCCGCCACATCCTGCAAAATCTGCGCCAACAACTTCGGCTGAAGCGTTGCCCCTTGGACGATCGCAGGCTGCTCGATCGCCGCTTCCAATGCCTCCCCCACCATCGGACCCAAATACACCGCATCCGCTTGAATCGATCGCGTCAAATCCGCATCCGCCAAACAAGCCTCCACAAAATCCGCCCGCATCGTTACCACGACCCGCAATTTCAAATTCATCAATGCCTGAATGAACTTCGATTGCTCCGATCGATCGCGACACAACGTAAACACCTCTTCAAACTGATCCACCACCAGCAAGGTCGTTTCGGTTGACTCATCGAGAGAGTCGATCGAACTTTGCAGAGCGGCGATCGGATCAGTCCCCGGAATCATCACAGGCAACACCCGCCACCCCAACTCCTCCAACCTCGGAATCAACCCCGCCCGCACCACCGAAGACTTCCCACTCCCACTCGCCCCAATCACAGGCACAAACCCACAAGTCTGAACCTTCTGAACCAACGCCTGAATCTCCCGATCGCGCCCAAAGAAAAACTGCCGCGTTTCTGCCGTAAATGCCTTCAATCCCTGATATGGATTTGTCATCTGTAGCATTGGTGCGATCGATTCCACAACCGTTTCCAATGGATATCTCACCAACTCGATCGGACGCCCGACACTCAAGCGCAACGCCTCCTGCCCCGTACCCTCCAACTGCCGCGATACGAATGCAAATAACCGATCGCCTGTCACCACCCCCTGCTCATCCCCATTCTCCCGCCCCAAACCCGCCAACACCGCCCCCGTAAAAAGGCTATGCCGATCGCTCCGATTCGCATACGCTTGCTCAAAACTCCGACAAGCCGTAATCAACAAATAGTCCTTCTTTGCAAAGTTCGTAAACGTCTGCTGCAACAGTTGTTTTTCCAAGAGATAACCACTGTGACAACAATCCAGCAACAACACCAAATTCCCCAGATTCGCCGCCCCCAACACCTGATTCAAATCCCCCAGCGACAGCCCATTCTGCTGCTGCACCGCCATTCCATCCTCCGCCACCACCACACAATCCGAACCCGCTAACAACGCCTCCATCTGCCCAAACGCCTTCCGCAACGGCACCGCATGACCTGTGTAATAAATCAGCGCCTCCTGCCCCTCCGCCTGCTCCAGCAACCGCTCGATCGCCCGCTCCAAGTCCTGCCGATCGACCCGTCCCACCCATTCCTGCACCTCAAACCCACCCACCGATCGCAACACCGCCGCGATCGCTCTTGCATCGTCCACAGGCTTACTCAGCGACGCCAACGGAGCCTCATTTTCACCAATCCCAATCACTAATGCATAACGACGCGCCATAGTTCATAATCCAAGATTCAAGGCGAAGGACTAGATCCTAGTTTTGTTCTTAGTATAGGATATGAGCAAATCTATTCAACGATCGTCCTATGCCCCAGCCCCAACGCCTGATCCTCGAAGACGGTGACACCACCTATGACGTTTTGATCGAACCCAACGTCGGCGATCGTGAAAGCTACGGTATCGGTGGTCCTCAGCGTGGCATGACCCAGCCCACCGTCTCCCCCGAGCTGCGCGTCGATCTCGCCAAAGTCCACAAAACCATTCAAGGCTACACCCAATACGCGATTGGAGCATTCAAAAATCTCTCGATCGCCGAAGTCGAAGAAATTACCCTAAAATTCAAACTCAAAATCAGCGCCGAAGGCGGAATCCCCATGATCGCCAGCGGCAAAACCGAATCCGACTTTGAAATCGAAGTCAAATGCAAATTCCCAGAAAAGTAGTTCTGGAATCAATCCGATCGTTGATAAAACAAAACCCCGATCGCTGTAGAAACGATCGGGGTCAAAGCAATCACAACAACTAGCTCGGTAAGTAGGTGTCGATAAATGCTTCTAGTTTGACCTTAGAAATGGCCCCTTCACATTCACCTTTCAACTCACCCCCTTGGAAGAACCGAAAGGCCGGAACGCCCTCGACTTTCCATTGAGCAACATTAATAGGGTTGGGGTCAATTTCCATCTTGACGATCTTAAGCCGATCGCCATAGCTTGCAGCGATCGCGGTCACTGACGTTGCCATCAGCCGACAGGGTCCACACCAAGCCGCCCAGAAATAAACCAGAACGGGCTGATCGGCACCCATGACTTCGGTGGCAAATTCGGAATCGGAGATGACTTTAAGGGTACTCATATCAGCCAAAAATTAAATCCTTCGTATTTTAGGACAATCCGGCCGCCGATCGCAAAACCTAGTACTCAACTGCAGAAATCGGCCCCAGAATTGGGGGTTGGGGGCTGCCCGCCCGTCGATCGAATGAAACCGATCGCCCAATCCAAAATCCAAAATCACTCCCCACCATACTCCTCACAAAACGATCGCAACCGCCGGATCTCATCCATTTCATCCTTCTGGTCTGCGATCGTCATCTCCCGCGCCGCTGCCAACTGCCGATCGACCTCGATCGACATCTCCCGCACCTGTGCTTCACTCAACATTTGCCCAACCTCCCAAAACTAAATTTCCCTAAAAGTCTAAACGAAACCAAACACTTCATCCCCATCTCCGGTCCCCTCAAGATCCACGCGGGCTGAGCGGAGTCGTAGTTTACGTCCGTAAGGACTAGCCTAAACCCCCGGCCCAATCATCTTCTCCGGCTGCACCAACGCATCAAACTGCTCAGCACTCAACAACCCCAGACTCTCACACGCTTGTTTCAGCGTTGAATTTGTTTCATAGGCCAACTTCGCAACCTTCGCAGCATTGTCATAACCAATGTGCGGATTCAACGCCGTCACCAACATCAACGAATCATTCAAAAAATGATTGATCTTCGATCCATTGGCTTGAATGCCCACCACCATATGATCCGTAAACGAATGGGATGCATCCGTCAACAGCCGAATTGAATGCAGCAAATTATGAATCATCACAGGCTTAAACACATTTAACTCAAAATTCCCCTGACTCCCCGCAAAGCCGATCGCCCCATCATTCCCCATCACCTGCACACAAACCATCGTCATCGCCTCACACTGCGTCGGATTCACCTTCCCCGGCATAATCGACGAACCCGGTTCATTCGCAGGCAACGTAATCTCCCCTAGGCCACACCTCGGACCCGATCCCATCCACCGCAAATCATTGGCAATCTTCATCAACGCACAGGCGATCGCCTTCAATGCGCCACTGGTCATGACAACGGCATCATGAGCCGCCAATGCTGCAAACTTATTAGGTGCTGTAATAAAGGGCAATCCAGTTAATTCCGCAATGCAACACGCCGATCGTTCAGCAAACTCAGGATGGGTATTTAATCCAGTGCCGACCGCCGTTCCACCGATCGCCAGTTCATACAATCCCGGCAGAGTTGATTTGATCTGATCCAAACCCCGATCGATCTGGGCGACATAGCCGGAAAACTCCTGCCCCAACATCAACGGCACCGCATCCATTAAATGAGTCCGTCCGATTTTAATCAAAGAGTCAAACTCTTGGCTCTTTGCATTTAAAGCATCTCGAAGTTTCGTCAAGGCCGGAATCAGCCCATCATGAATCACCTGCACTGCCGCAATATGCATCGCAGTGGGAAACGTATCGTTGGATGACTGAGATAAATTAACGTGATCGTTCGGATGAATCGGGGTTTTACTGCCTAGAACGCCGCCCGCGAGTTCGATCGCTCGATTGGAAATGACCTCATTGGCATTCATATTGGTCTGCGTCCCACTCCCCGTCTGCCAAATGCTCAACGGGAAATGGTCATTCAAATCCCCCGCAATCACCTCATCCGCCGCCTGAATCAACAGCGCTGCTTTCTCTCTGTCGAGCTTTCCTAAATCCCGATTCACGATCGCCGCCGCCTTCTTCAGAATGCCAAACCCCCGAATCAGTTCCGGCGGCATCACATCCGTCCCAATGGCAAAATACATCAACGATCGTTCCGTCTGGGCACCCCAGTACCGATCGCTGCGCACTTGCAACGGACCCATGCTATCGGTTTCAGTTCGGGTTTTAGGTGAATTACTCATATAACCTTTCAAAGCCAAAATTTCCTGTATTAGAATCGCATACTCAGGTCCATCCAAGTCGATCGGGTCATCGGCGCACTGCTGGAAATAATGTCCACACCCGTTTCAGCAATGCTCCGAATCCGCTCCACCGTCACATTCCCCGACGCCTCAATCAACACCCGATCGCCCCCCGCCCGAATCACTTGGACCGCCTCACGCATCAATTCCAGCCCCATATTGTCCAGCATAATAATGTCGGCTCCATGATCCAAGGCTTCCTGGACCTGATCCAGGTTCTCTGTTTCGACTTCTATGGTTAATGGATAGGGGATTTGGGCGCGCACGAGGGCGATCGCCTCAGCAATCCCTCCCGCCGCTGCAATATGATTATCCTTAATCATGGCGGAGTCATCGAGACCCATGCGATGATTGACCGCGCCGCCCACCTGGGAGGCATATTTTTCCAGAATTCGCATTCCCGGTGTCGTTTTCCGAGTATCAGCAAAGCGCGTCGGCAGATCTTCAAGCTGTGACACAAATTGATCTGTCGCCGTTGCAATGCCACTCAGTCGCATGGCGAGATTTAATGCCACGCGCTCTCCCGTAAGCAATGCCTCGAAGGGACCAGAGAGTTTGGCGAGGGTTTCCCCTGTCATCACCCTAGCGCCTTCCTTTACTAAGACTTCAAACTCCATCTCAGGGTCTAAAAGCTGGAAAACCCTTGCAGCGATCGGCAATCCGGCGACAATGCCGTTTTCTTTGGCAATCCAAGTCGCCGATTTTGCTTGCGAACCCTTTACCATCAAGGCTTGCGTCACTCGATCGCCCCGCCCAATATCCTCCAAAAGCCAGGGTCGAATTAGGGAATCCAAGACTAAATTAGAAGGAAGTGAAAAGCTAGGGAGAAATTTCGATGCCATAAGAGATTCTGCCTGTAAACTTGGGTACTAACTATTATTGTGGAGCTTTACCGAGACCATTCAAATGCCTTAGGCTCACCGCCTAAGCATCTGACCAACGGGGGCAGTCATTACATTTTTTTATGCTGCGCTAGGAGCGCTAGGTTTGGACATTTTGACACAGGACACATTAGACGAACAATTAAAGATGGCGCTCCTGAAACGACTTCAAGCTTTAGTTCGGGAGTCGGTCGATTGTCATGCCATCTGTGAACAGGCGGTTCTCGGCGTGGTCAAGCTCCTCGATCTCTGCGGCTGTCAACTACGGATCTTTAATGGTGAATCCACCATGACGACGGCCCTGTATGAGTTTGTCTGCGATCGGGATGAAGTTGGATCCGTCTTAGTCCAGCACACCAGCTTCCCCGACACCGACGCCCCCAACACCAATCCCATGATCGAAGCGGGCTTGAGCGCTGATACGCCAGAGTTGTCGGTCTTCACCCTGCGTTATCCTCTTGTGAGCCAGATGGAAGTCCTTGGGGAACTGGTGGTGCATCGCTTGGCGCGGGAAAATTTTGAAGCTCCGGTGCAGGACTTGCTGGAACAGGTCTCGACCTACTGTGCCATTGGACTACGTCAAATGCGCTTCCTCCGCCTCAGCCAAACCCAGTCCGTCGAGCTAAAGCGCCTCAACCAGCTCCAAGACACCTTCCTCAGCACGGTCTCCTACGAACTTCGGATTCCGCTGTCCAATATCAAGATGTCCATTCAAATGCTGTCCTTGGCCATGCGCCGATCGGGTCCAGAGTTAGACCCAGATCTGGAAGCAGAGACCGATTTTGTCTTGAATTCAGCATCCTACGAGAAGGTGACGCGTTATCTGGAAGTCTTGCAAAAGGAATGCGATCGGGAAACCAAGCTGATTCAGGACTTGCTGGACTTGCAGCAGCTTGATAACGACACGGTGTCGCTGCTGATCAGTTCGATCGATGTAGAGCAGTGGTTACTGTATGTCGTCAACCCCTTCCAGAAGCGTTTTCAGGAATATAGCTTCAACTACGAAGTGGACATTGAACCCGAGCTTCCCGCGCTCATGTGTGACCAGATTAGCCTGTCGCGCATCATGGTCGAGCTGCTTAATAATGCCTATCGATACACCCCAAGCGGAGAAAATGTTCGCGTCCGCGCCTTCCAGAAAAAAGGCTATCGCGCCAATTCTCCTAGTCAGCTTCATCTACAGGTGATTAATTCTGGGGTAGAAATTCCGTTTGAGGAACGATCGAAGGTCTTCGGGAAGTTTTATCGGATCCCGCGCTTGGATATTCGCAAGCAGGGCGGAACGGGGTTGGGCTTGGCTTTGGTGAAGAAGTTGACGCTCCGGCTCGGCGGTGAAGTGAAACTAGAAAGCGCAGGCGGAGAGACGATTTTTACGGTAATCTTGCCATTCCAAGGGGTTAGAGCTTAGTGGGGTTCGGGGTGCCCTTCGGGAGCAAGCTACGACTCCGCTCACCCCACGAAGTCAAGGGTTGAGGACTTGGAAGTTCGAGGACTGAGCGGAGTCGTTCGCGAAGCGTTGCGTTAGCAAAGTCCGGCTTGATGGTTGAGGACTTTAGGCGTTGAGGACTGAGCGGAGTCGAAGTCCGGCCTCAATAGATGAGAAGAAGGCGTTTGTCAGCATTGCTACAAAATTCCTCCGATGGGGCGTGCCGCTTCTTGCTAAGATGTATGCTTGCTAATTTTTACAGGCTTTTCGACACTTGCAGGCGAAGCCCCAAAGGAGAACCCAGACTATGGCGCGGATGTACTACGACGCAGATGCAAATCTCGACCTACTCAACGGCAAAACCGTTGCAATCATTGGCTTTGGCTCCCAGGGCCATGCCCATGCTCAAAATTTGAATGACAGCGGCGTCAAAGTCATTGTCGGACTCTATGAAGGCAGCAAATCTGCAATCAAAGCCAAGGAAGCAGGCTTAGACGTTAAGTCTGTGGGAGATGCGACGAAAGCCGCTGATTTCATCATGATTTTGCTCCCCGATGAAGTGCAGCGCGACATTTACGAAAAGGAAATTGCCCCCAACCTCAGCGCAGGTAAAGTCTTGGCCTTCGCCCATGGCTTCAACATCAACTTTGGTCAAATCGTTCCCCCGAAAGATGTGGATGTCGTGATGATCGCACCGAAGGGTCCCGGACACCTCGTGCGTCGCACCTACACCCAAGGCCAAGGCGTCCCCGCTTTGTTTGCGGTGTATCAAGATGCGTCGGGTCAAGCCCGCGATCGCTCCATGGCCTACGCAAAAGGCATCGGCGGCACGAGAGGCGGCATCCTCGAAACCACCTTCCGCGAAGAAACCGAAACTGACCTGTTCGGCGAACAAGTGGTCCTTTGCGGCGGCTTGAGCGCCATGATCAAAGCCGGGTTTGAAACCTTGGTGGAAGCGGGTTATCAGCCTGAGTTGGCGTACTTTGAGTGCTGCCATGAAGTGAAGTTGATTGTAGACTTGATCGTCGAAGGTGGTTTGGCGACCATGCGCGATAGCATCTCCAACACCGCAGAATACGGCGACTTGACGCGCGGTCCTCGGATCGTGACGGAAGACACGAAGAAAGAAATGAAAAAAATTCTTTCCGAAATCCAATCCGGTCAGTTTGCCCGTGAATTTGTGTTGGAAAACCAATCCGGTAAAGCTGGGTTCACCGCCATGCGTCGTCGTGAAGCAGAACACCAGATTGAATCCGTCGGTAGCGATCTTCGCGCTATGTTTAGCTGGTTGAAGAAGGCTTAGTTGTTATGTCAAGAATTGCGATCGCAACCTCTGGGTTTGTTCCGTGGTTAGCTGCGGCAAAGCTAGAGGCGATCGCCCATTCGATCGATGAGGCGGAATTGGATTGGTTATTGCTAGCAGTAACGGATCTAGACCGCCTCTCGTTAAAACTCAAAAGCTACGAACGCAAGTCTCACATCCATTGTGAATGGTCATTTCCAACACTACAGACGAAATGGCAACAACGGGTCAACGATCGCGTTCCCATTCAATATTTAGTCGGTCGCACGCCTTGGCGACAGTTTGAACTAGAGGTTTCTGCGGCGGTCTTGATTCCTCGGCCTGAGACCGAATGCATGATTAATTACGTTGCAGATGTGATTAAGGAATCCCCGGAGTTAGCTTTGGGGCATTGGGCGGATTTGGGGACGGGGAGTGGGGCGATCGCGATCGCATTAGCGGACCTTATGCCGAATGCAACGATTCACGCTGTTGATAAGAGTAGCGATGCCCTAACCATTGCCAAATCTAATGCAACTCGGCTGAAGTTTGACGATCGAATCCAGTTTTATCAAGGGAGTTGGTTTAAGCCGTTGCACGGGTTAAAACGACAACTTTCTGGCGTTATTTCCAATCCACCTTATATTCCTAGCCATGAAGTTTTAGGATTGCAGCCAGAGGTGACGGGGCATGAACCGCATTTAGCTCTAGATGGCGGGTTAGATGGTTTGGATGCTTTGCGGCATTTGGTACGGTTTGGGCCGGAATATTTGGTGCCGTCGGGGTTGTGGATGGTGGAGATGATGAAAGGACAGATGGATGCGGTGGTGGCGTTATTAAAGAATGCAGAATATCGTGATATTCGTCGATCGCGAGATCTAGAAGGCGTAGAACGATTTGCGTCGGCAAGACGATAATTAATTTAATCTTTGTCAATAAATATTTGCTTAAGGTTTTACAGTTTGAATTGAAAGTGGTTGTTTACGTGAAGTTACTGAGCTAAAAGTCGATCGTTCTGTGCATCTGTGGCTATATTCTACCTATAGGCATAAGTCTATTGGTAGAAATTGGTAAAGACCATTTTGATGTGAGCACCGATCCGCATGAACCAGACTTCCTCCTCTCCAGCACCTACTTTGAGATTTCATTATCTCGATGGCATCCGAGGTTTAGCCGCTTTGTATGTCGTATTTCATCACGCCTATCTACAGGTGACAGGGTCCGCAGAATCAAAGATTTTAACAGAAACAATTCCTCCCCTGCTTCTAGTCGCGGTGAAGTGGCTGGAATATGGCAGTTTCTCCGTTGCGATTTTCATCGTGCTTTCGGGATATTGTCTGATGCTCCCTGTGGTGGGAACTGGGATTTTGCGGGGCGGGTGGATTGAGTATATTAAGCGGCGAGCTAAGCGGATTTTGCCGCCCTATTATGCGGCGATCGTTCTGTGCTTGTTACTTGTGGTGATTTTTCCGTTTTTGAAGGAGCCATCAGATACATTATGGGACGTGACACAGGATGCTTTTTCGCTTCAATCCGTGTTGCCCCACTTACTCTTGATTCAAAATTGGCGCGGGTCTTGGGCCGCCAAAATTGACTATCCAATGTGGAGTGTCGCGACGGAATGGCAAATTTATTTTCTGTTGCCGTTGATCTTGCTGCCCTTGTGGCGGAAGTTTGGGTTGCGGGTGATGACGATCGCGGCCCTGGTGTTGGGATTTGGACCACACTATTTACTCCATGGGCTGCTCGATCGAACGAAGCCTTGGTATTTTAGTTTGTTTGCTTTAGGTGCAACGGCAGCGGTGATTAGCACGTCCAGTGAGCCGAAATATGTCAAACTCCGCCAACAGATTCCCTGGGGGTGGGTGGGGATGTTTTTTGCGGTGGTGCTTTCGGTGATTGTGATTCCTCAGGAACGGCATTGGTTGGATAGTCATGAGGTGATTACGGACCCGCTGGTGGCGATCGTAGCGGTTTGTACCTTAATCCAATGTACGCAAACGTCGGCTAATCAGAAGCTGATGGAATCCAATAGCCCAAAAACTTGGTTACTTAAGGTTTTGAATAGTCCTTGGGCGATCGGTTTGGGTGCTTTTTCCTATAGTTTATATTTGGTTCATGCACCCATTTTGGCATTGATTGATTTGCCATTGAAGACGGCTCAAGTGTCATCGACATTAAGGCTTGCCATTGGACTCGGCATTAGCACTCCCATTTCTGTCGGGATTTCCTATGCGTTTTATTGGCTGTGTGAGCGACCTTTTACGTTAAAGAAAAATGCTGACCAAAAAGCTATGACGCTTTAGGAGAATGTTTTAAGATTTTACGTTTTGGATCGCAAACCCGATCCCCCTAGCCCCCTTAAAAAGGGGGAACCGAGCTTGAATTCGCAGTCCCCCTTTTTTACCTGAACTCAAAGTCCCCCTTTTTAAGGGGGATTTAGGGGGATCGGGTGTTTAGCTCACAACCCTGGATACTCATAAACCCGCTAACGAGGAAAGATCAAGCCTCAAAAACTTGTTTGATCTGTAAATGCAGTTTAGCGATCGTACTGTCCCGTTCGATCGCTAAATAATACTTCTGAGCCGTTGTCGTCCCCACTGGACTGGGTTGTAGCGTTTGTCTGGCCACATCTAACAGTTCATTTGCGGTTTCAAGTTTGATGGGATCACGGCGAGAGTCGAGGGCTTCATCAATTTCGACGATTAATTGCGAAAACGTTCTCAGCCAAGCAAATTCTTCATCTTCTAACACAATTTTAAAATATTCATTCGGCCCTCCAATGGGACCATAACGCGCTTCATAGAGTTTTTTTTCGGACTCCATTAACATTTTGTGCAAGGCCAAGAGGACGGTCCGAATCGTCCGCAATTGCTTGACTTTAAAACTCAACATTTCATCAGACATAAAGACTCCCTCAACGCTATTAAAACTTCAGTTCAGAGGCAAAACTTTGAGTTCGCTTGAAATGAAATGGGCCTGCGATCGAACCCCAAATCCGTTCATCGGTTTCTAAATCTCGACCGCGATCGAGACTCATCAGCGTTGCACCTTGATCTAGGACTTCAAATTCATTGTCTAAGTAGGTGCGTTGGCCATTGCGATCGACAAAGCATTGTTTCCCCGGTTCTACCGTTCCTTTAAACCCAGCACCTGTCCAGGTTACATCCATTCCACAACCACACATTAGATCCAAATCATCCAGGCGAAGGGTTGCGAGTTTATCTAGATCTCTGGCTGCCCCACGCAGGGCATCTTCATTTTTAAGACGGTAGTGGGGGACTTCAATCTGACCGTCTTTGACCAAAAATTTTAAAACTCGAATCCGATAGGGCTGATCCTTGGCGTAGTCGTAAGCTTGCTCTAGATATAACCCCGGATCGCCGTTAAAAAATGCGATCGGTAAAGGCCGCATACAGACCCGAATATGAGCGAAGAAGGGCGGATTTTCGTAGGCTTGTTCCTGGTTGCTAAATTCGGCAGCCATCCAGGAAACAAGGGTTTTGAGGTCGGTTGAGTGAGTCATGAAATTAAGCCTTCAATCCCTTAATGCGAAACACCAGGATTTGTGTTTTTTGCATTTTGTTGAAATTATCGTCACTCACCATCATCAGGCTTTGTGATCCATCTGGCAAGCGCGGTCCCAGGGTCATGCCTTCTAGGTTATCAATGACGACATCAAGATTGTTCAAATCGGCCACCAGCTCTTTCTGCGCAGGCTTTACCACTGTATCCAGCCCTTGAATACTGGACAGCATGGAGGTATCTTTTGAGGCCGCAAAAACGGTTTGAAACACTTGCACTTTAAACCCCATCAACCCAAAACTCCGTTCCAAGCTCAAAAACCGCCCCGCGCCATCCAGGGACAGCATTTCCACAAGGCCAAACTTGTCGCTGCCCATGGGTTTGGGTTCTAAGGGATAGAGATATTCAGCAATCAAATCAACGCGCTGATCCTGCAATGAATAATGCATAAACCGAACGTGATCCCCTTCGATCGACTCTACATCTGGGTTTTTATCTTGCTCTAAAGCATTCTCTGCGGCGGTGAACAGTCGGTAGGGTTCGGTTGCGCCGAGTCTGGCGGCATTTGAATTGAGGGTGAGGGATTCAAATCCCATATTGTTTTGAATGCCGAGGCGCTTTGGATTTTTCTTGTTTTTGGTATCGGTCCGGGGAATATATTGCTCGGGAATTCGTAACGATCGCAACAGCTTGCCACTCTTAATGTCATATTCCTGAATAAAGGGTGGAATGTCATCTACGGCCACTCCCTCACTGGAAATCCAAACCGTTTCTTGGGGCGTGATGGCGATGCCTTCAGGATCGATCGTCCCTTTTTCATAGACCTGACCCGATTGATCTTTGAGCGTCGTGACGCCTGTAAACTCCGTGCTGAGGGGTTTTCCGGTGGGATCTAATTTCAGTTTGAATTGATAAAAACGAGCGGGGGCTTTGTCGCTACGATCGTCTGACACCGCATAAAACAAATTCTCCTTAGGACTATAGGTGATCCCAGACAGTCCACCCACAGGCATTTTGTTCACTTGCGCCGTTTCTGGAACGAGAACTTCGCCGAGGAGTTCGAGACTAATATTTTGAAACAGTCGGTCTTCTGCCTTGACCTGCGGCAATGAGCAAGCACTTAAGACTAAACTCAGGCTGAAACAGACGATCGTGCTTAATACTAGAAAAATCCATCGACGACGCTTGATATTTGCCATAACAGCCTTCCCCATAAGCAGCGTTGCTATTTTATAATGGATTGCACATCCGATTTTTGTTTTTGGGTTCTTTCAAAAAGGTGAGTTGTCATGCATGAACCAAGGGATGGAAGCTCTGCTCTGCGATCGGCTCTTGTTGGCAGTTGGCAACGGGAGCCTTTGCCAACGATGTATGACTTACCGAGCGAAGACGGAGAAGTTCTGACACCTGAAATCATTGAAGCCAGGAAAGCCTATGCTAGGCAATCAGCTTTCGGTCATTCTCAGCTTGAAGCTCTGCCGACAATGTATGACTTACCCAGCGAAGACCCGGAGGAGCCTGGTTTGCCTGATGAATTTCATGAGTTTCAGCCCAAGCTATTGCGTGAAACCTATCAACCTCCCAAGTCTTCTGATGAAAGACCATTTTTCATTGGGGTCGATCTGAATCTTTACTATGATTCCCGGCATACTCTGTGGCATAAGCGTCCTGATTGGTTCTTGGTGTTGGGCGTGAAGGCCGCAGAGGAACAGAGTAAGTTGCGCTGGAGTTACGTGACTTGGAATGAAGGCGTGAATCCATTTTTAGTCATAGAACTATTATCCGAGTCAACGGAAGCGGAAGATTTGGGCTTAACGGTGCAGGAAATCAATAAGCCGCCCACGAAATGGCAAGTGTATGAGCAGATTTTACGGATTCCCTACTACGTTGTCTATGACCGTCATAGCCTCCAACTTAGACTATTTCGCTTAGTGGCGACGCGCTATGAGGAGATAATTCTGGACGATCAACGCTACTGGTTTGAGGAGTTGCAGCTAGGATTGGGCGTTTGGTCAGGTCGTCATAGTAACGTTACTGGGCAATGGTTGCGTTGGTATAATGCAAACGGAAACTGGTTAAACACGGATTCAGAGCGGGCTGATCAATCAGATATTCGTGCTGATCAAGCAGAATCGCGGGCGGAGCGATTGGCAGAACATTTACGATCGCTCGGGATTGATCCCAACTCGATCTAATACCCAATCAATGAGTCATTGCTGTAAATCCCAATCCCCCTAAATCCCCTTGAAAAGGGGGACTTTGAAGCTCGTCGGATTTGATCAAAGCTCGCCGATCGACCCGATACAGTCTTCTACTGCCGATCGCTCGGTCATTGCAGCAACCAAACGATCGAAGGCGTCTTGATTATTTTCAATTAATGTTTTGGCTTGAAGTAAGGCCGATCGTTCTTTTTGAACCATATCAATGCCTGGAATTTGACTCAGAACCAGGCGGAATTTGGTGCGATCGTCTCCGCCACCCTCTGCGGTTTCGTAAATCAACTGTTCCGCTGCAATGCCCGCCATCCATACGGTACAAAACCGATCGAGCCATTGATTTGAAATGCGGCCTGCTCTCAACTCATCATCTAATTCAGCAGTATCAAACTGAACACCGCCTTGCCCCGAAAAGCCTTTACGAATGGCCTCCCAAGCACTCACGGAATAATCCGTCACGGGAATGCCCAATAGCTGTGCCACTAAAAAATGGCCCGCCTCATGGCGAATCACCCGTTCCCGGTGCGCCGACGAAAATCCCGCCACCCAATCCAGAAATAAATTACCGCCTTTCCCTTCGAAGCTGACGACATCAAAGGTTCCAAAGACCAAAATTGTGGCCACCGCGATCGCGGGAAACGCACTCGGAATATTTAACAAGGGTCCTAGCAAAACCGATAGCGTCATCATGAAGACGCCGATCGCAAATAGATTGAGTGTAAGTTGGTTCATTTGCCCTTTGCTTTAAAGAAGGTTTCTAAACTGGCGCGATCGCCGACGAAGCGCCAATGCCAAGGCTCATAGGTGACGCCTTGCTGATTGTCTTTAGGAAATGACAGTTCAAAACTATATTTGACTGCATTGGTTTCCAGCCATTTGAATGCCGCTGTATTTTCAAAATCAGGGCTGAGATTAACGGCGGGGACATTGCCATCGCCAATGTCGATCGCATAGCCCGTATGGTGTTCACTATGGCCGGGAGGCGCGCTGACATTGGCCCGATCGCTGGCGGTTTGCGATCGTTCTTGTTTGACATCGAAGAAGACGCTTTCTTGTTCTTTCACCGATCGAAATCCCGACAGCGGCGTCAGACTAATGCCCTCAGCTTGAGCGGCGGCCACCATGTTGTTGTAAGCCTGTGCGGCATTTTTGTGAAGTCGAATCCCACCGTCCGCACTGACAGCTTCGAGGTCTGATTCGGGGGTTTCTTTGTAGGGATAGTGGCCCAAGACCCGATCGTCCCCTGGTTTTGCAGCAGCGGAGTTGGGCGTAGGTGTCACATTATTGGCCGTATTTCCATTGGGAACGATCGCCCGCACCAGCAGCCCCAATGCCAAAACACCCCCGATCGCACCCGCCACCGCCCAACGCGGAGGACGTTTGGACTT
>JAAFJU010000018.1 GCA_013298165.1 Synechococcales cyanobacterium bin31.maxbin.ball.101 | reverse complement strand
GCAAAGGTTTTTGAATTGGCACGTTCGGTCGGTTCGTCGCGAATCCCGTACCTAGATGACGAGAGTTTGACGGTAAAATGCCAACTGTAGCGTTTTGGAAAGACCAGATGGCAGATCAAGTGGCGGCAGATCAAGTGGCGGCGCATCCTGTGGTGGAGAGTTTAGTGGAAATCGAATATTTGCGGGTGAAGGTGTTGCCGGAGGAAGTCGATCGCTTTGTGCAGGCCGATCGTGAAGTCTGGACCGAGTTTTTGTCAAAACAACCTGGATTTCTAAATAAGCAGGTGATGTGCAGTACGAAAACACCCGGTGATGTAATGATTATTACTCAGTGGCGATCACGGGCGGAGTGGAAGGGCATTCCTCAGGCATTGTTAGACGAAACCGATCGAAAGTTTACCCAGGTGATGGGCCGATCGATTCCCTTTACCGAAACAGGGGAATACGTAATGTGCCACTAAACCAGGTTTGCATGAAACTCAACGACCCTGATGGACAAGTTCTATACTGAAGAAGCCCAAACCATTTGGAGCAAGACACCTTGGAACAAAATATTTTAGAGACAGCAGGGATCCTAACCCTAGAACCCACTGAAACGGCCGAAACGTCTGAATGCTTCCCAGTCGAGACGCATTGGGCGGGCGTCGATCGCCCACCCTCTCCGCCCACCCATCTCTACAGCGACGAACCGACCTTGGAAACCGATTTACACCGCCAGCATATTGAACTTTTGATTCGGCTTCTACAGTATTGGTGGCGCGACCGGGAAAATTTCTATATTTCTGGGAACCTAACGGTCTACTACAGTGCGAGCCAAACCAAAAAGCGCGACTTTCGTGGGCCAGATATCTTTATTGTCCTAGATGTGGAAAAGCGCGACAGGCGTAGTTGGACCATTTGGGAAGAGGATGGCAAATATCCCAATGTCGTGATCGAACTCCTCTCACCTTCTACGGCTGAAGTCGATCGAACGACGAAAAAAGCGCTCTACCAAAACATTTGGCGTTTACCGGAATATTTTTGGTTTGACCCCTACAGTCTGGAATTTATGGGATTTCGTCTGAATGAGGGCCAATATCGGGAAATAGCCCTCAATAATCAAGGCAGACTAAGAAGTGAAGAATTAGATCTAGAGTTGGGAATTCACGAGAATAAATTGCGTTGGTTTACCACTGACGGAACCTTGATTCCACTACCTGAAGAAAGCGAACGACAGGCCAGATTGCAAGCTGAAGAAATGGCAGAACAGGAGCGACAAGCGAAAGAACGCCTTGAAGCCTATCTCCGATCGCAAGGCATTGACCCAAACCAGTTACCCAATTAATTTCCCCGATCTCAAAATAATTTTGCCTGAGAAATCGGGTATTTTTCGGGTGCATTTAAATAGAACAAGAAGGTTTGGTTAACGCTAGGTAATGGGTGGAATAAATTAAAATTAATAAGGGAAATTTAAGGTGTGGTGGCGTAATAAAGCCTTGAAATGAATGCTATATAAAGGGTGTATCGCGACGTGGAAAGCGCTCGAATATGTCCAGCTTCGATTTCAAAACTCCCGAACAGAGTTCTTTTCCAGCCCCATCTCGGATTCTAGTCGTAGATGATGAAGCATTAATTTCAGAGACCGTTTCTTTAGCCTTAACTGAAGAAGGTTATGACGTAACGACAATTCAAGATGGCCGATCGGCACTTTCATTATTGATTCCCAATGCTCAAAGTTCAGAATCATCCCTAAAACCAAAATCATTTGATCTTTTAATTTTAGATTTGATGTTACCGGGGGTGAATGGATTAGATATTTGTCGGTTGTTGAGACGGGAAGGGGTGAATATTTTAATTTTGATTTTGAGTGCTAGGAGTAGTGAAACCGATCGGGTTGTAGGACTGGAAGTTGGGGCGGATGACTATTTAGTGAAGCCCTTTGGGATGCGAGAATTAGTGGCGCGGGTGCGGGCCTTATTACGTCGTAATCAAATCGGAAGTGAACCGACGACAGATGATCAGACCGTGGAAAAACCGCTAGTCTTTCAAGATTTAATTTTGTATCCTCAGGAATGTCGAGTGATCGTCCGCAATGTTGAAGCGATGCTGTCACCCAAGGAGTTTCGACTGTTGGAAGTGTTTATGCGGTTCCCGAAGCGGGTATGGTCGCGGGAACAGTTGATTGAGCAGGTGTGGGGTTCTGATTTTGTGGGGGAAAGTAAGACCGTGGATGTCCATATTCGCTGGCTGCGCGAAAAATTGGAGTTGGACCCGAGCGAACCGCAATATTTAATTACGATTCGCGGGTTTGGGTATCGGCTGGGAAAGTAGCGTTAGTCGCGGTAAAGGCGAGAGGAATGGATGTAGCCGAGGCGGTTGTCCGGCGTGAGGATCCTTGTCCATTCGCCAGATTTGTCTAAAATCATGACTCCAGTTCCGGTTTCGACACGACCTGATACGTTGCCGCCGGGGGTCGATCGGAGGTTGGCATAGCCGTCGCGATCGGAGACGGTCCAGTAGCGGCCATCGCAGGCGCTCATGTCCACGAGGCGGGTACGACTGATGGCGACCTTGAGGCTGTTGTTGCCGAGTCCACCTAGAATGCGAGAGTCATCGGTGGTGTAGGCGCTGACGAAGGTGGTGCCGTTGTAGAGTTTGCCAAGGATACTGTTGTTACTGGTGCGGCGAAGGTTGGCCCAGCCGTCGGAGTCTTGGATTTTGAAGCAGGAGGCGGTGCCTGCGGTGGCAGGGCTGGTCAGGCTGGCGACGACGGTGAGGGTCGTGAGGGCAGTCGTGAGAGCAGTGGTGAGAGCAGTGGTAAGGGTGACGATCGGACGGAAGCTCATTTCAGATTCTCCTAAAAGGGCTAGGGATAATACCAGTATTATTACGTACCTTTTGGTTCGATCGGCTTATGCAAGGGGAGGGTTATGGGATGGATCTGTGGCGTGATAGTGTTGTATACCGAATAGCTGAGAGAATTTTGAGGTTGCAGAATGGGATTTGGGGATGTTGTCATGCTGATCATTACGGTGCTAACGGGCAGCGTGGGGCAGTACTTCCTGAAGATGGGAGCGAACAAATTAGGGGCTGTGACGGGGAGTAATTTTGTAACGCATATTCTAGGAATTGCGACGATTCCAGAGTTGCTGGTGGGCTTGGCCTGCTATGCGGGAGCGGCAGTTTTGTATATTTTAATTTTGACGCGGGTGCCATTGAGCGTGCTGGCACCGTCGGTGGCGTTGCAATATGTGATTGCGGTGATGGTGGGAAAATATGCTTTTGGCGATGCGATTCCGGGGTATCGGTGGTTTGGGTTGGGGATGATTATTGGTGGAGTGGTGTTGGTGATTTATAAGAAATAGGTCGATCGTGATTGGCGTAGGTGCGATCCCCCTAAATCCCCCTTAATAAGGGGGACTTTGAATCTGATCCGAGTTTGAATAGAAATTCCCCTTTTTTCTAGTTCCCCCTTTTTAAGGGGGTTAGGGGGATCGAGCCTATGTTAACGCCGATCGGGTCCCCATTCTAGTTCGCTAGCTCGAATTGCACCCGGATCGCTCCCAGTAGGCAGATTCACATTGCTACCACAGATCCGATCGAGGTTCACCGTTGAGCCATCCGATCGAGTCATCATGCAGCCTGCGGTGCCAGGAATTTTTTGGATGGGTTGTTGGAAGGGCTGTTGCTGAAAGGGCTGCTGTTGAAAGGGTTGAGATGGGTAGGTTTGGGGGATGGGGGCGGTCGGTAAAGGCCGAGGTGCCCGGAAGGTAATGTCTCTAGGTTGTGGGACAGGAGGTTTGTTTGCAACGCCGGGGGAAGCAGTGATGAGAAGGGTTAGGAATAGAGAGACGATCGTTAATGCAAAGAAATTAAAACGGTTTAGTTTTGGCATATTGACCTCATAAATGTAAAGAGTTGAAATCAGAAAGCAATCTAGAACATTACCCAACCTTCAAGATTCTTGAAACGCTAGGGGACCCCTGATTATTCAATGCAAACAACATGTAATAGCCAGGAGGCGTAATGTTGGCATTGGATTCTAGGTTTAAGCGATAGTTACCATTACTTCGGGTAAAGTTGATTTGTTTAAATCGCTGATCGGTATTGACGCTGTGGGTTACGGACGACAGGCGAATGAGCGTGAATTTGGAAATACCGTTACTGCCTTGAACGGTAAAGGCTTGATTGTAGCCGACCGATCGGGGCGCACTCGTAATACGCGGACGGGAACCATTAAATAAATAGGGCGGACTAAAGATTTCGGCGTCAGGATGATTCACCGTGCAGGTATCACTACAAAGTCCACCACCAGCCGCCATCACACGACCATCCGGTAAAAGCAATGCCACAGAATGGTAATTACGCGGCGTACTCATGGGCGCAAGTTCCGTCCAGCTTCGATTCTGAGGATCGTAGAGTTCCGGCGTCAAAATAGACCCCGCATCGCTAAACGCTTTGCCGTTATTCAAACCACCCACCACCAAAACTTTGCCATCTGGCAACACCACACTATTGGCATAGGCTCTGGGATTTCGCATGGGCGTAGTGGGCTGGGATTGACCACTGTTGAGATCGACCTCATAGGATGCAGTCGTGGAGGGCGTTGTTGCAGAACCACCGCCGTCATAATTAGGGTTGCCGCCTGCGATTAAAAGTTTCCCCACATCAAACATCGTGAAGGTTCCGTTTTGGCTAACATCGCCGCCCCGATCGCCCGCCGCTTGAATGGAGCCATTGCCATTTACGTCGTACCATTGCATTTTCTGCGTGGGTCCTGGAATAAACACTTTGCCATTGGGTGCAACAAACAAATGGGGATGTTCTGCCGATCGGTTTTTCGGATCACTGGTGAGCAATGGGTCCATCACCGCACCACTCAAGGTCCGCCAAGCACTGCCATTCCAGCGTTCGCCTCTGCCATCCAAGTTGGTGACTCGGTTGCCTCCTAAGGTGAATGCGTCACCATTCGGCAGCATGGTCGTTACGTTATACCAGCGTTTTTGATTCATATCCCCGGACTTCGTCCAGCTATTGCTATTCGCGTTGAAGATACTGGTCGTTGGCACATAGGGACCCCCGCCATTGACGAGAACTCGCCCATCGCTCAGCATTGCAGTTCCTGGACAGAACATGTCGTGCTGAGTATTCGTGACTAAGGATTCACTGATTTGGTTGGTCTTGGGATCAAAGAGTGCGGTGAAGGTTTGGTTTGGGGAGTTGCCGCCGAACTGTAGGCGGTCCCAAGACGACCAAGTGAGGACTTTCCCCGTGGGCAATACCGCTGCTGCAACGGGAACCGAGGGAAACGTGATTTTGCTGCTCCATTGGCCTTTACTGGCGGTTTGGGCTTTGGCGGTGAGCATGGTGCCAATGCCGATCGCGGGCACCAGCAATCCCATTACAAGAACCAAAAGGCCAACATTACGCCACCGTAGTTGTAAACTCGTTTTAAAAAAATTCCAGACAGACTTGAGCCATCCTGCGATCGCCTCTGTAATCCGATTCCCGTTCATAACGCCGTCCCACAGATGAATGAATTCCTGGACGGTAAATGCATCAAAACTAAGAAGCCCTGACATTTGCTTCATGGTGCAAGCATAGGCCGGGGCGATCGAGATGACATCTGATAACGGAGTTAGTTCGGAAGGAAGAGGAGTTCGGCTCCGCTCACCCCACGAAGAGTAGAGGACTGAGCGGAGTCGAAGTCCGGGTTGGGTTTTTGCTGACGCAACGCTACGCGAACGGCTCCGCTCACCCAACGGAAAGTAGAGGACTGAGCGGAGTCGAAGTCCGGCAGAGTTTTAAGCCGATCGTTTTTGCCAGTTCACATAGGGCAGTGTTTTTGCCGTTTCGCGGGTTTGATCCGCTTGGGCGATCAGTTGTCCTGTGGCATCCCATTGGCCTGTGAGAAACATTTGGCGGGCACCTTCGTTCATGACGATCGCCGCTGACAATGGCCCGCAAGTCACCGTCATCGATGTCAAATCCAATGTCACGGCGAGCTTTGGATTTTCAGTGACGAGTTCTTGAATTTGGGTTGAAACCTCTGGGGTGACGATCGCGCAGGGAATGCCTAACGCAATACAATTACCAAAGAAGATTTCTGCAAAACTTTCTCCGATGATGCCTTTGATGCCCCATTTGGCGATCGCTTGGGGGGCATGTTCACGGGAGGAGCCGCAGCCGAAATTATTGTTCGAGACGAGAATGCTGGAGCCTTGGTACTGCGGTAAGTCAAAGGGATGCTGGCCTTTTAGTGCGAGGCGATCGTCGGCGAAGACATGCTCTCCGAGTCCATCGAAGGTGACGCATTTCAAAAAGCGGGCCGGAATAATCCGATCGGTGTCGATGTCATTTCCGATGACGGGAACCGCACGACCAGACAGCATTTTGACTTCACTCAACATATACTTGCTCTCAGTTCTGAATCAGTAGAGTAAACAGTATAGGAGAATTAATGCTCTCTTTTGATTTCTATTTGGTGGTGGACTTGGAGGCGACTTGCTGCGATCGGAAGACCATTCCCTCGGTGAAACGCGAGATTATCGAAATTGGGGCCGTGATGCTCAACCGTGAACTTGAAGTGGTGAGCGAGTTTCAACGGTTTGTAAAGCCTGTTGTTTATCCTCAACTCACACCGTTTTGTACTGCGTTGACGAGTATTACCCAGGAGATGGTGGACAAAGCTCCGAGCTATGGAGAGGCGATCGGCGACTTTTCCCAATGGGTGGCGGACTATCCCAAATTTGTGTTTTGTGCTTGGGGGGATTTCGATCGGAGGCAAATTCGCTATGAATGCAAGCGTCATGGGTTGAGCAATCCGATTCAAACCACTTGTCTGAATTTGAGGACGATGTTTGGGCGGTCTCAGGATTTGCCGGGGTTGTTTAATTTGAATGAGTCGTTGAAGATGGCGAATTTAGAGTTTACGGGGGTTCATCATCGAGGCATTGACGACGCTCGGAATATTGCCAAACTGTTGCCGTTTTGTTTGGGACATCGGCGGTTGGATCGGGGTTCGGCTCCGCTCACCCCTCGACTTTGATTGGATCGGGGTTCGGCTCCGCTCACCCCTCGACCTTCAACAACCGAGGGCTGAGCGGAGTCGAAGCCCGGTAATCTCACAACGAATCGATCGCCGATCGCAAGTTCCCATCATGCTGCGCCAACAAAGCCTCGCAATCCACCGAACTTTTCCCGCTCCAATGCATCGCCAGCGCCAGTTTTACACTCTGTCCGCTTTGCTTCAGCAACTCGTCTGAGTCCGATCGGTCCAACCCAGTCAAATCACTCAAAATTCGCAAGGCCCGATCGTGCAGCTTAATATTCGTCACCGCCACATCCACCATGCGGTTTCCGTAGACCTTGCCCAGCCGCACCATGCTGCCAGTGGACAAAATATTCAGCGCCATTTTCGTCACCGTCCCCGACTTAAGCCGAGTAGACCCCGCCAAAATCTCAGGGCCGACCGGAAGACGAATATCCACGTCCACCTCGATCGTCACCTGCTCCTTGGGTACGCAAGCCATAAAGATCGTCACGGCACCGATTTGCCCAGCTTCCGCCAGCGCTCCATGGACGTAGGGCGTCGTCCCGCCTGCTGCAATGCCGACCAACACATCCTTGGCCGTAATGCCATAGTCCTGAACCGCCGCCGCACCGCCCTCGGCACTGTCTTCCAGCCCTTCAGAGCTTTTCACCAGCGCCGGAAGTCCCCCGGCGATAATCCCCTGAACGAGTTCCGGTGGCGTACAAAAAGTCGGCGGGCATTCCGAGGCATCGAGTACTCCTAAACGCCCGGACGTCCCCGCGCCAATGTAAAACAGCCGTCCACCCGATCGCAGCGCCGCCGTGATCCGATCGATCGCCAACGCCAAATCCTCCCGCGCCCCGGCGATCGCCTCGATCGTCCGCTCATCTTCTTGGTTAAAGACATCGACAATCTCTAGACTGGAGAGACGATCGAGATTGGCACTTTTGGGATTGTTTTGCTCGGTGGTGAGATAGCCTCTAGACAGGCTCTCCCCGTTAGACAGGCTCACAGCAGACCCTCCAATTTTCGCCGCATGGCATCGAGTTCCGAGGAAGACATGTCGGAGTCTTCATCAGGCGGCTCGGGGCGCTTGCCGGACTTGTCCCAGTCGAAGGATTCGCGGTTGGACTCTGGGGGTGAAATGAGCAGCCGATCGTAATCGGTCTCGGGTCGAAAATTTAATGGAATCAGCTCACAGTCGTAGCCAGACTCATCACAAAATTCCTCGATTTCAGTGCGATCGAGGGATTCGACCGAAGGCTCTGGGAAGTCTTGCGCCTCTAGCAACATGGCATAGCGCAATGCATCATCCTCATCCTCAAACATGAGAACAATGTTCCGATCGCCAATTTCGATCGTGTGAATGCCTTCATTGTCAGTTCCGGCATTGAAAAGTAAAACGAAAACGTGCATAGGCTCGAACGGATGAACTACCAACTAATCAGTGAGAACTTGAGTCAGAACCTGCCTCATCTAACACATTATCCTATTCCACCTTGCCCAAACCTAGAGAGTCCGTTTGCTTCCAAATAGCTTAAGAATTCTTTACGCCCAGACCCAGTTTTAGCGGGTGTTTAGACGGTTGTTTTTAGGCAAGATTGAGCAAATCTGGGGCGGTTAAGGCGACGATCGGCGATTCAGTCGTCCAAGGCTTCAGTCTCCAGATCTTCAACCTCAAATTCGTCTAAACCCGGATCCAGAGCCTGATCCGCCTGAGAATTGAGGAGCCGATTTTCATAGCGACGATTACGGCGACGGCCTTTGGCTTGGGTGGCCCGTTTTTGATCGCGCTTATCCTGCACTAGACGAGTTAAATCGGGCGCATCGGTGAGATCGGATAGCGTTTTGTTTGAAGTGCGTTTCATAACGATGGACTTGCAGTGGGATTGGGCGAAGATGTGTTAAATTTTACAGCCTACGCCTTAAGCTCCTGAAAAATCTATGGAAAGTACGACTGAATTTTTGACGGTTGAGGAATGTCATCAGGTGGATGGGGCGCTGTTGACGTCACGGGAAAAGTTCACCGCAAGGGTGGCGATCTATGCGCTGCGATCGCTCAAGACGATCGCCCTTGAGCAAGCCTGTCCCATTAACGAACTCTCTGCGGAAACCATCACGGCCTGGATTCATCAGGATCCGAGCCTACAAGAAACCCAGGACGGGAGTTTTAGAAATTTCTTTTCTCAAATTGTGTTGGGAGCCTTGCGGCCTTTGCGAGAAATTGCACAGACCAAGGAGGGTCTAATCGAGGATTTGACGGTGGCGGATGTGATTGGACATTATGAGGCGATCGCCAAATCAAGCCTCTAGCAGTGATCCCCAACCGATCTCAAAACTCGACTTGACAGATTTAGAATTAGTTTGTTAGCTTCTGATGCAAGTGACGGGCCAAATTTAGGGCTTGTCGATTTTTTACTTAAGGCACGATCGCAATGACCTTCGCAGCATTTTATTTTAACGGCTTCTTTTACTGGCGCTTAAGGCGTTCCGGTTAGAGTCTGTTGCGATCGTGCTTGCAAGACCCCGGAATGCTCTTTTTAGAGGTTCCGGGGTCTTTTTATTTTGGATTTTGGATTTTGGATTTTACAAAACCATTTCCCCATTCATTACAGGACTCTTCCCATGAAAGACGCTAAACTTACGCTCAAACGTACGCCGGATCATCAAAGTATCGTTCGGCTCAATTCACAGGTTACGATCGGCGATCGGGACATCATCGTCATTGGCGGTCCCTGTGCCGTTGAAAATCAGGCTCAACTGGAGACGATCGCGGCTCACCTTCAAGGCAATATCCAAGCTTTGCGGGGCGGCGTGTACAAGCCTCGGACTTCGCCTTACAGCTTCCAGGGCGTTGGCAATGAGGGACTGAAAACCTTGACGGCTGTGCGTGATCGGACGGGGCTTCCGGTTGTCACGGAGGTCATGGCCATTTCCCAAATCGAGGGCATGGTGGCGGCGGGCGTAGACATGCTCCAAGTCGGCAGTCGCAACATGCAAAACTTCGACCTCCTCAAAGCCCTCGGCGAAACCCAAACGCCAGTCCTCCTCAAACGCGGACTGTCAGCAACCCTAGAAGAATTCATCATGGCGGCGGAATACATCATGGCCCACGGCAACCCCAATGTGGTGCTCTGTGAACGGGGCATTCGTAGCTTCGATTCCTACACGCGAAATGTTTTGGACCTGGGCGTTGTGGTCGCGTTGAAACAATTAACCCATTTACCTGTAATCGTGGATCCGAGCCATGCAGCGGGACGACGAGAATTAATTGCGGGACTATCGCGGGCGGCGATCGCTTGCGGGGCCGACGGCCTGATCATCGAATGCCATCCAGAACCCGACAAAGCAATCTCCGATGCTCAGCAGACGCTCTCTTTACCCGAGATGAAGGCGTTAGTTGAGAGCTTGAAACCGATCGCTTTGGGGGTGGGACGATCGATGCCCAAAGCGGCGGATATTCCACTCCCCAAAGAACTAGTGGTTGCTCTATAAGATCCTGACGAACCGCCCCCTAACCCCCAATTCTGGGGGGACCGGATTTTCTTTCTCCCCCAGAATTGGGGGCCGGGGGGCGGTTCGCCCGAGGTCTCAGCGAGGCTAGATGATCATGCCGTCGGGGATGATGGCATTTTTCACGACGACCACAATGCCGTTGCGAATGATGAAACCGAGGTTTTCCCGATCGGCATCTTCGATGCGATCTTTGTTGACGATTTGGACATCACTGCCAATGTGGGCGTTTTTGTCGATGATCGCACGACGGATGGTGCTGTTTTTGCCAATGCCGATCGGCACATACTCTGCACTGAAGGCATCCCCTGCATTTTGGTAATAATCAGCCCCCATCAACAGACTGTCCTCAATAATGCAGCCTTCTTCAATTCGGCTCCGCACCCCCAGCACCGAGTGGTGAACGCGGCATTTTTTCAGGATGCAGCCTTCGCCGACGATCGATTCAGTCACTTGGGCATCCAGGAACTTACTGGGCGGCAAGAAACGGTGACGGGTGTAAATCGGCGCATCTTCTTCGTAGAAGCTGAAGGCCGGGTGGGGCTGGTGAGTAAGGGCCAGGTTGGCGTCGTAGAAGGATTCGATCGTTCCGATGTCCTCCCAGTAGCCTTTGAAGAGGTACGCCTGAATATTGTTTTCTTTCGCAGCATTCGGGATGATTTCTTTACCGAAATCGGTGTAGTCCGGATTTTGACGCAGGAGCTTGATCAGCGCTTCTTTTTTGAAGACATAGATCCCCATCGAGGCGATGTAGGGCGAGGCTTTTGCTTCTTCAGCATTCAAACCCAAAATCGTCGTATCCACTTGCATCGCGGCCAAGGCATCACCCTTGGGTTTTTCACAGAAGTCCACAACGCGACCGGAGGCATCGATCTTCATCAAGCCGAAGTCAGAGGCACGTTTTTCGTCCATGGGAACGACGGACAGGGTGATGTCGGCTCCGGTTTCGCGGTGGCGCTCGACGAATTTCCGGTAGTCCATGCGGTAGAGGTGGTCGCCTGAAAGGATGACGTACTCATCAACGTCCCACTCTTGCAGCATCCAAATGTACTGACGTACGGCATCGGCTGTTCCTTGGAACCAGTCGGGATTTTCTGGGGTCTGCTGGGCGGCGAGGACTTCGACGAAGTTGTCGTTGGCTCCCAGTCCGGTGCCATTGTAGGTGCGCGAGATGTGGCGGTTCAGGGAGGCGGAGTTGAACTGGGTCAACACGTAGATCTTGTAGATCTCGGAGTTGATGCAGTTACTCACGGGGATATCAATTAACCGATACTTGCCTGCCAGTGGGACGGCAGGTTTAGCCCGCTGCTTGGTCAGGGGGTAAAGTCTTGTGCCTGCACCGCCACCCAGAATGATTCCTAAAACTCTTTTCACAACGCGCAACCTCTTGCCGATTTTGATGCTGAATGATTTATCAACTTGGATACTAGTTTGAGTGTACAGGGATCACTGTGCAAGAGGTATGAACTACATTTATGAGAATTTTTTGACGTTGGGAAGATTCCCTCGGTTTGGATGGGGATCCGATCGGCTAAACCTTAGGTGATTTCTATAAAACGTTTTACCTTTCAGATGCTTCCAGTCCCCGTTCCAACCCGTGCCGGAATAAATTCGGCACTCTTAGAGCGAAGTCAGTGGGCACTGACTCAAGAATCCTGAATAACTCCTCCAGTCTACGCCCAGTAGACTTCGCACTCTAGAGCGCCAACTTCTAGTTCGGCGTGGATCAAGGCAGCGATCGACCAGATTGTTCTGGTACAAGCTGTCTTGGAAATCGCCTTAGGTCTCTTCTGAAGTTTCTGGCTCTTCTAGTTCTTGTTTTTCGCGCTTGAGATCGGCCTCTAGCGACTGAAGTTGTTCCCGGCGGGCTTCCAGTTCGAGGGCGCGCCGATCGAGTTCTTGACTTTGTAAAGTCAGGGACTGCCGCCACTGCTCGGCCCGCTCGGTTTCTTGGCGGAGGAAGTCTGGACTGACGCCGAGGGAAAGATAGGTCTTGATGATATCCAACAACCAAGGTTTGGCATCTTCGACTTGCAGCACCTCTTGACGATCGCTCAGAGTAATCAGGACCCAGCTATTGGGAAAATAGGTCGCAGCCCGATCGCTCTTGACGATCGACTTGTCGCCCACCAGCTCCCACAGGTCATCTGAGGACTGAGCCGCGATGAGCATAAAAGAAGCTGGGGGTTCTCCCGCTGGAGGGGGGAGATGTTCGTCTGTATAGACCTGAGCTAGGTAACGCATTCCGATCGCTCGCCAATTTAAGTGAAGTTTACAGATTTTTATAGATTCCAGCCCGATCCCCCTAGCCCCCTTAAAAAGGGGGAACCAGAACCTGATTCATAGACTAGAACCTGAGTTATAAACCAAAACCCAACTCATAGTCCCCCTTTTTAAGGGGGATTTAGGGGGATCGGGGAATCGATCCCAACGAAAAGACTTCTTAAACCTTGTCTAAAGCATTGAAAGTCTAGCTTGAATCAGTTCAGCTTGTTTTTCAGCTTCCGCTAAGGCATTTTTCGCGCCTTGGACCACCTCTTCTGGAGCCTGCGCCACAAACTTTTGGTTGCTCAGACGGCCTCGGACCGACTGGGCTTCGTTTTGGGCGCGGGTTAGGTCTTTTTCGAGTTTGGCTTTGAGGGCGGTGATGTCCACGAGGCCGTCGAGGGGAATCAGGACTTGAACGGTGCCGACGACGCCTGCGAAGGTTTGTCTATGGTCTCCGACCGACCGGAGGTCATCGGGTTCAGGGTGGGTGGGTGATGGGGTAGTGGGTGATGGGGTGACGATCGGAGCAGCAACCGTTTCAGCGACGGCTTCAACGGCGGGGGCGGCTTCCCCGAAGAGATCGCCCTTGAGTTTCTTCAGGTTGCCGAAGGTGCGTTGACGATCGGTGCTTTTCAGGAGATTGTCCTTGACAAAGAAAATCGTGTAGAAGAAGCCAATGTCTTCTAGCAGATCAGAGACGATCGCCACACGATGAACGCCATTGAAGGCCGCCTTCAGGACATTGAAGGCAAGGATGGTTAGGGTTATACCCCACAGTGTGATGGCCAGTTTTTGATAATTGGCGAGGTAGTCAAGCAAATCATCGGCGAGATCGCGAAGGTCGAGTTTTTCGAGCCAGGTGCGATCGGCCCAGGCTTTGCGATCTTTGAGTGTGCCAGCCGTCAAATCCGGGCTTGGGGTCGTCGCAGGTTTGGTGGCTGGGGGATCCAAGGGTTTGGACGCAGAGGGGTTGGTGATGGAGAGCTTTTTGACGCGGGCGAGGTTTTGGATGTAGATCTGGCCGGATTCCAGGGTGGTGCGTTCGCGATCGTTTTCCGATTGCAACAAGGCTTCGATTTTCTCTCCCGGTTTAATCCCCGCTTCCGTACGCAGGTTGCGAATCGTCCGAATCGTCCCAATCAACAACTCAAACTGCGATTCTAAATCCGCATCAATGAGGGCCGGATTTGACTCAGGATAGGATTCCAGCGCGAGACTGACCTGGCCTGTTGCTTCTTTCTGAACCACAGTGTGCCAAATCTCTTCGGTGATGTGGGGCATGAAGGGATGGAGGAGTTTTAGGGTGCCTTCGAGGACTAGCGCCAAGGTCTGTTGAGCGACGAGTTTTGATTCGCCTTCTTCGCCTTGAAGTCGGTATTTCACCAATTCAATGTACAGGTCGCAGAAATCACCCCAGATGAATTCGTACAGTTGTTTGGCGGCTTCACCGAGAGAGTATTGGTCTAGGTTTTCGCGCAGGGCTTTGGTGACTTGGTGGTAGCGCGACAGGATCCAACGATCGCACAGCTCCAGCTTTGCCGTGTCGGGGGTTCCCAATTGTTCGGGCGTCTGACCTTCGAGGTTCATCAGGACGAAGCGCGAGGCGTTCCAGAGTTTGTTGGTGAAATTCCGCGAGGCTTCCACGGATTCGGAGAGGGAGTTGTCTTTGCTGCCGGGAGTCGGGGCGGGCGGTTCTTTGCCAGCGGCGCGATCTTTCACCCGTTGGTTATAGAGTTTGCGGTTGAGTTGCAGGCTAATATCTTGCCCGGCACCTGCGACTTCGCGGATCAGCGTATATCGCAGCGCGTCGGTACTGTATTCATCAATCAGCACCAACGGGTCCACGCCGTTATTTTTCGACTTGGACATCTTCGCGCCATTTTCATCGCGCACCAAGCCGTGAATATACACCTGATCAAACGGCATCGCTTCGGTGAAATGTCGTCCCATCATGGTCATCCGGGCAACCCAGAAGAAGATGATGTCGAAGCCTGTGACGAGTGTGCTCGTGGGGTAGTAGCGATCGTAATCCGACTGCTCTTCCGTGCCCCAACCCAAGGTCGAGAACGGCCATAACCCCGACGAAAACCAGGTATCCAACACATCCGGATCCTGTTCCAGTTTCACGACTTTCCCAAACTTTGCCTCAGCCAGTTTCGCAGCTTCTTTTGAATTCTTTGCCACCACAAACGGCGTTGAATCCGTAATCACGCCGCCCGTCTCCTCCACGGCATACCAAGCAGGAATCTGATGTCCCCACCACAACTGCCGCGAAATACACCAGTCCTTCAAGTTCACCAACCAATCGCGATACACCTTCTTCCACCGATCGGGCACATACTCCGGCGAATTGCGCTCATCCAAGTCTGCCAATGCCTTCTGCGCCAACGGAGCGGTATTGACAAACCATTGGGTCGAGAGGAGCGGTTCGATCGGGACGCCGCCGCGTTCGCTGTAGGGCAGGGTGGTTTTGTAGGGTTCGATTTTGACGAGGTTTCCGGCGGCTTCTAAGGCGACAACCACGGCTTTTCGGGCGTCAAAGCGATCGAGTCCCTCGAACTCCCCAGCGTTTTCGTTCATGCTGCCGTCTTTGTTCATCACATTAATGAACGGCAGGTCATGGCGTTTGCCCATCTCAAAGTCATTGGTGTCATGGGCGGGCGTGATTTTCACGCATCCGGTCCCAAAACTCGCATCCACATACTCATCGGCAATGATCGGAATCTCCCGATTCTGCAACGGCAGCGTCACGGTTTTGCCAACCAGTGCTTTGTAGCGATCGTCCGTCGGATTCACCGCCACCGCCGTATCGCCCAACATCGTCTCCGGTCGCGTCGTCGCCACTTCAATAAAATCCTTCGTCCCCGTAATCGGATAGCGGAAATGCCACAGATTCCCGTCGATCTCGCGGTTGTCCACTTCCAAATCCGAAACGGCAGACTGACTCGCCGGACACCAGTTCACCAGATAGTTTCCGCGATAGATCAAGCCTTCACTATGAAGCTGCACAAACGCTTCCAACACTGACTCCGACAGTTTCGGGTCCAAGGTAAAGCGCTCACGAGACCAATCCGCCGACAATCCCAACCGCCGCAACTGTCCCGTAATCGTGCCGCCCGACTCCTTCTTCCATTCCCAAGTCCGTTCCAAAAACTTCTCGCGACCCAAATCTGCGCGGGTTTTGCCTTCGGCTTTCAGTTGCTTCTCGACGATCGTTTGGACTGCGATGCTGGCGTGGTCGGTGCCGGGGAGGCAGAGGACGTTTTTGCCGAGCATCCGTTGGTAGCGGACGATCGTGTCAATCAGTGCCGTATTAAAGGCGTGCCCCATGTGCAGGCTTCCGGTGACGTTCGGCGGCGGGGTGACGATCGAGAAGTAGTCACCTGCTTGCTTCGGGTCAGCCTTGAAGACTTCGTTTGCTTCCCAGAAGGTTTGCCACTTGGTTTCGGTGGTCTTGGCTTCGTACTGGCTGGAAAGGGTGGGGAGCTTTGCGGTCATGATGACTGGGGGCGATCGTTCGCTTATGGGTCGTTAGGGTATTTATGATAGCGGTTTTTGGGGCGATGGGAGTGAGGGTTCGAGTAGGGCATACAGCGGCTGGGGGTAGAGGGTTGTGTTAGATTGTGGGGAGATGTGCGATCGTAGGAGATTCGATCTCATGAGTATTACGCCTGAGTCTGCTGATGCATGGGTAAAAGAGGTTCGGACCAAAGTTGAGGAAGCGATCGAGGCATCGAAACATACGCCACCGATCGATGGTGAAACGTTTATTAATCAAATCTTGGAACGCTTTCAGATGTCCGATCGATGTTTTCCTGATAATCCAGAATCTTGCTTAGTCCAACATTAAATTACATTCCATACTAATTACATGTCATCTCTGATATTTTTTACGGATAAAGACCAAGTTTTAGTAGCAACCGATACATTAGGAGTATCCAGTGATGGGAAGCCATTTCTTCTTACTTCTAAAGCTATACACATTCCACATTTGAAAACTATTATTGCAGGTACAGGAATTGGTGGTTTTTCGCACGAATGGGCTATGTATGTAAATAATCGAATGGTAGTTAGAGGAATACATAATCTGGATTACCATACGCCAAAGATGTTGTTGGAGTTATGGAATCAATATAGGGAAAAAACTTCAATAACAGAGTCTTTTACCACTACTGTTTACCAATTTGGAATATCAGAAGAAACTCAACAAGTTGTATCTTTCGCTTATCGATCGACAAATAACTTTATGTCAGAGGAGTTACAATATGGTGTAGCCGTGAAACCTGAATGTCGAATTCCTAATCCTGATGTTCTAATTGACTCAATTCCCTCAATGATGCAAGAGCAGCGGGATAGGCAAAGTAGATTACCTAAAGATAAGCGCGTATACATCGGTGGGGAAATTTATGCTCTTCACTTGACAATCAGTGGATGTACTTCATTTAAGCTATTTGAATTCCCAGATTTCAGCGATCAGATGGCTCAGATGTTTACATGATTTGGGTTTCCAAGAACTCAATCACAGACAAGAAAAACCAATCGTAGATTTCATTCAAGACATGCAACAGAAGTTTGACATATTCAATTATCGATAAATCAACGATCGCTGAGGACTTTCGCCCATGAGTGACAATCTGAAATCAAACGACGAGAATGAACCGCTCGATCCAGAATCGGTAAATCGCATTCGAGAAAAAGTAACGATCGCACGAGCCGAGATCGCACGCGGAGAAGGCTTGGATGGCGAGACGATCGTGAATGAGCTACTCGAACGGTTCCGCCAAGCGAGAGAGGCGTAACATCCATGAGTCATCGCTAACGATGTGTGTGTATGATAAGTTAATTGTAGAAACTGTTTGAGTTGGAAAAGCACATGTCGCTTCAGTACATTTATGATTTCCCGGAGGATGCGCCTAACTATCCGAATGATTTTTATCCTGTTCAAGATGGGCTACAAAAATTAAAGGTAAAAAACCAATTTTTGTTGGATGAGTTGAGAGCAATCGAACCGGGTGAATGGCGAAAGGTTTATCAAGACGGCTATCAAGGACGTGAGCAGGTTTCGATTCACTACTTTGAGAGTCCGACGGGACAAGTGTTTGATTTAAAAGTTAAGTCTGGATGGAGTAATTAACAATGGCGATGACTTCCGTTCCAATGATTTTTAAGATGGATGATCCGGCTGAGGTGTCTCAGATGGTAGCGGTGATGAGCTTGGGAATGTGTACAGCAATTGTCGCAGGAAGTTTAAGCATCGAGGATGCAGAGCGACGATTGTTTAATCCGCAGGTTTTGGCGCGGTTGACGGAATTAGGGTTGCCGGAAGCATTGATTGAGATTGTTCATTTGGGGACTGAATTAGAGGATGTTCAAAGCCTGATTCCCGATCGGTTGGGCAAAAGTTTGGAACAGATGCAGGCGAAGGCATTGGCATTTTTGAATCAGGATGTTGGACAATCGGCGATCTCTGCATAGGAAAGTGAGGAGCGATCTTACTTCTACTGAAAGAGCGATCACCCTTCTCCCACACCAAAAGCCGAAAAGCCGTCCTCCTCCCATTGCTGCAAAGGCAATCGATCGCCTATCTAAAGCTATCTGGAAGCAGAGGCGATCGGCAGCGTTTCAATTCAGACGTGAACAAGATTTATATTTCATAGCCATGCAACTATTCTCTAATATAATTAATATTAATTAAAGGAGTCAATTTAGCATCTACAATAGTCTTTTTCCATTCCACAAGCTTCATGTGAAAAATAATAGAATTAATGTCTGAGATTTTTTCAATATCTGTCTTTCGATCAAGAATTAACCACAAGCAGATTCCTGTAATATTAACCACGTTATCATCTATCTCAATGCAATCAGCATTGTTTTGAAGTATTTTTACAGTGTTGATAGCCTGATCGATCGCATACGCAAGTTTTTGGGGAGTACCTTTTTTGACAATGTACAATACATTATCTTTATATAAATCCATTTTTTCAACCCTGTAGCGACCATCGAGACTGACTAAACTTTTGTCATAATATCGGTATCCATCGTGTATACGATTTCTGTTGAATTGGTTTTCAATATCTCCATGACTCATATCAAAAGTAGGCGTATAATCGAAACTTATTTTGTCAACTTCTTCCTTCAAAAAATCTACATATGATTGATTGAATTTGTGCCATACTCCATTAATAAGGCAACATCGTCCATCTTCCTCGATACAATCTAGATAAAATTTCATTGGTTTTGTATGGTCACGCCCAGACTCACTGTGAACTTTTATTTTTAAGTCATTGAGTCTATCTTCAAGATTTATATTCTGGTTTTTCAAGAAATTAATTAAAGATGTTAGGTTTAGTTCATTGAGGCGAGTGGCTTCATTGTTCTTTCCCTTTAAATAGATGCTGTACTCACAGTTGTCTGAAAAAATAAAATCTACGCCAGACATGGTAAATTCTTCAATCGTCATTCCAGAATCTTCTTGATTTCTCAAAATTTCCTTAGCTAAAAATCTATCTAGACGTTGAATTTCACGACTATCTTTGATAACATCTACTTTTGGCAGCTTTACCAGAATTGGTTGTTGAAGAACATTTTCAATATGGTGTATCAAGCTTGCAATTTTTAGTGGCTCTTGTACTAGACTCAAATGTACTGAAGTTCCAAAACTTACTGTTTTCCCCCATGTGATTGGGTCGATAGTTTTAGCTTTAATGTAGTGCATCGACTCTCCACTATCAAATGCGAGTGGGTTGCCTTCTTGATAGGTTGTTATCATCTTGCTCTTAGCACTTTTATAATACTTAGAGTTTTTCATCTTGAGATTATTCTCATCAATAATTCTTTCTGCTAAATTTAATCCGAATTCGGTATCGCAGAATTGACTTAAGTAAAAATGTGCTTTTCCTAAACTGACCGCATAGCAAATTCTATCCCCTGAAATTAGCAAGACTCCAAAGTGCATTAAATTTTTGGGAGTTTCTAAATTTTCTAAATCTCCCCAGAAATCTTTGTATGTTTCAAACCACCAAATATTGATTTCATCTGGCTGGTTAGAAAAGAAAAAACTCATATGGAATCCGTCGGAGTCTTGTGTTCCTATCTGCTCTAATCCAGACAGTTTCAGCTTTTCAAGTAAACCTTTCTCTTTGTCTTTAGGAATTCTATAAAGATTGTATTTCGGCATTGTTTCAACTAAGAATAAATTTTCGGAAATCTACATTATCGTGGCTTTAAGAAATCCATATGGACATCAATTAGTCAGTGCAGCAGGTTTCAGATGTCTACCTAAGTCAGGACTGACAGGTAGAAAATCCACAGATCCTCTAGGGGATGTAGATTTTTCGACATTTCCTCTCATTATAGGAAGAAATGCGTAAATCGCACTCTAAAGTTTCATCTATATCAACGAGAGCGATCAAACAAGTTAAACCCTCGATCGCCTCAGCAACAGCATTCATTCGGGGGCGATCGGTGTTCAGGGTTGGGGTTCCAGGGTCGATCGACCTTCCCCACCCTCAATTGCCGCAACCACTCCTCCGATCGCAGCAAAGCCGATCGCAAAAGCACCTCTGCCGATCGACTTTCCCCTATTTCCGTCTCCAATTGCTTATCCAGCCGATCGATTTGCAGTAAATCCCACCTCAATTGCCGGATCGATCGCCCCGAATTCTCTATCGCCAAGCTTGAAAACGCACCCGAAGACCGATCGGCTCCCTTCTCGGGAATCGAAATTACGCACAGGCAATCATATTGACCTGAATCTCCACCTGCAATTCCCGACGTAACACACCTAAAATCAATGTCAGATTATCCATCGTTGGATTGCCCTTTGCGGATAGCATTCGATGCAAGCTCTTACTGGGCTTTGAGGTGGCGATCGCTAATCCCTCAAACCCGATCGTCCCATTGACTAAATCTCGCAGCACTAATCTCGCCACATCCGGTTCACCGTTCAGAAACAGCGACACCGCTTCATCCAATAACCCGATCGCAAAAGCGGGATCTCGTCGAATTCGATCGACGACGGTCACTGACGAATCTCTACTTAAAACCATTTTTAACTCCGTTTTTTACGCTGTTTAATGCTTTGAGATTTCTCTTCTGGCACAGTCTGGGAGGATTCCTTACTTAATTGCTGTTTGCGCTGCTGATACTCCTGATTGAGCCGTAATGCTTGGGCAATATCTGCCTGCTGCCGCTTCTTGGTTCCGCCTCCAAACAACATAATTAAGTCTTGACCATCCTGAACTAAATAAATCCGATACCCTGGACCCCAATCAATCCGGTACTCCCCAATCCCATCAAACCATTTCACATTAGAGGTATTGCCTAACTCCAATCGCGATCGGGCGATCGTCACTTTCACAGCAGCCATGGCATTTAATCCGTCAAGCCAAGTTTGGTAAGGATTCGAGCCATCTTCTCGGATATATTCTTGGACATTCATGCGTTGGCAGTAACTTATAAGATACTATTAACGCATGTTTCTAGATATTGATCAATCCATCGACCTTTCCCCACTCCAAAAGCCGCAAACCCACTGGCAAACCCTTCATTGGGAGACAAAAAAGCACCTATTGCGATCGCCTTTCCCCTATTTCCCTCTCCAATTGCTGATCCATCCGATCGATTTGCCGTAAATCCCACTTCAATTGCCGGATCGATCGCCCCGAATTCTCTATCACCGAGCTTAAAAACGGTAAACGAATCCGCTACTCCATATCTCATGGATACATTCTTGCATCTGGACCAAGTGGCGCATGTAGCGATCAGTCACGCAATCGCGCCTTTAATAAGATTGCGATCGATCGCCTACCTCTGCGCCTCCAACTGCACCATATCTTCCCGCAAAACATCATTGAGCAAATCACTCAACTCAACACCCCGTAACTCTGCCTGAACCGTAAAAAACTCTAAAATCTGATCATCCAAATAAACAGGCATCGTAAACTTTGCATTGGGACGATAGAACTTCCCTCTAACCGCATTAGAAAAATCATATTCAGGCTTCATCATCAACCTCCTTGATATTGATCAATTTCAGACCGAGTTGCCCGACGCGCCGAGATAATCCGAACATTCGATTTTTCAGGATTAATCTCATCAAACGTATGAACAACCAGCAGGTAGAGTCCCCGTCCGACTAACCCAACGGTAATCCACCGATCTTCATCAAAGCTATGCTCATCATCAAACACCGTCATCATCGCTGGATCTTTGAAGACTTGCGATGCCTGTCGAAAACTGATGTCATGCTTACTTTGGTTCGATCGCGCTTTATTGGGATCCCACTGAAAAACATACTCCATACCCATTATTTTAACTGATTACCCGACGATAGAGGATCGATCGCATCCTAAAAGTTGAAATCGATCGACAATCCCTTCTCAGTCATCAATGTCAATATCGGCATATTCCGCGAAACTGCCCAAATATTGAACCTCTCCGGCTGATCTATCTTAGCGATGGAGAGGTGCGATCGGTTACTCGTGTTAAATTATCGATAGATTCGCGATCGCTGAGGCATTCACCCATGAGTGACAATCTGACATCGAATGACGAAGATGAATCTCTCGATCCAGAATGGGTCAAGGCGGTTCGAGAGAAAGTAACGATCGCACGAGCCGAGGTCGCAAGCGGAGAAGCCTTGGATGGCGAAACGATCGTGAATCAACTTTTGGAACGCTTTCGGATTGCGAAGGAAAGTCACTTGTCTGCCGTGGATGAGGAGGATTCAAAGGAGAGCATTTTGGCGGATCTCACGGAAGCCATGCGATCGACCCGAGCGGGTGAGGTCTTTCCAATCGATCGGTTGTGGGAGATGGTTTATGCGGATGATGCGGATTCGATTGATTGAGCAACCAGATTCCTTCGGGGGCGATCGAACTGACACAGCAACCTCAAAACGTCAACGATCGATCGCTCTAGTTTTTGAGAATTCTGGCAAAATAACAGGATGAAAACTGACACGCTCTTTTACGAAATCTTCCAAACTCAGCCCCGACTCTTATTGGAATTGCTGGGACAGGAAGGTGCTGAAATCGACCACTATGATTTTCGATCGGTCGAACTCAAACAAATCGCCTATCGCATTGACGGATTACTGATTCCAAAACGCGATCGACTCAATACCCCAGTCTATTTCAGCGAAATCCAATTCCAAAAAGATGTCCAAATTTATCATCGCTTCTTTGCTGAAATCTTTACCTACCTCAAGCAATATCCCGAGACGCTCGATTGGCATGGGATCTTAATTTTTCCTCGGCGCAGTCTCTTGCCGCCCCAAAAGTATTGGCATTTGTATCGATCGCAATTTCAAGGTGGACAAGTCAGTTGCGTGTATTTGGAGGATTTAGCCGATCGCCCCAACCTACCGATCGGTTTAGAAATCATTCGACTCGTGATCGAACCGAAACGTCGTGCGAAGGGGTTTGCGCGGCAAGTGATCGATCGAGTCCAACAAGAAGAATCACGAGATCTACCACGAGAGAAGCTCTTGGATTTAATCGAGACTATACTGTTATATAAGTTCGGAACCCTGAGCACACCGGAGTTGGAAGCCATGTTTGGACTAAGTGAGCTAAAGAAAACGCGGGTTTATCAAGAAGGACGCGAGGAAGGACGCGAGGAGACGATCGCCGCACTGCTCCAGCGGCAGTTCGGTGAGCTTGATCCAGCCTTACAATCCACGGTGCCAAAGCTGGCGATGTTACCCTTATCTCAAGCCCTAGATCTTATTTTGGAACGATCGCGGGAAGAAATTCTCGATCGCTTCTCGCCATAGGATCGGGATGCCCGTTCGATCGCCTGAGCAACAGCATCCATTCGGGGCCGATCGAACTGACGCAGCAACCGCAGAACATGTTGAAAATAGATGGGGATGAATTCGCTGCATCCTCTACCTAAAGGCAGTGTGAATCTCTACGTAATTTTGACTATAACTAGATCAAATGTTGAGTTTCACCTTACGTATTTCTACGGCCTATGCTGCGTTTTATCCCTTTCAGCGTTCCTCCTGTTCCCATTCAAAATCGCTTTCAGGACTTTCAATGGAGTCGTCAATGGTTGGGAATTGTCGTTTTGAGTAGTCTGCTGATCTCAGCATTGAGCCTCGCCAGACTGTCTTCCAAACCTCACAATCTGCCCCAAAACTCTGATGCCAAACTAACGCTCACTGCGATCGGCCAACGTGATACTCAATCCAACGATTGCCAACCCCATGAGGTCTTTCGGGTGAGCGATCGGCGGTGTTATCAGATGCAAGGAGAGTGAGTTGAAAACGCCTTCTAATGACTAATCCCGCTTTCTTAGAACTTTTCCCTCCTTTTGTCAAAACCCTGACTAGGCAAAGCATTGCAGAGATCGAGTCAATTCAAACTACAGCGCTTTATCAAGAAAACATCAATCTATCTCTAAAAATGATAGGAATATGAATTTAACAGACTACATTAATGGCATTAGACGGTAGGTCTGGCAACTGTCTCAGTTGCTGGGTTGCCTTCTAGCCTGTGCTCTATACAAAACAGCCCCATTCCCATATTTACGCCTCACTCTCCAACTATTGTGGTGGGTGCAGGCGTGAAGGGTAAATCATCATTAATCGCATCGATTTCTCGCTGTTCCATGATGTTGATCCGATCGATATTGGTCCGCAGTAGATGGGACATTTGAGGATCATAAAAGCGATGGAGTGAATAGTTGACCATCGCCGGAAACCCTCGTCGTTTTTTATGTCTACCGCCTGCCCCCGGATCGAAAATCCGAATTCCATTTTGAATGGCCCATTCGATCGGCTGATAGTAACAAGCTTCAAAGTGCAGGGCATCGACTTCCACGGATGACCCCCAGTAGCGACCGTAGAGCCGATCGTCATCTCTCAAGCAAAAGGACATGCCCACAGGATGGTGATCTTCAGGATTTCGATAGGCCGCAAAGAAGACAACCTTATCGCGCCAAATTCGTTCCAGTTTCTCAAAGAATTCGGGGGTTAAATATTTACTACCCCACCAGCCAAATTTGTCGCAGGTGTCTGCATAAAACTCATACATCAAGGGGAATAGGTGCGCCGGAGTTGCTTGCCCAGTCCAGACTTTGAAGCTGAGTCCGGCTTCGGCGACTGATTTGCGTTCGCGTTTGATATTGCGGCGTTGATTGGCGTTGAAGGATTTGAGATAGTCGTCGAAGGTTTTGTAGTTTTGATTGCTCCAGATGTAGCCGTGGTGTTGCCAGATGCTGAAGCCTAGGGATTCGAGTTGCGATCGCCAAGCGGGATCAACATATAGGAAATTACAGCCGGAAAGTTGATTGCGCTTACAGAATTGATCGATCATTTTGATCATCAGTTCTGTCATCACGGCTTCATTTTCGGAGTCCTGAATCAAAAAGCGATAGCCTTCTGCCGGGGTGAAGGGCGACATGCCTAACAGTTTTGGATAATACTCTCGGCCTAGGCGTTCTGAGACTTCGGCCCATTGGTTATCAAAGACAAATTCTCCGTAGCTGTGACCTTTGACATACATGGGTGCAGCGGCGACGAGCCGACCTGCCGATCGGACTAATAAATGATTTGGCAACCATCCTGTCCGATTTGTCGTACTGCCGGAGGTTTCCATGTTTCGTAGCCAAGCCCACTGAAAGAATGGCGTTTTTAATTTCAGCGCCATGTCGTCCCACTCGTCTGGTGAGACGTCTGCAAGACTATTGACCCAAGAGACTTCGTACTGCATCTGTAACCCTAATAAATCGACAACCTTAGCCTGCTGTCTTAAGCTTAGCGGATTCTCAGGGTATTTTAAAGCTTACATATTAGAAGGGGAGAGATTTCTAAATTGAGTGTACTGCGGTTCAAAGAGCAATTTGACGGTTCCGGTGGGTCCATTTCGATGTTTATTAATAATCAATTCAGCAATCCCCCGATCGACCGTATCCTTGTTGTAATACTCATCTCGATAAATCATCATAATCAAATCTGCGTCCTGTTCTATGGCCCCCGATTCCCTCAAATCTGACATCATCGGACGCTTATCTGTCCTGGCTTCCACGCCCCGGCTGAGCTGCGATAGAGCAATCACTGGGACGGAGAGTTCGCGGGCTAGTGCCTTGAGTCCACGGGTAATTTGTGAGAGCATTTGGACGCGGTTTTCGCTGTTGCCGCCCATGAGTTGGAGATAGTCCACAACCACTAATCCCAAGGCTCCACCGCTTTCGGCTTGCAGTCTACGGCAGCGCGATCGCATTTCGGTCACAGTCAAGTTCGGCGTATCGTCAATGTAGAGCGGGAGTTGTGAAAGCTTGCTAATCTCATGGGCCAACGGTTCCCACTCCTGAGCGCTAATGCGACCCGCTCTTAAACGACTACTTTCAATCCTAACTTCACTCGAAAGCAAACGCTGCACCAGTTGGTCACGAGACATTTCTAAACTAAAAACAGCAACGGGAAGCTTATGGTAAGACGCAACGTTGCGGGCAATATTGAGTACAACACTCGTTTTTCCCATTGAAGGCCGACCTGCAACGATGATTAAATCACCACGCTGAAAGCCTTGAGTCATGGCATCGAGATCATAAAACCCACAAGCTAAACCTGGTAACGTCTGCCCGATCGCCCGACTTTCAATATCCGCAAACGTCTGCGTCAACACCTCCGCCGTCGAAACTAACCCGTCCTGGGGCCGAGCTTGCGTAATATTAAAAACCTTTTGTTCCGCCGTATCGAGCACTTCCGGTAACTCCTGCGCCGTATCGTGACCCAAATCCGAAATCTCATTCCCCACGCGAATCAATCGCCGCCGCAAATACTTGTCCATCACCAACTGTGCGTACAGATCAATATTCACCGCACTCGGCGTCCGATCGTACAGCTCCACCAACCGACTCTGCCCGCCCACCTTATCCAAAATCCCCCGATCGCCCAACCAAGTCGCCACCGTCATCAAGTCCGCAGGCTTTCCACTTTGGTGCAACGTCAGCGCCGCCTCATAAATACTGCGATGGGCCGCTAGATAAAACGCATCGCCCTCTAGGATGTCCGTAATCCGTCCGATCGCCTCCGCATCCACCAAAATCCCACCCAGAATCGCTTCTTCAGCCTCTAGGTTTTGGGGTGGAACGCGATCGGCGACCGATTGAAAGCTCAGCGTTTCAGATTTTAGGGTTTCGGACTTCTCAGGAGTCGGCTCAGAGATCATAAGGAATTACGATTTAGGGGCGATCGTTTCCTATTTTAGGACGCGATCGGGCGATCGTGACATCCAAAGCAAATTTACAAATGCCCGATCCCCCTAGCCCCCTTAAAAAGGGGGGACAAGATTAAAGTGAGTGCAATCACTCATTCACCCGAAAAACGATCGCCAAGTCATCCTGAAAGACCCGTTGGAACCGATTCCCTTGACGCAACAGGTCTTGCAATCCGGGCGGGACCGATCGTTCAAAGGGATCAACACAAAGCGCTAAATATTTGACACTATTGGCCTGAATAATCGGTAAGCCTTCCGCCAACGTCCAACCGGATGAACCCAACCGATCGATCACCCGATTACTCAAGTTCTCACCGACCAAACCATAGGGCCGTAACCCCACCGAATAAATCACTGAATTTTTAATATTTTCCTGAACCCAGCCGTAGACCTGACTTTGCTGCGGTCCCATGGGAAATAGAATGCCATCGTGACTGGGCAATCCCTGGGGCGATCGGTAGGTCGTCGATTGTAAGAGCATCAGCATTAACGCCAGACTACCCGCAAGCAATAATCCAAACTGAGACTTCAAAGGCGTCGATCGCCGCTCCAACTTCTCTAGCCAAGGCTTCGGTTGCAGTAGCGGTTCCAGCAGTAACGCTACTGCATAACCCACCAGGATTAAGCTCAACGGCATAATCACCGCACTATATCGCACCTGAATCAAAAGGACCTTACCTGCTCCTGCCAAATAGCCCGCACCGCTAGGCGTACACATCAAAGCCCCGATCGCACTCAGGTTCCAAGCAGCAACCATTTGAATACCTAAGGGAACCGATCCGGTTGGAGTCGTGGTTTGAGACTTAGAGGATTTGCTACGCTGAGCGATTGCGATGACTGGGGGGATGAGCGAAACGATCGTACTGATAGCCACGATCGTAAAGGGTAAGTTCAATGCATAGAGTGCCGGATTCATTAGATTTTGAACAATGCTCAAATCGGCTGCAGCCTTGAGTTGATCCGATGGTGTCAATTGTCCCGTTTGGATTAAATTTCGGAGATACCAGCCACCACCGATCGCGAGACTAGGCAGAAGAATTTTAAACAGCGAGCCTTTGATCCGATCGGCCAGAGATTCTTCTAATTCAGAATTGCTAAAGACTAAGTTTAAAATCAACGCTGCAACTAGAAAATACAATCCATTCGGTTTTGTTCCAATCAGCATTCCAAGAGAAATACCTGTCACAATAGACCAATTCTCAACTCTAGTTTTAGATTTCAAGAACGCCCACAGTGCAATCAATTCCCAAAACAACATCGTGGCATCATTTCTAGCAACATCAAAGAAAAGATTTTGAAAGTCTGGAAGATTCAGCAATCCCAGGATTAAACCGATCGAAAAGATGCCACGCCAGAAGGCCGATCGGACTGGAACAACGAGATTAAAAATAACCACTGTAGCCAACAATGAACCCAAGACTAACGCCAAGGTTGTTAAACCGAGTAAGCTCTCATTTCTCAGGAATATCATGCTCCACAAATTCAGCAATTCATTCCCACCGGGATAATGACCATAGGTCCCCTGAATCAACCACCAACTCTGCGCTTGTAAATAGGTCACAGCATTGGGCAAATGATAGCTGACTACATCCCAACTCAAAGGCTGCACCGATCGCACCTGCCCCCAAATCTCCCCCAGCAAGCCACTCAAGGGTAATAAGCTCAGAAATACGAGGGCGATCGTGACACCGATACCCAGGGAACTGAGCATGACGATCGGTTCCTTTTGCGACTCCCGCTCAAAGACGGGACGACGACGGGACCACAACCATTCTCCAATACAAAATGCAATGCAGGAACCGAGCATCGCGATCGGCGCAAGAAATCCTGCCGCGCCCATGAAAAGCTGCAACACAGTAACAATAACCCAAAACAGACTCAGAAAACTCAGCAGAGATTGTAACGGCTGATAGGGAAATGTCCGGTGAGCGATTCGGGCAGCGCTGAGACCGACGAGTATTGTTGCAATGATCAACGTTAGATTGGATGACATTATGGGGTGCGATCGGAGACTTGTGGGTTTAACGATCGTACCATCTACCTCTCCCTAATGAATTCGCAAAGATTTCAGTCCGTAGGTTAAAATGAGAATGTCGCAGTAGTCGAGACATCATGCTTAGTATTTCGATCGCAGACCAAGTTCAACCCTTTGTTGAGCAACAATCCATGGCTGCGGGGTTCACCACAGTCAATGACTACATTCACCATTTAATTATGCGGGAACAAACTCGTCTGGAACAAGCTGAAGTTGACCTAACAGATCCGACCGTTCTCATGCAACTCCCTTTGGCAGAACGACGACGAGTTTTAGAAATGCAGGCCGCGAATATGGTGGAACATTACGAGCAGGATATGGGCTGGCGGGAGTTCACAGCAGGAGACATCGTTGAGTATTCCTAAGTCCCCTCAACGCGGCGAGCCTTGGATGAACAGCGATTCATTCGGCACTTGGGACAACTTGAAGACGAGAAAATGAGACGAATTGCAGCGGCGATCGCATTGGTCGTGGAGTACGAAAATTGAGAGATTGGAAAAACCGATCGTCCCTACATTAGCGGTTGCTCTAGGGACGATCGGGTTTTGGGTGCATTGCAAAGTTGTACAATTTTTTCGTTTCAAACGATCGCGATCGATCCTCTTTCAACTAGCAACAACGTAGCCATGTACGATAACACCTGTCGATTTCTCGCCGAAAATTTCTCTGCTGACTTTGCCAGTTGGCTGATGGGAGAAGCGATTGCGCTGACTGAAATCGAACCCTCCGAACTATCTCTCGATCCCATTCGTGCCGACGCCCTGATCCTATTGCAATCTGAAGATTCAATTTTACATATCGAGTTTCAGACTGAACCACAAAAGAAAATTCCGTTCCGAATGTTGGATTATCGATGTCGAGGTCATCGGCGCTATCCCGACAAATCCATGAGACAAGCCGTCATCTATCTCCAGCGCACCACTTCAGACCTTGTGTACCAGACCGAGTTCACCCTAGAACGGACCCATCATGAATTTGACGTAATTCGTCTTTGGGAGCAACCCGCCAGTCTTTTCCTGCAATATCCCGGCCTGATTCCCTTTGCAACCTTGAGTGATACTCCAGACTCAGAAGCAATGTTGCGTCAAGTTGCTATCGCGATCGATCGAATTCCAGATCCAACAGCCCAAGTTAGTATATCTGCGGCTTCAGCGATACTTGCTGGGTTAAAATTAGATGATAATGTCGTTTATCAAATCCTTCGGAGAGACATCATGGAAGAATCCTCTGTATACCGATCGATCGTTGCTGAAGGTGCTGCTAAAGCAAAACGCGAGATTGCGGTCAACCTCTTACAAGCAGGATTAGCCGTTTCACTCATCGCTTCTAGCACGGGACTTTCAATCGAAGAAGTCGAACTCCTTCAGCAAGACCTTAATACGGCATCAGCCGCCTAAAATCGATCGTGCCTACAACCACTAATGTAGGCACGATCGCGGGTTCACTGAGTCTCCTGACTCAAGGCATAGCTCAGCTTCTCAGCGATCGCAGTAATCCAATTCTCGTCCTGCTGTGTGTAACATCGAGGCGTATTTGATCCCAAAATCAATACTCCTTTGGGCGCGATCGGCTGACAGATAATTGCCTGAGCATTTTCTGGAAAATAGTTAAACTCAATCTTGCCGGGATATTTATTAGAATCCACAAGATAGACGGGCTTTTGCGTCTCAATCACCCGCGTCAGAATCTTGCCAATTCCCACCTCGGTCACATCTGACATTATTCCGCGACGTAGCAAGACTTCACCCTCCCACAGCACCACGATCGATCGCGTCAGGGTATTCGTCAACAAAATATGAGACGACCAGGCCATTTCCGCCCGCAAGCCCTCGGGTAAGTCCGGCTTCATCACAAAAACCTCCGTCCCTATCAACTCCACGCTATCCCGCATCTCCGGCTGCACTCGCTCCCACAACAGCCCCACTAAGATCAACACCGCACAGACAATCACGCCTAGCGCATCCGATCGCGATTGGTTTTCCGTCAACTCTGGCGTCAGCACCCGATTCGCGAAGAGCAACAGGCCCGCCAGCATCCCCGCTGCGATCGGCAGTTGCCGAATAACTTGATTCTGATCAGGCTTTGCCATACCCTTTGTCCCAGTAGTGAAAGTAAGCTGCGAAATTGAAGTTGCGAATCCCTATTCTTTTTACACCCTTAACGATGCCTCGTTTCACTTTGCGATCGAATTTACGTTTTTTACTGCTTCCAGCGGTCCTACTCCTCCATGGTTTTGGCAAGTCTGAACCCATAGTCATGCAGGACATGCGCTTACCCGAGTCGATCGGTCTCTCCGTTCTCCAAAATACGCCCTGGACCGCTCTAGCAGGCGACACCGATCCCGCTGCCGAAACCTTTGTTCGCGACTACCTCAACACCCTTAAGAGTCAAGGACTTAGCCCCACCGAGCAAGGCATCTGGCTCCAGTCCGGGGCTTCACTTCTCACCGAAAATCAAGGCAAAACCCCTCTCTCCGCCGCTTCCTTGACCAAAGTCGCCACCACCTTAGCCGCGCTGGAGACCTGGGGACCTCAGCATCAATTTGATACGACGATCGCCGTGACAGGACCGATTCAAAATGGGGTCTTGCAGGGGGATTTGGTGATTCAGGGCAGTGGCGATCCGATGTTTGTATGGGAGGAGGCGATCGCGCTGGGCAATAAGCTCAATGAGATGGGGATTCAGCAGGTGACGGGGGACTTGGTGATTGTGGGTCCCTTTATTATGAACTTTGAGGTCAATCCGGCTAAAGCGGGTGGCCTACTCTACCAAGCGCTCAATACCAAAAACTGGTCCGGTGAGATTGCAGAGCAATATGGCCAAATGAAACCGAAGCCGCCGATGAAACCGACGATCGCCATTAACGGCAAGGTTCGGGTCGGGGAGATGGCGAATGGGAGAGCGATTATTCAACACAAGTCGCTTTCGGTTCTCCATCTGGTCAAGCGGCTCAATGTCTACAGCAACAATGTCATGTCCGAGGCGCTCTCGCAGTTGCTCGGGGGGGCTGAGGCGACTCGCCAAAAAGCGGCAGCAGCGGCGGGTCTGCCAAGCGAGGAGATTTTGATTGTGAATGGGTCGGGGCTGGGGACTGAAAATCGCATTGCGCCCCATGCTGCCATGACAATGTTTACCGCGATCGCTCGCTATGCAGAACGGAATGGATTTACCATTGCCGATCTGTTTCCCATCTCGGGGACGGACATTGGGACGTTGATCGATCGCAATATCCCTAAACATGCAGTGGTCAAGACGGGAACGTTGAATGAAGTGAGTGCGCTGTCGGGGGTGCTTCCCACGCGCGATCGGGGTCTGGTCTGGTTTTCCATCATCAATCGCGGCACCAACCTCGATGGACTCCGTCAACAGCAGGATGTCTTGCTCAATCGTCTACAGACCCACTGGGGCGTTCCCAAGGGCCGATCGGCCAGCATTACGCCGACGCCTGCGATTAATACCGCAGATAGCCTTCTGGGGGCACCGGGACGGAATGTCAGTGTCGCGACGCCCTAGTGCGCAGGGTTTCTAATACAAATCGTAAAAAATAACTCGACAGCGGACCTTCGATCGCCTTAGAGTTAACACTTTGATTTAAAATTGCATCACCTATCACAAAACAACTCTTTAATTTTTCTTAAAGAGTTAAATTACATTCGTTTGTCTCGCAATCCACGACGCATTTGGTGAGGTCTACAGTGCCAGTTCAGCAACCAGTCGCAACTCAAAAGGCAACGCAACGGGCAACAGGAGCCTATGCGCTGCTCGATAGCTTAAAACAACATGGCGTGAAGCATATTTTTGGCTATCCCGGTGGGGCCATTTTGCCCATCTATGATGAGCTATACAAGTTTGAAGAGCGGGGTGATCTGGAGCATATTCTGGTCCGTCACGAGCAGGGTGCGGCCCATGCGGCGGATGGCTATGCCCGTGCCACAGGGACAGTGGGCGTGTGTTTTGCGACCTCGGGACCCGGTGCGACGAATTTGGTGACGGGGATTGCGACGGCGCATATGGATTCGATTCCGCTGTTGGTGATTACGGGGCAGGTGCCTCGGGCGATGATCGGGACGGATGGATTTCAGGAGACGGATATTTGGGGGATTACGCTGCCGATCGTGAAGCATTCCTACGTAGTGCGCGATCCCCACGATATGGCCCGCATCATTGCCGAAGCCTATCACCTCTGCCATACGGGTCGTCCGGGTCCGGTGCTAGTGGACATTCCCAAGGACGTGGGCGCGGAGGAATGCGACTACCTGCCTGTGAAACCGGGCGATGTCAAATTGGTCGGCTATAACCCTGCAAAAACCTTTGATGAGCATCTCTGTTCCCAAGCCTTAGATCTCATCCGCGATGCCCATAAACCCTTGCTCTATGTGGGCGGTGGCGCGATCGCAGCGGGTGCCCATGCTGAGGTGAAACAGTTCGCCGAGCGCTTTGGGTTGCCGACGACGACGACGTTGATGGGGATTGGGGCGTTTGATGAGCATCATCCATTGTCGGTGGGGATGCTGGGGATGCATGGGACGGCCTATGCGAACTTTGCGGTGACGGAGTGTGATTTGCTGATTGCGATCGGGGCGCGCTTTGACGATCGGGTGACGGGCAGGCTTTCGGGCTTTGCACCGGATGCGAAGATTATTCATGTGGATATTGATCCAGCGGAAATTGCAAAGGTGCGGGTGCCAAATGTGGCGATCGTGGGCGATGTGAAGCAGGTGCTTCAGGAAATGCTGTCGCAGTCGAAGCAAGAGGCCAAGTCAACGCAAACCAAAGATTGGCTCCAACAGATTGACATCTGGAAAGACGACTACCCCATGGTGGCCCCAAACTACACCGACAAGCTTTCGCCTCAGGAAGTGATCGTCGAAGTGGGAACTCAAGCGCCCAATGCTTACTACACAACGGACGTAGGCCAGCACCAAATGTGGGCAGCGCAGTTCTTAAAAAATGGACCGCGTCGTTGGATTTCGAGTGCGGGTTTAGGGACGATGGGCTTTGGGATTCCGGCGGCGATGGGGGCGAAGATTGCGGTGGGCGATGCGGAGCAGGTGATCTGTATTAGTGGTGATGCCAGTGTGCAGATGAATATCCAGGAACTCGGAACCTTGAAGCAGTTTGGGATTGCGGTGAAGACCATTGTGATCAATAACGGCTGGCAGGGCATGGTGCGGCAGTGGCAGGAGGCGTTTTATCAAGAGCGCTATTCGTCGTCGCGGATGGAGCCTTCGATGCCGGATCTGGTGATGTTAGCCCAGGCTTATGGGGTGAAGGGAATGCGGGTGACGGACCCGAGCCAGTTGAAGGATGCGATCGCGGAGATGTTGGCCCATGATGGTCCGGTGTTGATGGATGTGCAGGTGCGGAAGAACGAGAACTGCTATCCAATGGTGGCTCCGGGTAAGAGCAATGCGGAAATGGTCGGGTTGCCGACGCCGAAGGTGAGATAGGGGGAGACGGGCTTCGACTCCGCTCAGCCCTCGATTTTGGGTGGGACGAATAAAAAGAAGCGGTCCTTTGAGTCCTCCAGAGTGGGGGATTTTTGGGACCGCTTTTTGTTGAATCAAGATGTTTTTGTTTGGAATTAGTTGAGGGCGGTTTGTGTTTTGGCGATGGTCTTCGACCGACCTTCGGTCATCGGGGTTTTCGATCGGACGGGGCGTTTGCGATCGGACTTTTTCTTGAGTCCCACGGCGCGGGCTTCGTTGCTGTCTGAACCAAACTGGCCGCGCACGACTTCTTTCATCGCCAGCACTGCATTGTGGAAGGCCCATTCGGCGGCGCGGGTGGCGTCTACTGAGTCCTGGTAGAGGGCTTGGCGTTCTTTTTCGGTTTGGCGTTGGAGTTGGAGGGTTTGGTAGGCCATTTTTAGGGCGCTGGTGGTGGCTTCGTTGCGGTTGGTGCTGTAGGTGGGGATGGTGCCAAGTCCGTTGAGGGAGTCGATGTCTTGTTGGATGACTTGGGGGGTGAGTTTGCGATTGGTGTTGGGTGTTGGCATGGTGATGCTCCTTGAGACATGAATTTTATGTGCTTAGGTTGCCCTGCTTTTGTTTTGGGGTTGGGGTGCGATCGGACTTTTTTGTGGAACTGTCGTGGATTTACGGAGCGCATTGTTAATGTATGGCGTGACATTGTTAATGTGTCGCGTGAATTCAGTATGTTCCGCAGTCACATTGAGAATGTGGAAGGGTGAATTAAGAATGTTGAGTGTGACATTGTTAATGGGTGGTTTGACATTAACAATGTCAGGCGTGAATTCAGTATGTTCCGTAGTTGCATCGATGATGTGTGGGGTGACATTGGGTGTGTGAGGCGGAGAAGAGGCCCCCCGGCCCCCAATTCTGACGCATAAACTGAAGCTGAAGCTGAAGCCTAAGTATGCAGGTGGTAAGGAGCCGATCGAAGTCAAGGGTCAGGGAACGCGTGAGTAATAACCATTGTTTAGGAGTGTTGGTGTTTGATGGTTATGACGAAAATAGCCGATTCTGGATTTGCGGTTGAGGGTAGTGCCCTTTCCTAAAGGACGGAGAAAAATAGCTGTCATTGCTCAAGCACTGACCGTGCGGCTTCTGAAAATAGCCTATTATTCTTTATCCTTTACCTAATGGCACTACCAAGTTTGGGAGCAAACGGAGCGAGTCGTGCGATTAGCGATTACCTACTTCAATTGGATCTGGAAAAATAGTTGGACGCATGATACGGCGGCGCAACGAGCGGGATTGGCTTTGGAGCCGTGGAGTTGGTGAAATATCATAACCTATCCCACACTTCTCTAATGCACAACCCTTTAGTTAAAAGTTAGAATATATTTCAGAATATTGACTCCAGTAGGTTTTGTATGAATATCCGATCGTCGTTCTCTGTCTTATTGGTTGGCTTGTTGAGTTTGAGTTCGATCGTGGGATTGGCGGAGGTGGGACGATCGCAGACTGCGGCTGAGCAACAAGTGAGTCAGACTGAAAAGATCGGTCGGCTAGTTCAGGATTTGAAATCTAGAGATTCAAAGGTGCGATCGGATGCAGAGTCTAAAATCAGGTATATGGGCAAATCGGCTATCCCATATTTGATTCCTTTCCTCAAGAATTCAAATCCAGAAGTGCGAGCAAATCTGGCTTGGATGATTTCTACGATAGACGAGTCGGCCAAATTAGAAATCCCAGATCTGATTCCTTTACTTAAGGATGCAGATCCAGAGGTGAGATGGAAGACGGCTGTGGCGATCGGGAAAATGGGAGCGTCGGCTAAATCGGCTATTCCCCATTTAATTATTTTGCTTAAAGAAACAAATAATGAGTTGCCGTGGCGTGCAGCTTATGCACTAGGGCGAATTGGCGAGTCGTCCATACCCTATTTAATTCCTTTGTTCAAAGATACAGATCCGCGAGTGCGACGAAGTGTGGCTGAGGCAATCAAGCAAATGGGTGAGTCAGCGAAATCAGTCATTCCAGATTTAATTTCTTTACTCAAGGATTCAGATTTGCGAGTGCGAGTGACGGCGGTTGATGCCCTGGGGACAATGGGGAAATCAGCTAAACCAGCCATCCCCTACTTGATTGCTGCGCTTAACGAGTCAAGAGGTGAAATTGACGGAGCACCAAGATATGGAATTGACAATGTGGCTACTGCATTAGCGAAAATTGGTGAGACGGCATTACCTTATTTAATTCCTTTGCTCAAGGATGCAGAGCCGCAAGTGCGATCGAGGGCATTTTACGTGCTGGAGAAAATGGGCACTTCAGCAAAACCAGCCATCCCTCGTTTGATTCTCTTGCTCAAAGATGAAGATCCAAGCGTGCGATCGAGCGCGGCTAGCGTGTTAGGAAGAACTGGTGAGTCGGCTAGGTCAGCTCTCCCTAAGTTGATTTCTTTGCTTAAAGATACAGATTCGCAAGTTCGACAAAGTGCTGCTTGGTCGATTGCGAGTATGGGCGAGTCTGCAAAATCTGCTCTCCCCAATTTGAGTCTTTTGCTTAAAGATGCAGACTCAACTGTAAGACGGAACACGACTGAAGCGATCAAAAGAATGTTTGAATCGGGTAAATTTACTTTCCCAGAATTGATTCCTTTACTGAAAGCTCCAGAGCCATTCGTTCGAGTCATTGCGACTCTTAACCTAGCGAAAATGGGTGAGCCAGCAATACCCTATCTGCTTCCTTTGCTCAAGGATTCAGATCGAGATGTTCGACATAGTGCAGCTATTGCGTTTGGGAGAATGGGTACGTCTGCACAATCTGCTGCTATTCCTGATTTGATTTCTTTTCTCAAGGATTCAGACCCAAATCTGCGCTGGAGTGCGTCTGCGGCGCTAGGGAATATGCTTTATCTAGGGACATCTGCCATTCCCAATTTGATTCCTTTGCTTAAAGATTCAGACTCAGATGTCCGATCGAGTGCGGCTTATGCATTGGGAAATATAGCATTGGGGAATCTAGCATTAGGAATGAGGGATGAGTCAATGAAATCTGCTGTACCCAGTTTGATTCCTTTGCTCAAAGATTCAGATAAGTGGGTGCGATCGAGTGCAGCTTATGCTCTAGGTAATATAGGCCCGTCGGCAGAATCGTCCATTTCTGCTTTGATTCCTTTGCTCAAAGATTCAGATGCAATAGTTCAATCGTCTGCCTCTCAAGCCTTAGCAAAACTTGGTTATAAACCCTAAATCAACAGTAATTCCAAATTCAAAGTTCAACCGATAATCTACCCGCGCGTGAAACGGTGGGCTACAAGGGAAAGCCCACTTAAGTGGACTATAGAAGTGAGATGGGTCAATCACATTTTGAGAAACTTTGAGAGAAAGGTAGTGTTCCACACCTGTTGAACGCAATCAGATTAGCAATTCAAACTCAAACCGATTGATAAACAGGAATAAGTCTACTTTCTTAGTACCGGACAAAAAGGTGAAAAGTCTTTAGGAGAGGGATTCCTAGGAGTATCAACTCAACCTAATTATCCCTCACTGAGATTACCCTAATTCACCAGACCTTGCACCAACATTTCGGATGGCATGGTGCCCGACTTCGATTTCTGACCCTGTTCCTAATTGCGCTGTTTCGAGTCAGGACGGTAGACTTCTCTGAATTATCCCTCGCAATGCCGAGCAAGGCCCAAGCGAGTTCTCGATACAAACGTCTGCAACGATTCTTCTCGGGCTTTGAATTGGATTATGGTGATTGGGCTAAAGGGATGATGAATTTAATGGCGATTCCTCAGCCTTGGACCTTGGCGATTGACCAGACAAACTGGAAAGTTGGGACAATAGACCACAATATTCTGATGCTAGCGGTGGTCCACGAGGGTGTGGCGATTCCGTTACTCTGGTGGATGTTGGATAAACGGGGAAATTCCAATCAAGTTGAGCGAATTCTCCTGATGGAGGAGTTTCGAGACTTGTTTCCAGACGTGAAAGTCGCGGCGTTGACTGCTGACCGGGAGTTTGTGGGGAGTGATTGATTTGGCTATCTATTAGAAGACCTGAAGCTCCCGTTCCGTATCCGCATTCGGGAGACTGAACTGCTGTTTGACGGACAGGAATCCGTGAACGGTAAACAACTGTTTCAGGGGTTGAAGGTCGGTGAACGTCGCGTTTTAAAGCGCAATCGGCGGTTGTGGGGCCATTGGGTCCAAGTGGCTGCCCTGAAATTGCTAGATGGAGAGCTGATGCTCATTGTGACCCAGCAGTCGGTCGAGACGTCCATCGCTGATTATGGAAAACGCTGGGCCATAGAGACGCTATTTGGCATTCTCAAATCCCGTGGATTTAACCTGGAGGATACTCATTTGAGAGAGATGAAGCGATTGAGTAAGTTAGTCGCGCTATTAACGCTAGCCATGGTTTGGGCGATTCGAGTGGGAGAGTGGCTAACGCTTCAGACCCCGATTCCTATTAAGAATCACGGGCGCAAGGCAAAAAGTATTTTTCAGGTTGGCTGTGATTATATTCGAGATGGCATGATCAACTTCAATATCGCCAGACAGCAGTTATTGCAAGCCATTCATTTTTTGTCCTGTACTTAGGTCTTTAAGTTGCCCCCGCACGATCGTCTTGCATTGGTCAGTGCCATCATTGAATCATTGCAAAATCACCCGATCGCCTATCCCGATCGATCGGGTGCCATCCAACGGATGAGAGGCTTATTGAAAATCGATCAACCTGCACCCACTGAAGAAGAAGTCACTGCCATGCTAGATGAGCGACGGCTGGAGAAGTATCTGTAATGAGAGTTTTAGTGGATACAAACATTATTCAGATGCGATCGCAACACGAGATGCAAAAGGCTTTTTGAGTTCTCCCACTCTAGTATTATCGATTCAGGATTTACTACATCAAGTTGAATAGACACCTCTCCATTCCCTAATTCACCATGTCCACCCTCACCATCAAATCCCACACAAGCACCATTCACACCTACACCGAAACCCTCAGCCCTGGTGTAGAAATGGAAATGGCACTGATCCTAGGTGGAGAGTTCCAAATGGGATCGCCTGAAGAGGAGGAAGAACATCAGAGCAACGAAAAGCCATATTCCGTAACGGTTCCAACATTTTTCATGGGATGCACTCCTGTGACTCAAGGGCAATGGCGATCGATCGTCCAGCTTTCTCAAATTAAAACTGATCTAAAGCCATCACCTTCAGACTTCAAAGGCGATGACAATCTCCCAGTTGAGAATGTCTCCTGGGATGATGCGATCGAATTTTGTCGTCTGCTTTCTGAAAAGACCGGACGAACCTATCGTTTACCCTCTGAAGCCGAATGGGAATACGCATGTCGAGCGGGAACGGAAACTCCTTTTCATTTTGGCGAGACGATCGATGCCGAACTCGCTAATTATCAAGCTCAAAACTGGAAGTACGAAGAGACAGTTTACCCTGGTAAATATGGGCGAGGACGATTGGGAGAATCCCGAGAAAAGACAACACCCGTCAAAATGTTTGAACCAAATGCGTGGGGACTTTATGACATGCATGGCAACGTTTGGGAATGGTGTCAAGATGACTACGAAAGCGACTACAGTAAGGCTCCAAGCGACGGAACACAAAGCGATCAAATACTGCGGGGTGGTTCTTGGACCTCCGATCCGTGGCTTTGTCGTTCTGCTTGTCGCGACATCGATACACGCGAGAACCGTGGCGACTAAATCGGTTTTCGTCTTGTCAGTTCCGTTTCGAGGATTCTTCCGTAGCCCTTTACCCTCTTGTTCTTTTAAGCTTTGCGCTCTTTCTTTTTCACTTCTTCGCGTAGCGAGAGTCCCATTCCGGGAGGCGCTGCCAACAAAATTTTTGAGCAAAAATCAAGCAATTGCAACGATCTCTGCCACTCATTTACGATCGCCCTGGCGAACCGACCCCCGACCCCCAATTCTGGGGGAGCCAAACCAAAGACTCAAATTCAAAGTCCCCCAGAATTGGGGGATTTAGGGGGCCGAAAGACTCGCAGCGAAGATGATTTGGACTTGTGCATACACGATCGTCTTAAAAAGCAACCTTGTACACACATCATTGATTCATTACGATCGCCCTGGCGAACCACCCCCCGACCCCCAATTCTGGGGGAGCCAAACCAAAGACTCAAATTCAAAGTCCCCCAGAATTGGGGGATTTAGGGGGCCGAAAGACTCGCAACGAAGACGATTTGGACTTGTGCATACACGATCGCAGCAATATCCCGTCGCCCATGAACGATCGTGTCGTTAATTGAAGCTGCTACGATCAAACTCCGGCTCCCCCAGAATAGGGCGCTGGAGGGCGATTCCTCAGGATGTGTTGATTTTTACTTAAAACAAAGACTTTATTAAAGATTAGATAGTAGAAAATTTTTAATAAAGCAAATCTATTGAGATCCGCTTAAAATTATTATCACGAAATAGACACATTCAGTCGGAGCGATCGATATCCCCCACATTCCGCAACCCCAAACAGTATAAAAAACATCAAATGACTGAAAATCTAATGTATTTGATATGAATAGCACAATCCTCAATCCTCAACCCCTCCTGATTGACCCCCACAACCTAGGGGAAATCAATCAGGTTTTACCCTTCACCCCAACCCTCGTCAGCAATAGTAGCAACGATCCCGGACTCTTGATGTTGCACTACCAGCAATGTCCGAAACATGAACTACCAGACTACACAACACTCCATCACGTCCTACCCGTTTGGCTTCAAACCAATCAGGCAAAGTTTGAAGCCAAATTGGACGATCGCAATCACTGGACGGGAGGCTTTGAGCATGGCGCGATCGGCATCCTTCCAGCAGGAGTCAATCACAGAGCCGTCTGGGATCGTGCCCTTGATGTCACCGCCATTTTTTTACATCCTAAATTCGTTGAACAAGTCGGATTAGAAATGGTGAAAGGGAATGCGATCGAAATCATTCCAAAACATGAAGCACAGGACCCCGTTTTATCGCAATTAGGCTTACTCCTTCACGCAGACTTAGCCGCTGGGCAGCCTTCTGGAAAGCTCTATCGAGACTCACTCGCGACGGCCCTCGCGACGCGATTAGTCAGTCATCATTCCGTCTGCCTCATTCGATCGCCATCACCGACTGCTGGACTGTCCCGACGACAATTAGATCAAATTACCAGCTATGTGCAAGATTATCTAGATCAAGAAATTAGACTCGCAGATTTTGCACAACTCATTGGACTGAGTGAATATCATCTCTGTCGTGCATTCAAACAATCCATGGGAATACCGCTACATCAGTATGTCATTCAACAACGAGTCGAACGAGCCAAGTTTTTGCTGAGAAACCGCGCCTGGACGATCGCCACCATTGCTCAGGAGTGTGGCTTTAGTAGCCATAGTCATTTGACCAAGCACTTTAAACGAATTTTAGGCGTTTCTCCTAAGGAATTGCGATCGTGAGCGCAAGATCATGCTAATTTGACGCCGCAAGAATGGAGTATCGAGTTTTTTTGATACTCGGTATCGTCAAAAGCTAGGAGCCTGTGTTCTAGCACGAAACTCAATTAAATCAACTTCATAGCTATAAAGGAACGTGATGATGACTTGTCTTCCCTGGAAATTGTCCATGCTCAGCCTCGCGATCGGAAGCTTAGGATTCCTTTCAGCCTGTACGACTCCCACTCAACAGACCATGAATGCCCCTGCGCCCGTTACAGCCGCCTCAGCAACCGCCAAGTCCGAGCCAGCCGCCAGCTCTGAAGCCACTAAACCTGAGACGACAGACACGACCAAAGCAATACCTGCCAAAAGCAAAGAGGCCGCAAAACCTGCAGCGACCAATTTGCGGCGAGTCAATTTTGCAGCAGGCAAGACTTCTACGAAGTTGGACGGTCAATTGGGCAAATATGGCGCAGTGAAATACGTCCTAGGAGCCTCAAAAGGTCAGACCCTACGAGCAGGTGTTTCAGGTTGTGAAAAGGTGACATTGGATGTGTTCTATTTGGATAAAGCGGATGGTCTACTGCGGCTCGATTTGGTGATGAACGAGGAAAGGACAAACCTGAAGACAACACTGACCTCCTCAGGGGATTATGTCATCCAAGTCCAAAACGGGGGTTATCCGACCTGTCAGTACAGCCTCAGCGTCGGTATCCAATAAGGCCGATCGCGTTTGCAGCCGACTTGAGTGGCTGAGACCCATTAGTGGATCAGATTAAAGGTAAGATCAGTCCGGTGCTGATCTTATTTGAAATTCTGCCATGAGTGAGTCTCCCGAAACCCCCACAAACGCCCAAACGATCGTCGTCAAAGTCGGCACCTCCAGCCTCACCAATCCCACCACTGGCAACCTCGCCCTCTCCACGATCGCCACCCTCGTCGAAGTCCTGAGCGACCTACAGCGATCGGGGCATCATGTAGTCCTGGTGTCTTCCGGGGCTGTGGGGGTGGGTTGTGCCAGACTGGGCATGACCGATCGGCCTAAATCCATCGCCATTAAGCAAGCCGTCGCCGCTGTGGGTCAAGGGCGATTAATGCGGGTGTATGACGACTTCTTTACGGAAATGAAACAGCCGATCGCACAGGTTTTATTAACACGGGGAGACTTAGTAGAACGGAATCGCTACGTGAATGTGTATCGCACCTTTGAAGAATTATTAAATCTAAATGTGATTCCGATCGTCAATGAAAATGACACCGTTGCAGTAGATGAATTAAAATTCGGGGATAATGACACGCTATCGGCCTTGGTTGCAAGTTTAGTCGATGCAGATTGGCTCTTTTTGATGACAGATGTGGATAAACTCTACACCGCCAATCCGCGAACCAATCCCGACGCAAAACCGATCGACGTGGTTCGCAATCTCGAAGAACTGAATGTAGATACGACGCTCGGCGGGACGAAGTGGGGCACAGGAGGGATGGAGACGAAGATCTCTGCGGCTCGGATTGCCATGGGAGCAGGAGTGCGGACCGTAATTATGAAAAGCGATCGGCCTGAGAACCTGATTAAGATCTTAGCGGGAGAAGCGATCGGCACCCGATTTGAACCGCAGGAAAACCCGATTACCGCCCGTCAGCGCTGGATTGCCCACGGCATGGTGCCTGCTGGAAAATTGTATTTAGATGATGGCGCAGTGGAAGCCGTGAAGAACCGAGGCCGATCGCTCCTCAGTGCCGGATTGATTGGTTTAGACGGGGACTTTCAGAAGGAAGATACGGTGCGACTTTGCAATATCCACGGCCAAGAAATCGCGCGTGGTCTCGTCAACTACACCCATAAAGAATTGCAAAAAATTCGAGGTAAACAATCGGAAGAAATTTCCACCATTCTCGGCTACGAAGGCGAAGACACCGTCGTCCACCGTGATAATTTAGTGCTCATGCGTAAAGGGCTTCGTTAGGTCGAATATAATGAATTGAGTAGACTGTCAGTGGATTAGACCGATGATTGTAGCGATCGATGTGTATTACCAAGACGAAAAGGCGATCGTCGCTGCTGTCCTATTTCACTTTTGGGATGCCCCGACTGCCGCTGAAGAGATTGTCATCGAAGTACAAATCGATCGGGTTTCCGACTATGAACCAGGGCAGTTTTATAAACGTGAACTGCCTTGCATTTTGGCACTTTTAGAAACGCTAGACAGTCCTCCTGAGATCATCGTCATTGACGGGTACGTAACCTTGGGCAGTGATGCAAAACCCGGACTAGGACAGCGGTTGTATGATGCGATCGAGGGAAGTTCGATCGTCATTGGGGTGGCAAAAACAAAATTTCAAGATACGCCTGAATCGACTGAAGTTTATCGAGGCGATAGCAAGCGGCCCTTGTACGTGACCGCGATCGGGATTGAGCTGTCGAAAGCGAAAGCCTTTATTCAAGACATGTCCGGTGAACACCGAATTCCTGTGCTGTTGAAGCAGGTCGATCGGCTGACCAAATCATCAGACATGGCTTAGGGATTGAGTTGGCGGAAGGCTTGCTCGGCGGCGAGTTCGTCGGCGGCTTTGGTGTAGCGGCGGAAGGAGTTGGCGGACTTGTGGCGGGTGAGGGTCATGGCGTGGTAGGGGTTCATGCCTTTGAGGACGAGATTCGTGGCAAAGGTATGGCGAAATTGATGGGCGTGAAAATCAAATCCCACCGTCTTTGAAAGCGCTTTCATCAGCTTTTGAATGGCATGATAACCCATGCGTTGCCCGGAATTGCGATTCGAGTGCGAGGCCAGTAAGGGACTGTCAGCATTGAGGATTTCACCTTGGGACTGACGCCATTGCACATATTGCTGCACCCACATTTGAGCATCGAGATCGATCGGCACCGTCCCCTTACTATCCGCCTTAGCTTGACGAATTTTCAAACGCTGTCCATCAAAATCCTCAATGTTCAAATTAGATGCTTCCTGCGCCCGTAACCCATGACTCAAAATCGAGAGTAAGGCCATATTGCGTTCCGGTAAACTGGTTTCCATAGCTGCATTAAAAATTGCCATCACCTGTTCAGACGTTAAATGTTGAGTCTCCGGTTCTTGGAGTTTGGGTAAATGAACCGCATGGGTGGGATTGCGATCGAGATAGCCCGATTGTGTCATCCAATTTAAAAAGTTTTTCAACGTCTGCAAGATGCGTTTTGCCGAAGCATCCGAGAGCGATCGCTTTCCCGTTGCGCCATCCACTTGTAATAAATAAGCCTTAAATTGCGTCACCTGCCGAGGCGTCACTGCCGCCCAAGCTGTATCCGTCCAATGCATAAACCGGAGCAAATCTTCTTTATAGGCTTTGCGAGTATTGGGGGCGATCGATCGGGCATCGAGGAATTCATCAATGCGGAGTTGACGAAGTTCCGGCGTCTCGATTGGTTGGATCAATTTGTCAAATTTAGCCAATTGCGGAACGATCGTAATCAGCTTGGGTTCTGGAATCTGAGCTTTTGGGATTGGCATAATTTTTATGAGCTAAAAGTGAGCCATTTTCTGAAAGATAAATCCGTAGACTAAATGATGAATCGCAGGGCAAGCCCTGCATCTGAATGTGTGTTCTGTCAGGGATAAAACAAGGATCAAACTATGCCTATCACCGCGCCTACTGCACTCTCCACTGATTTGCCCTTGAGTAATTCTCTATTGTCCACTTCACCCGACCTCCAGACCGACTTTACAAAAATCTCCGCCCCTGCGGCTAGTCCATCTGATTTTATCGGAAATACCTTACAGACAGCCCACAATGTTGGAGATATGAACGGCAGATATTTTGCCTTTAGCGACTCGGTGAGTGGGACTGACACCTTTGATTTTTACCGTTTTAGAATGGAGAGCCTTGGGACGATCGAGGTGACGCTCAAAGGCTTGAGCGCAGATGCGGATCTCTTTATTCTCAACAGCCAAGGAGTCGTGGTTTCCAGTTCTGTAAACTTGGGAACAAGGGATGAGTTTCTAGGCAATGGGGTCCTTGATACGGGCACCTATTATATCAGGGTCCAAAGCTTCCTCAGTGCCAGCACGAATTATGATTTGCGGCTGACGGTGGGTGGGAGTCTGAGTGATCCGGGGCAGAGTCTCGATCGTGCCCGAGATCTCGGCAATATCAGTCGAGTCACGTCAATAACGACAGATTCTGTGGGCGGGGCAGATACGATCGATTATCACCGTTTTGAACTGAGCGAGGCGACGAACTTTAGTTTAAAGTTGACGGGCTTAACCAGCGATATTGATGTCATTCTGTACGATCGCAATGGCCAATCCCTCGCCGTTTCCAATCGATATAATACTGAGAACGAAACCATTGCTCTCGCATTAAATTCCGGGACCTACTACGTCCGAGTCTATCCTTGGATCGGCAGCAGCACCTATACCTTGGAACTTTCGGGGTTGCCGAGTAAGCCGATCGTCAGTCGTCAGCCTCTAGTGGGGACCTTGGGCGCAGATACGTTTAGTTTGACGGCTAATAATTTTGAGACGCGGCAGACGGTGGTGTCGGGGAATGGCAATGTAGATTTTGGGCAAGGGCGTTGGGATTTATTAGACCTATCGAGTTTACGATCGACGGATGTAATCATGAATCTCGCGACGGCGACGACCGGAGGAATGCTGTACGATTCCGGCAATGGCAGTCGATTGTTTGATTCGATTATGTTGTCCAATGGCAATGAGATTTTGTTTGAAGGGATCGATCGGATTCAATTTGCCGATCGGACCTATACCTTATCGATTTCGCCCAATGATCCCTACTTTACTCGGCAATGGAATCTCCACATGATGGGCGTTCAGAATGCTTGGCGGTTTGGGACGGGTTCTGAGAATGTATTGATTGGGGTTGAGGATACGGGCTTGGGGGTTTCGAGGACCGGGCAGATCCATGATGACTTGAGACTACCGACCTATTCAAATCCTAATAATTTCGCGGATGAGTTCTTTAGAGAGGTCAATGATGAGGGCTATGGTCGCCAGGATAGCTCCCATGGAACTGCCGTTCAGAGCATCATTAGCGCCATTTCAAACAATGGCATTGGACTGAGCGGCATCAATTGGAATTCTCCGACCTACACCATTGATGTCATCGACGGCAATGCCAATGATCAATCCCTAGCAACCGCCACCCAAACCCTGATCACGGAAGCAACTCGTCGAGGTCAGCGATTAGTGATTAATTTAAGTCTAGGGGGCGGTTCGATTAATCCGGTATTCCGATCGCTCGTGGCCAATAATCAAGAGAATGCTCTATTTGTGATCGCCTCTGGCAATGATGATGCCAATGGATTAGACAATCCCGCTTCTCTCGCCATTGAATTCCGCAATGTAATGGCAGTGGGGGCTTCTTGGAATCGAGTCGATCGGTTTGGCAATGGTCAGACACCGGGCGATCGGATTTCTTATCCCGATCGTTGGGGTTCTAATTACGGAGAGGGTTTGACCTTGATGGCTCCTTCTGAAGTAGTTGCAGCCCGCGCAAATTACAGTTCCACCGATGGAGCAACCTTTGGCTATGCGACAGGCTTCAACGGCACCTCTGCCGCCGCCCCAAATGCCGCAGGCGTGGCATCTCTCGTCTGGAGCGCAAATCGTAATCTCACAGCAGTCCAAGTCCAAACCATTCTGTCCCAGACGGCGGTGGACTTGGGAGCCAGAGGCTATGACAATCTCACAGGTCACGGGATGATCAATGCAGATGCAGCGGTCAGACGGGCGCTGGCGATCGGACGAGGCGCAACGGCTTAGTTCTTTGATATCATTTGGATTGGGTGTTGCAATCAAAGGTCATCGAGTATGTCAATTCAGCGTGTGGCGATCGTGGGTGGAACCCATGGGAATGAATGGACGGGGATTTATTTGGTTAAGAAGTTTCAAAACAATCCTCAATCCATCCAACGATCGACCGTTGAAACGACAACATTACTCGCTAACCCAAAAGCCATTGCACTCAATCAACGGTATGTCGATCGCGATCTCAATCGTTGTTTTGGTCAAGATGATTTGAATGACACCACTCTAACGGGGTATGAGAACACTCAAGCTAGAACGATCGCAACAGCTTTGGGGCAAACTCATACCTCGAAAGTCGATTTTATTATTGATTTACACAGCAGCACGGCCAATATGGGCCTGACGCTATTACCCGCTAGCTATCATCCATTTAATTTACAGCTCATGGCTCACCTGAGTGAACAAAATCCTGACGTTCGGGTGTGCTGTGGAGTTCAATGTAACCAGGACTCACCCATGTTGCGATCGATCGTCCCATTGGGTTGCACCATTGAAGTGGGGGCGATCGCGCAGGGCGTTCTGGATGCACAGCGGTTTCAGCAAACGGAGACCTTAATTCATTCTATTTTGGACTATTTGGATGCGACCAATCAACAAAAAATAGCCTCGACAACTCATTCTAGTTTGATGATTTATCAGTCGATCGAGTCGATCGATTATCCCCGAAATTCAATGGGAGAACTCGAAGCGATGATTCATCCACAGCTTCAAGGTAAAGACTATGAACCCCTAAAAGCAGGCGATCCAATGTTCTTGACCTTTGCTGGGGAAACGATCGTCTATGAAGAACGATCGATCGTCTTTCCAGTCTTTATCAATGAAGCCGCCTACTATGAGAAAGGGATTGCGATGACCTTAACTGAAAAACAGCACATCAAACTGTCTCAAACTGCCTGACCATCCAAACTAAAATCCCTAAAACCTGATCCACCGGAGGAATCGGATATTCGGTGACATCAATACTCGCGATCGACCCTTCTAGCTTCAAAAACTTCCATCCCGTCCCCGTCGTCACGCAGCCATAAACCACAGAACTATCAGCCGCATTAAACTCCTGAGCCGCAAACATTTCTGCTAGACATTGTCCTAATCCACTGTTCAGATCAACTTTTTTCGCTTCAACAATCACAATCACAGGCTGTTCAATTTCCAATTGCTGAGGCGATAGGCTAATCAAAAAATCACAGCTTCCATTCAATCCCCGCGAAGCATCTACCGTAAAATCTTCCCCCGAAAACAGTCCCACCTGATGACTCAAATGCCGACTCACCTCCAGTAAAATCGGCGCAATCAACAGTTCCGATCGAGCTTTCTCAGAACCCCGAGCCAAAATCACAGGCAGTCCAAGTCGTAAGGCTTCCTGAAGATAATCACTCGGCACGATCGGATCAATCTCCGGCAAAAACTGAGTCTCCAAAACCGTCAATCCAAGCGCTTTTACTTTTGCGATCGTTGTGAAATCACTGTACGCCATAATCTAAATCCCTATTACATAGATTATAAAACCGGACTTCGACTCCGCTCAGTCCTCAAGCCTTGACTGCGTGGGGTGAGCGGAGCCGTAAACAGACTAGTCCTTACGGACGTAAACTACAACTCCGCTCAGTCCTCAAGCCTTGACTGCGTGGGGTGAGCGGAGCCGAACCCCAATCAAACCGTCAAAAACTTCCAAAACAGCGACGCTTCTTTCCCGACAAATTGCATCAACCCCCAGCGCACATCATTAGGCGCTTTCACAAACATTTGTAGCATTGCTTTGACCAAATCGATCGTCGTAAAACCATCCGACAAAAAGTTGGCCCATTGCGCGGTCTCCAATGCAAAGAACGTCTCAAAATGATGATTGAGTTGCGCCTCACTAAATCGCATTAACTTCTCTAAACCAAATCGATAGAGGTAATACTTCCGCAACCGATCGTCATCCCAAAGCCCCTTCCAGCCCGCTTTTGCAATGTCATGGGGCGAGGCTTCTTTGTTTTTGAGCGCAGTGGCGATCGATCGGGCCAAGTCCGGTGCCCGTCGCAATTGTGCGCTCACAGAATAGCCCGACGCAGGATGCACCATCGTCGCCGCACCACCAAAGGCCAATACAGGCTGATCAAATCTCGGCATAGGGGAATTCATCGGAAACAAGCAGCGCTCAATATGATGCTCTTCCAAGACCTCAATCCCACTCGCATTCAGGCGCTCCAGTAACCGCCGTTCCAACAGTTCAAAACCCAAAGCTGGCGCGGAAGCCAAAGAGGTTTCTTCAACAAAATAGACGCCATCCCCAAAGCCCATGGCATACAAAAAAGTCGGTGTATTTTGCAATCGATCGGCCTCGGAAAGATGACCATTCTGGAAATCCATCAGCACGACTTGCCCCGCTTCAACAGGTGGCTTACTAAAGCGTCCCACAATGCCATAGGCCGCTTGGTAGGCGATCGGGCCATCGTCATCCCGCTGGACAAACACAGGCCGATGACCCGTCGCATCAATCACAATTCGGGCTTTAAGAGTTTGGACGGTTTCTCCAGTGGTGACTTTGACCTCGGAATGGGTGGCGTGATGCTGAATGGATTGGGCGGTGCCGACGAGCCAAGACACTTGAAACTGCTCACAGATGTCTAAGAAATGCTGCTGTAGTTTTGCTTTGTCAAAGAAACTGTAGATCCGATCGTGTTTCACCTCTCCCTTGGAAAAACAGGAGGTGCAATGGCTCCAAGAATGCTCTAACAAATGGGTCAACCCCAAGGGTTCCAACTCATCGCGCCAGACACCATAGGTATTGGGCCAGACAGCGGGAAAGGGCGTCGCCGTCAGCGCCTGAACCTGCAACCCTTGCTCCGCCAACGCCGATGCAATCATCATCCCCGCAGGTCCAGATCCAATGACTAACGCATCAAATTTCCTTGCATCATTTGCATCTAACACCCTCGGAGTCCCCCATCCAGTCTACGTCCCCCCGATTATCCCACAGGATGGCCCTCAGCCCTAGTCTCGACGGTTTAGCGGACAGTTCTAGGGGGCTAGCGAATGAAATCGCTATTGTTTCACCCAAATCGCCAATCCTCCACCCCGACCTCGGGCGGCAATGAACGAAGGGGTGACGGCAAAAAAGGCAAAGAAGGGGAGTCGTCCGATCGAAATATCCTTAAATTTTTGATTCGCTCTGCTGCTGGGAACTGCACCAGAATAGACCTGCTGACCTGCGACCTGGACGGCAAGCTGGGTAAAGTCAAAGCCAAGTAAATTCTTTTTCCCTTCGTAGCGAGCGGGTCCTGTGAATTTGAGTTGGATCAGACCGATCGTCACTTGATTGGTCACGTTGAGCGGGGAATCCACCGGGTCTTCAGCGGGCTGAAACGCGATTTGGGCAGGCAGAAAGGCGGGGAGAAAAAAGCCGCGCAGCCGTTTTGATCCCAGCCGCACTTTTCCCAGCGTCACAAAATGCAACCGCCAATCCCCGATCAAGTCTTGCTCTGGCAACTGAACTCGGCTCTTACGGACCGAAGCTTCCTGCTGTAAGAGCGCTTGAATCACTTCAGAAGCGGCAGGCCGATCGCTGCCGATCGCCGCCTGTAAGACCGATTCAATTTCATCTGGCATCATACAACTCTCAATAAAATCTCCCTGCTCAAAAGCATAAACCCCAGACTCCCAAATAGAAACCCCAACTCTGAGGGAATTGGGGGGTAAAAGAAGAATTTCAAATCAGTTAGAACGATCGATCGCAAGGCACCGCAATAAAGTAATATTCAGGACCTTCATGCCAGTTTTGAATGAAGGATTCCCGATCGTAGGCAGGTGCGCCATTGAGCCAATTGCCCATGGTGGAGATTTTGTAATTTAATTCATCCGCCATCAGGTCATAGAACATTTCCGGTGTCACCCCATATTGCCCCGTAGACCCAATGCTAGCCTCCATCACAATGACAGGACGATTGCGTTGAATGGTCGCGATCGCCCCCCGCAGCGCATGGTATTCGCCCCCTTCAATATCCAATTTAATCAATCGAATGGGAGCATTCAATGGAATCACATCATCTAAACGCACAACTTCTACGGTGATTTCTTGAATCTGTACATCGCCATCATAAATGCGTTTTTGCAACCCGCTGTAGGCGGGAGAATTCGTCACATGCTGGAAGGTGGCTTGTCCTGGCTGATCACTCAATGCATTCTCAAAAAGTTCCACATGGGGAAACTTTTCTCGCAGTCCCTGGGCAAGTCCGGGAATCGGTTCAAAAGCGTAGTGCGTCCCTTGAGGGGCGATCGCAATAATCTCTCTCAGGACCGATCCCACATGGGCACCAATATCAATACAAACCGAGTCCGGGGTCAACACTCGCCGCATGACCTGCACCGTTTGGCGGTTGTACATGCCATTTCGGGTGAAGAGATCTTGAATATTTTCAGCAAAATGACCCACAGGCGATTGCTTGATGAGTTGCTTGATTCCAGACATAGCTTATTAAACTCCTGAGAATGGGGCGATGAGGCTGGCCGATGGTGGACCGATGGGATTTGCTCATTGGTCAAGTTGTAGCTTATCAACGGGGTTCAGCAACTCTCCCCAACGAGTGAGGAATCACAAAATTTTAGATTTACTTTTGTTTTCGCCCTGCTTCTCGCTCACATCGAAACAGCGATCGCTTTTGTGGGTAGGAAATTTATTGCGATTAAACTTGAATAGTTACTGGAATCTTCGAGTTTGGAGTGAACCCTGATGAAACGATCGATTCTCCACCTCTTTCCCATTTTGTTATTGAGCATTTCTGCAACTGTAGGATTAGCGGAGGTGGGACGATCGGAGTCTGTAGTTCCACTACCAGACAATCAGAGTCAAACGAGAAATATTGCCACATTAATTCAACAGTTACAGACTGGGAACGAAAGCGAGTCAACATTGGCATGTGAAACTCTTAAGCAATTGGGTCAGCCTGCTATTAATGCACTGATTCCACTACTCAAAGACTCTAAACCAGCGATTCGATGGACAGCAGCAAATATCCTTGGAGAGATGGGCTACAGCACCGCAGGCCCACAGGCTACAGCAGCTATTCCATATCTGATTCCTCTACTTAAAGATCCACATCCAGGGGTGAGATCGAGTGCAGCGGCGGCGCTTGGTCATATGTCAGCATCAATTCCATTCCTGATTCCACTGCTCAAAGACAGTAATGTACGAATGCGATCGAATGCAGCCTTCGCCCTTGGTCTAACAAACGGCGATATTTCAGCAGTTCCAGCCCTTATAAAACTACTCCAAGACAATGATGCAGAAGTTCGATCGAATGCAGCTTTCGCCCTTGGAAGAATAGCGTTAATGCAGGAACCTCCCAAGTTAGCAGTTCCATTGCTCATTCCATTGCTCAAAGATCCCAATACAATGGTTCGCGCACGTGCAGCGGGGGCAATTGCTGAGATTGGCAAGGCGGTAAGAATCCCTCGAACACTGCAATTTGAGAAATTTCCACTGCCGACTCCTCAATCAAAATCTCAACTTGACAATACAGACGAACTGTTAGAGTCGGCAATTCCGGAGCTTATTTCCCTGCTTCAAGATTCAGAAGCAGAAGTCCGAGCCAATGCGGTAGATGCCCTCAGTGGTGTAGGACTATCAGCAAATAGGATTATTCCATTAATCCTTCCCCTATTCCGTGATTCGGATGCACAAGTTCGTTTCAGTGTTTTGAAGGCATTCCCAACAAATGATAAAGCGGCAAAATCTGCGAGTTCTCAACTCATTCCGCTTCTCAAACATCCAAATGTACTGATCCGACTAAATGCCGCATTTACGTTAGGTAGTATGGGAGAGGGTTCAGAATTTGTCATCTCTTCAATGCTTCCAATCCTCAGAGATCCGGATGAATTTGTGCGTGCGCGTGCAGTATCTATTTTAGGCAATATAGGAGAATCGGCAAAATCCACCATTCCTTCGATCGTCCTACTCTTCAAGGATCAAAAAAAGGATGTGAGATTGCGAGCGGTATTGTCATTAATCAATATGGGAGAATCAGCAAAATTAGCTATCCCTGCACTCATTCCACTCCTTAACGATCGGGAAGAGTCGGTCCGACGGACGGCTACCGTAGTCCTAAACAGACTCGGTTACAAACCCTAACTTCAATCCGACCCATCATTTAGCCCAAGGGGTAGTTGTTCATAGCCGATCGGAGGAGGAAATGTATTTCGATTAAACTCAAATAAGTCCTGCACTTTAAGTTTGGTCAGAACCCTTATGAAACAATCGATTCTCCACCTCTTCCCCGTTTGATTATTGAGTATTCTCCACTAACTACAATTACAGCATTCAAGCAATACCCTAAGGTTTTAGACCATGAGCAAAACCAAATCCTCTCGTCGCCTATCGAAGTTTGAAATAGGGATTGTTCTCCTTTTTCTTGCGATCGGACTTTGGTTCATCATCGTAATGGGACCCA
>JAAFJU010000206.1 GCA_013298165.1 Synechococcales cyanobacterium bin31.maxbin.ball.101 | reverse complement strand
CCGTGCATCGAGAGTGGAGTTGGCGAGGGCATCGGATTCGATATACCTTTACCCCGGCGCAGTCAGGATTTCAAGGATTGAAGCGTCCGGCGGAACCGTTCCTATTGATCCATGGCTTTGGGGCGTCAGTGCGCCATTGGCGATCGAATCTCGGGCCGTTGAGTCAAGGTCGATCGGTCTATGCCATTGATTTGCTGGGCTTTGGGGCGTCGGATAAGGATGGGACCGTGTATGGGACGGCGCTTTGGGTGGAGCAGTTGTTTGATTTTGTGACGGAGGTGATTGGCCGATCGGTGGTGGTGGTGGGGAATTCCTTGGGATCGGTGGTGGGATTGGGTCTGGCGGCGAAGCATCCGGAGGTGGTGGCGGCGATCGCTTGGTTGAATCTTCCCGATTTCTCAGCCGTGGCCATGCCTGCGGTGGTGAAGGCGCTGACCCAGCCGATCGGAGCCATTGCGAAACGGGTGATTACGATGTCCCCGATTTTTGTGCCGTTTTTCCGATGGATCCGACAGCCGAAAGTGATTCGGGCTTGGGTGAAGGGGGCTTATGTGGATGAAACTCGCTTGGATCGGGAGCTGGTGGAGATTTTGTCGTCTCCGGCTTACGATCGTCATGCAGGTCGAGCCTTGGCCACTATGGTTTTGAGTCAGCGGGAGTTGCCGTCGGAGTACCAGGCCCGATCGGCCCTGCCGCGCATGAGTTTGCCGATGCTGCTGATCTGGGGTGCGAAGGATCAGTTTGTGCCGCCGAAGATTGCCCAGACTCTGGTGAGTTTTAATCCTGCGGTGGAATTCGTGTCGTTGCCTGCGGTGGGCCATTGTCCCCATGATGAGGTGCCCGAAACCGTGAATCCGATTTTGTTGGAATGGCTCGATCGGGTTTTGCCGAGATCAAGAGGCCCCCTAACCCCCAATTCTGGGGGGACATGATGGTAGTCAAATCTTCCGGCACCCCCAGAATTGGGGGCTGGGGGGCGGCTCGCATGGATTTACGCGATCATCGAATCGTTCAAATCTGAATCCAGAGGCTGTAGGTTTCGCCGTCGGGGTTGAGTTTTGCGATGACTTCTGGGGTTTGGTCTGGGCTTTGAGCTTGGGCTTGGCTTTGGAGGATGGTGCTGTAGCGGAGCATTTTCGATCGGTTCATCGCAGTTCGGACAAATTTATAGCGTTGGTTTTCATACTCCAGAACATAGTGGGTTTGGAGAGAATTAGGCCGGAGGGGACGATCGGTCTCACCATCAGTGCAGGTGAGTTCACGAATGGGAGAGAGCGTTCCCGACGATGGCGCAGGGGTTAGGGACGAGGATTGATTCCATTGCAGTTGGTTAATTTGTAAGTCCGGCAGGATGTCAGGAGTGGCATCAGGATTGGTGTCAGGTTCGATCGGCTTGAGTTTCAACTCAACATCCAAGTCGGCCTCTGCTAAACCTGCATCGGCATTGGCGGACATCAATGGCGCAAGGCCCAGGTCTTCGACTTTTTGGTCAATCCCTTCGCGATAGGCGTACCATTTTCGCAATAGTTCCACCGTCACGATACCCGTGGTCACACTCAGCACAATGGCCGTTCCGACCACCCGAATGGCGGCATCTCGTCCGCGATGGGTCAAGGTGTAGTCCCGATCGAGATCGCCCTGTCGCGTCTTTGCCACCTGTTCAAACCAATCGGACTTTTGAGTGCCGAGGAGGAGGAGCATCAGCCCAAAGACGAGGGTGGAGGCGGCGATCGCTGGAAATAATAAGCGCCGAACATTCGAGTTTTGCATTGAGATTGCGCTGGAAGTTCCAGTTGAATTTGAGCGGTTTTGAACGATACTAAGTCACAGCACTGAATCAAAACAATGGCGCAGCGTCAGGGTCCAACTCTACCAAACAATATTCACTATGGTCATCGAAGTACGGCTGGCTTTGATTGCGATCGGGTTCCTTGGATTGTCCACGGGGACCGCGATCTGGTTTAGACAAATGCTGGCGAGTAAAGCCGAGAGTCCTGAGTCCGTCAGCAAGACTAATCCTCACAACAACCTCACGCCAACCTTGGGAAATCCCCTTACTCGCGCCGCGATGTTAGCGCAATTACGTCAAACCAAAAAGTGTCAAGGCTGTGATCTGCAAGGGGCGGATTTGCAGGGTTGGGATTTGAATACGGCGAATTTATCCAATGCCAATCTCGCCCAGGCCAATCTCTCGAAGGCGAATCTGACCAATGCCACGCTCCGAAATGTGAATTTGAAACAGGCGAAGTTAGTGGGGATCATTTCTCAGGGCGGGGATTTTCGGGATGCGGATTTGAGTCAGGCGGACTTTAGCCGATCGCAGCTTTTGAATGTGAATTTTGAGCAGGCGAATTTGACGGGGACGTTGGTGGAGGATGCGGAGTTGCGGGATTCTAATTTGACTCGGGCAAAGATTCACCGGGCTAGTTTTAAGAACACGAGTTTTTATGGGGCAATCTTGATTGAGGCGGAGTTGAACTCGGTTAATTTAACCCATGCAAATATGCGCTATGTCAATTTTGCGGATGCGAAGTTGGTTGATACGGATTTGAGTTCGGTTGATTTAGCCTTTGCGATCATGCCTCAAGGTGGGACTTATCACGGGACGCGACCTTATTAAGAACCAGGCTTCGGCTCCGCTCAGCCTTCGCATTTGTAGAAGAGACGAGGGCTGAGCGGAGTCGAAGCCCGACAAGCACCAACACTGAAATATGTCTAAACACGGTTGATCATTCTATGAAACGTTTAACTCTTGCCCTTGCTTTGACCGCTTTAACGATCGCCCCCCTCCCCGCCCTCGCTCAAACCCGCGAAGGCTATAACCTGCTGCAAAAAGGCTGGGTCAATGATGCGATCGTTGCGTTTCAAGCTGCATTGAAAAAAAATCCCCAGGATACGAGTGCGCGTCTGGGTTTGGCGCAGAGTTTTCAGAAGGCGGGCAAGTTGGATGAGGCTTGGAATAATTATCAGGTTTTGCTGAAAACCGATGGGAAGAATTTAGAGGCGTTGAAGGCGATCGGTAAACTCGGCGAATACCGCAGCAATTGGCAATTGGACGGGATCGCAGCGCTAAATCAATTGCTCACGTTGAATCCAAACGATCGCGACGCTTTAGCCCAAAGAGCGCTTTTGTTGGGGTATCAAGGGGAGTTTGGCTCAGCGTTGGCGGACTATGATGTGTTGCGCAGTTCGAATGTGACTAATCCCGAAATTTTGCTGGGTGCGGCCAAAATCAATACCTATGCAGGCAATTACGCCACCGCGAGAAAACTGTTTGAACAGGCGAAACCGGGTGGCAACGGTTTGGATGACTATGCTCTCGCGGCCTACGCCACGGCCCTGACCCAAACCGGAAGCGCGCCCAATGCGATCGATCGCCTCACCGATCGACTCAAGACGCCCAAACTCGACGCCAATGCGGAAACAGATTTGAGAAAGGCGTTGGCGATCGCGCTGGCCAGTACAGGCAAAGTGGATGCGGGATTGCAAGTGTTGAATGGAGCCACGGCTAATCCATTGGCGATCGCTCAGGGTTATGCCGAAATTGCTCGTCGTACCGATCGATCGGACCTCTATGAACAAGCCATTTCTCGCTACAAGAGTCTGCTCAAAACCTCACCCAGCAAAGGTTTAACCGTTGAAACCGCCGATGTCATGAGTGAACAGGTTGCAACCCAGCCTGAAGCTCTCAAACTCTACGACTCCGTCGCCAATCAATTTGATCCAAACCATCCGATGCAATTCAAACGCCTAATGTTGGGCTATCGCTTGGGATTGCGATCGGCCACCGACGTAGAGCAAACTTTGAACGATCGGCTCAGCGATCCCAAAGCCTCCGCAAGCGTGGGTCGCACTGTTGCCCAATCGCTAATCGCCATCGATCCCCCCGAAGCAAAACTCCTCAAAATCTACCAAACCCTCGCGCCCCAGACGCCCTTCCTCTACTACCGTATCGCCCAAATCCACAGCCAAGCCCGAAATTTTGACCTCGCCCAAACTGCTCTGACGGCCTACCAAGCCACTCCTCAAGGCTCAAACGACCTTGCTCCCGATTTGCTTCGAGCCACGATCGATCAACTCAGCGGAAATCTCGACCAAAGTGCCAATGCCTTCACCGCGATCGTCGCTAAAACCGATCGATCAGATCTCCAAAAAAGTGCCCTGCGCGGTCTCGCCGGAGTCCGAGTCCAACAGCGCAGACTGGACGACGCTTTAGTGGCCTACGATCGCATCCTCGCCCTCGATCCCCAAGACGGCAGTGCAAAACTCGGTCGTGCCCGGATCGCCGTCGTCAGTCGCAAAATCACCGTCGCCGAAGCCGATCGCATCCTCACCCAATGGCTCACGGACAACCCCAACGCCAACCCGCCATCAGAACTGTTTGATCTCGCAGGAGCGTTACCCGCCGATGACTCTCGAACCAAGCTCTACGATCGTCTCCTTGCGTTAAATCCAAATAACGTAGACCTTCAGCGCCGATCGCTCCAACTCCTAGCGACTCAAAACCCCAGCACAGCCCGCACCCAGCTTGCGGCCTACATGAACCGAGCTAAGGGCGATGTCAATGCCTACTACCTCCAGGGTGAAGTGGCCCGCACCTTAGGCGATCTAGAACTTGCGGCCTCAGGCTACCAAGCCATCCTCACGGTCCAACCGGAAAACGTCGATGCCCTGACAGCCTTAGGTGGTGTCCGGTTTGAGCAAAAGAATTATCCCTTAGCAGGCGAGATCTACAACCGAGCGATCGCCCTGCGCCCCAACGACTGGACCCTACGCCGCACGATCGCAGACCTCAGCCTCGCCCAAGACAAACCCTTACTGGCCCTCGAACAGCTCAAAGTCGTGCAATCCCTCCAACGAGAGCAAGGCATTAAAGATGAAGAAACCGATTATCGAATCATGGCGATCGAAGTCGAACGTCTCAAGCGCCGCAGCTTCCAACCTGCCTGGGAAGGCTACACTCCTAACAGGTAAAACGTAATCAAAATTGAGTGCATAAAGCCCAAAAAATTGATGTGTATGCCGATCGGTTGGGTTTATTAAAAACGATCGCCCACTCAATCGCCCACCCAGCGCTGGAAACCCAAACCATGAATCATCCCTTCCTCCCTGAACAAATCCGTTGGCGACAGGTCTTGAGTTTGGCAGCGGTGCAAGGGGGGATGTCGTTGACTTGGCTGGCTTATGGGCTTTATTTGCCGAAGTTGATCGAACAAGTGTTTGCCTATTCCCCCAATGATGCGGCGCAGTTAACCGCTTTGATTTTGCTGATTGAAAATGCGATCGCCATGGTGATTGAGCCTGTTTTTGGGAGTTTGTCCGATCGGTTCCAACAGCTCTATGGCTCGAAAATCCCGTTTTTGGGGGTGGGAGCGATCGTTGCTACTGCGCTATTTATGGGAATTCCCTACGTCTTTCTCTTCGGCGGAGCGAATGATTTCACCCGTATTTTGCTGCTTGGATTAGCCATTCTGTGGGCCTTCCTCATGGCCACCTTCCGTGCCCCGGCCCTTAGTCTGCTCGGCAGCTTTGCCCCAAGTACACAACTCCCTTTAGCCGCCTGTATTTTGACGCTAGTGGGTGGATTAGTTGCCGCGCTAAAGCCCTTAGCCACGAGTTTTATCCTCAGTCTAGGTGCGCCGATCGTCTTTGCGATCGCTTCCCTAGCGTTTGTTGCGAGTGTGATGAATTTGCGATCGGCCATGAAAGCCATGCCCAAACTTCAAGCTGAGACCGAAGCTTTAAAACCTGAAGCTGTCCCAATTCGGACTATTTTCACCAACATTGTGATTGTCCTGTTCGTGGGGGCGACGATCGGGTTGGGCAGTCGATTGCTGATGGGAGATGTGATTCCTCGGATTGTGAAGGCGGATCTCTCCAGTTTGACCGGGATTTCGGTTGAAGTGTTGATGGGGTTGATTTTGATTACGCAGGCTTGTCTGGCGCTGATCACAGGTCAACGATCGCAATTCATCGACAGTCGAAAACTTTTGGTGATGAGTTTAGGCGGGATTGCTCTGGGATTGGGGCTATTGGCGATCGGGTTGGGTCCGATCGTGGCGTTTGCCGTCATGCTGTTCATGCTGCTCTGTCTAAGCGCCGTGAATAACGGGATGGTGCCCTTTGCCTTGACGATGGTGCCCCCGTCCTACAGCGGACTCACCGTCGGACTCTTCTTCGGTGGCATGTCGGGAGCCAATGCGCTCTTCAGCTACTTCGTCCCAAAATCACTCGTCATGCTACAAATGCCGACTTCTATCTTGATCACGACGATCGCCCTTCTGAGTGCGGGGCTGGGGATTGTCTACGGTGTATTGGGGACTCGATCTAGTCCTGATGTCGATCGAGCCAGCTAACCAAATCCTCGGTTTGTGAGAAATCTATCAGATCTTCACCTAGAGTCTTCAGTCGCTCGAATGGCAAACCCCTCACTCTGTCTTGGAGATCGATCGAGTGGCTCCCTACTCGACGAGTTAACTGACGAAGAATCAGATCGATTTGCCCTTCTTGCTGCCCTTCCTGCTTAGCTCGGTTCATCTCAGCCCGATAGATCGTATCAATCTCTTGCATGGTCTTCATGAAATTTTCCTCCTGCTCGGATAAACTCGTTCCCGATCTCTCAGCTAAATATTTGAAGTGCTTGATGCAGACTTCTACAATATCATTTCGCTCCCGTTTCGTCTCGGGTAGCTTGCTGATATTCGAGAAGGCTTGGGTCAAGATTTTGTCCTTGCGTTAGGGTCGAGTGACAAGTCACCTTGTCACCCTCCCATTCAAAACCGTGCTTGCTAGTTTCCCGGCACACGGCTCCTCAACAATCCGGCTGTTGACATCAGAACCATTCACCTATTGTTTGG
>JAAFJU010000137.1 GCA_013298165.1 Synechococcales cyanobacterium bin31.maxbin.ball.101 | reverse complement strand
ACTTAACGACGCGAGCGGTGCTGCATCCAGAAAATTCGGGACGAACCTTAGCGGTGACGGTCTTGAAAGATCTCAAAGATGCACAAAATCAGGTTTTGTCAGATCAGGATGGTGCAATTCAAGCCAGCGATGCATTAATGGCACTGGTGCCTCTGGTTTCTGAGCCTTCTGATGACTTTAATGATCTATTTGGTGGGGATGATGATTTAGGTCTGGATAGCGGACTGGATCTCGATATGGGGGATTCTGCTTCGGGTGATTTTGACCTGTTTGCTGATAATTCCCTTGAGAGTGACTTACTGGAGAGTGACTTAGATGATCTCTTGGGAGACGATCTCTTGGGAGACGATCTCTTGGGAGACGATCTGGCGAATGAGGGGACGGGACTTTCCGCAAGTTCCAGTCAGGAGACCTTGGAGACACTCGATGACTTCGACGGTCTCGGCGATCTCGACGAGTTGGATTTTGGAGATCTGCAGTCTGATGATTTAGGTCTAGAAATGTTTGAGGCTGAGCAGACGGCCTTGGAGAACACGACTCAGGGAATCTCAGAGTCTAACGGATTTGATGATTTGATGATGCTAGAGGATTCAGGTCCTGAGATGGGATTGGCTGAACTCAATAGCTTGGCGGATCTGTTCGAGGGTGAAGTGCCTGATCTCTCTTCTACTTGGCAAGAGGAAGAAGAGCTGCGGGACGCGGGAGCTTCTCTGGACGACTTCCAGCTTGAGCGGTCAACCCAATCGGGGGTCGATCGTAACTTGACCGCTGACATGATGTCGGATGATGCCTTAGATGATTTGTTTAGCGATGATTTGTTAGAGGCGCTGCCTTTGACTGCGGGTGTGGTCAGTCAAGATGGCGTCGCTGATTTAGAAGATGATTTAGGATTTGATTTCTTGGATCAGCCGTCCGCTGTTTCATCTGATGCTAACTCTGACGATGATCTTGGACTGGGCACGTTAGATTTGGGAGATGTGCCTGTAGAACTGGCGTCGGACGATGATAATTCCTCTGATTTTAGTGATTTGGGAGATTTGTTTGGACAGTTGGATGAGACGGATTTGCCGTTTGACCCGTCCTTGGATGCGGCTAGAGAGCCGATCGTCGAGACGCCGATCGAAGGCTTAGATTTTGACGATGAAGACGATAGTTTCAGTGAGCTATTTACCGCCGAATCCGCCAATCCCGATTCTTCCCGTGACAATGACTTAGCGGGGATGGAAGATCTGTTTGGCTCGGATGATTTTGATGCAGCCGGGTTGGAATCCTCTGATTCAGATGTAATGTCCTTGGATGAGTTATCCCTGGATGACTTGTCTTTGGATGACATGACGCTAGGAGGGTTTGAGTCTAGTTCAGCTTCGCCCTTGGATGATGTCTTTGGTGAAGCGGCAGATGACGCGCTCAATGCGGCTGTGATTACGGATCTGGATTTCGCAGAAGAAAGCCCGACGCTGTTGGACTTGACGGATCCTGATGCGGGCAGTGATATTTTCTTGGATATGGATGAGCCGTTGCTGCTCGACGAGTTGGAGAGCGAGACGGAGATGCAGTTCGATCCAAACTTGAACTTTGGTTCGATCGAAGATCCTGATAATGATTGGACGCTGCCAGGGAGTGAATTAGATCATCTGATGGAAGCTGAATTGGCTTCAGAGGATGATTTTGGTGCAGAAGGATCCCCGTCGCTGGATGTCTGGGATGATGCGCCGGATGATTCATCTGGAAACCTAGATGCACTCCTGGGGGTGGCTGCGATCGGAGCCACTGGACTCGGAGCATTGGGTATCGCAAATGCGGTCCAATCTCCTGCAGATGATTTAGGGACAGATGATTTAGCGCTTTCATCTGATATGGATTCTGAGATGGATCTGATGGATTTGGATAGCTTGGGCTTTGATGAAGCGGATCTGGGTGCAAGTCTAGATGATGGGATGGATTTTGGGGATAGCAGCTCAGAATCGGGCTTAGAACTGAACGAAATGGACCCGATGGATTTCGGCGATATGAGTTTGGATTCAATGAGCATGGATTCTATGAGTTCGGACGATATGAGTTTGGATTCAATGAGTCTGGATTCAATGAACCTAGATGATATGTCCTTTGATCTGGATGAGGATGGGTCGGATGAATCCTTATCAAGCCTGGATTTTGACAGTGATTCATCCGATAGTGACTTCCTGGAATCTGACTTGGGCAGCGAGTTTGATAATCTGGATGACTTATTAGGGGATGATTTTGGTGGTGCGTCTAGTCAAGGTTTAGAGAATTCCATAGATGCTGGTTCAGACAATGCCTCAGATAGTGCGTTCTCTGACTTGGACAATTTGTTGTCCTTTGACTCAGGGCCTTCGGGTCTGGATTTTGCAGGAGCTGCGATCGGCACTGGACTAGTCGCTGGCGTCGCTGCCAATGCAATGCAAAATGCCTCAGACGCGCAATCGTCGGGCGCTCAGGTGATGGATGATCCGGAGTTCGACGATCTTGAAAGACTTCTAGAAGATCGAGACTCCGGTAACTCAGCGGCTCCTGCTGCGGGGATCGCCCGATCGGCCGCCGTTCAAAACCGTCGTCCTCCAGCCCGTGCCAACAAAGGCTTTGGCGAACAGACCATGCGGGTCCCGGTCAAACACCTGGACAACCTCAGCAACTTGGTCGGGGAACTGGTTGTCAATCGAAATAGCCTTGAGCAAGATCAAGAGCGGATGCGTCAGTCCCTCGACAATCTTCTCTATCAAGTGCAGCAACTGAGCGATGTCGGTCAGCGAATGCAGGATCTTTACGAACGATCGCTCCTAGAAAGCTCGCTCTTAGCCAGCCGTCAGAGCTATCGCATGGCCAGCAGTATGCCCCGTGCGGTCGTCGAAGTCGAAAAAACCAACGACGTTGAATATGATCCCCTTGAAATGGATCGATTCACTGGGTTTCACTCCCTTTCTCAAGAGATGATCGAACTGATTGTCCGAGTCCGGGAATCGGCGTCAGATATTGAATTTATCGTAGACGAAACGGATCAAGTCACCCGCATGTTCCGTCAAGTCACGACGCAACTCCAAGAAGGCTTGACCCGATCTCGCATGGTGCCCTTCGCCCAGACCGCCGATCGGATGCCACGAGCGGTGCGTGACATCGCCATGAAGTGTGGCAAACAGGCTGAACTGGTGGTGGAAGGCCGTGAGACGCCGATCGACAAAATGCTATTAGAGCACCTGTACGATCCCATGACCCACCTGGTCAACAATGCCATTACCCACGGGATTGAGACCCCTGACGATCGGCGTCGGGCAGGCAAATCTGAAATGGGTCGCATTACCATTCGCGCCTTCTACCAAGGGAACCAAACCGTTATCTCGGTCTCTGATGATGGGGCCGGAATTGACATCGAGCATGTCAAACAAAAAGCGATTCAAAAGGGCCTGATCACTTCTGCTGAAGCTCAGACCATGGGACGGATCGACGTTTACGATCTGCTCTTCCATCCCGGCTTCTCAACCCGAGATCAGGCGGATGACTTTGCAGGTCGAGGCGTGGGGATGGACGTGGTCCGTACCAGTTTGAGTGAAATTCGTGGGTCGGTGACGACGGACTCGACGCTCAATCGTGGGACGACTTTCACCATTCGCTTGCCATTGACGCTGAGTATTTCTAAAGCGCTCTGTTGCGTCAGCGATCGTGCCCGCATCGCCTTCCCGATGGACGGGGTCGAAGACATGCTCGACATGCCAAAAGATCGCCTCCTGACCAATGCTGAGGGCGAACCTTGCATCCGATGGCGCGATACGGAACTGGTGCTACGACCTCTGACCGAACTCCTCGCGCACAACCGTCACCTGGGACGCGGGAATGTCTACGGCGGAAACCAAGAAGAAGACATGATTTCGGTGGTGGTTCTCCGAAGTGCGGGCAACTACTTGGCGCTGCAAGTGGATCAAGTGATCGGCGAACAGGAAATCGTGATCAAGCAGCTCGAAGGTCCCGTGCCCAAACCCGTGGGTATCGCGGGTGCAACGGTCCTAGGGGACGGTCGGATTATGCCGATCGCCGACGTTCTAGAACTGATTGACCTCTCCATGGGCCGTATCCGTCGCGATGCGGGCAGCATGTGGGAACAGAATCAGCCTCCGGTCAAGGAAGTTCAAAGCACCAAGGTCGAGCCGATGGTTCTCATCGTGGACGACTCCATTACGGTTCGCGAACTGCTGTCCATGACCTTCAACAAAGTGGGCTATCGAGTCGAGCAAGCCCGCGATGGTCAAGAAGCCTGGGAAAAACTCCGCGCCGGACTGCCGTGCAACATTGTCTTCTGCGACATCGAAATGCCCCGCATGGACGGTCTCGAACTGCTATCGCGCATTCAAAAGGATCCCGTCCTCAAGGCGCTACCGATCGCAATGCTGACCTCACGTGGTGCCGATCGTCACCGTCAGATGGCCTCTTCCTTGGGAGCCAGCGGCTACTTCACGAAGCCGTATCTCGAAGAAGCGCTTCTGGATGCGGCGGCTCGAATGCTGAAGGGTGAAGTGCTATTAACGGGCGATCGCGAGTAAGCCTAGCTCTGAATCACAATAAGAAAAGCGGGCTTCCCATGGGAAGCCCGCTTTTTAGTTTTAGGGACAAGTCGTGAATTGATGCGCTGGGTGTTACTTTGCCCAACCGTCATCCGCTTTCGATAAAACGTAAGACGCCACGTTTGCAATTTGCTCTGCGGTGAGCTTGCTGCCGAACGCAGGCATTGCGCCTTTGCCGCCTGTCACTTGGGTGACGATCGCCGCTTCAGAGTACATGCCATATTTATCTAAATCAGCCTTCTGCAAGGTTTTTGCAGGATTAACGGCATTGCGTCCTCCCGCATGACAAGCGGCACAGTTTGCGGAGAAGACCGTCTTCCCTGCAACCGCATCTCCCGCGTGGGCAGGCGTTGCAAAGGAGATCATGGCTGCAAAAACAGTCACGATCGTCATCAATCGAACAAATGCTTTTTTCAACATAATTGATAAAGGGTTGATTACTCTAGAGGATTGCCGTTTTGTATTTTCTCGACTCCCACTCAAGAGCGTCAAAAGACAAGTTGTCATAGATTGCAATCTAGTAACAAATCATTTTATTTGTTACGACCTCGTAATATTCAACCCATTAGCGCGAGTTGAGGCTTGTGCGTTTCCGGGAACACTACAGACAGAAATAATTCCTTGATGGATCTAATTCTTTGCCTGTTCCTTCGATCGTTCTTGCCCCATGCATATTATTGTTCTAGAGAAATATCCGTCTTCCAAGCGGGGTGGCCAGGAGCGCAGCCTCTTGGATGTCACTCGTCAACTGGCACAGCGTGGACATCGCATTACCTTGGTTCATCAAAACGAGGGTGATTTTTTAGAACAATATCGATCGTTTTGCGATCGGGTGATTCAGGTGAAAGGATTTGCGATTTCGCCTCGTGATGGGCGATCGACGCTGTGGTTTTTGCAGGATTTGTGGCGTCTATTGCGACAGGTTGACTTTGGCAATCAAGAGACCTTGATCTATGCCAATCAGTTTTATGATTTACCGCTTCCTGCTTTAATCAGTCGCTTAAAGCGAATTCCTTTAGTCTGCCATTTTCGTCTTCCCGCGCCGCAAGCCATTGATATTCAGCGATCGTGGAGTTTGCGGCAGGTCCAGCAATTTATCTCGGTGTCCCAAGCCAATCGCCAGGGCTGGTTGGAGAGTCGGCTTGTTCGATCGCCCATTGATGTGGTTCACAATGGCGTTTTGCCGGAGCAGTTTGAGCCATCTTTGTCCCTAGTCTCCCTGCGTGAAACCTGGCAACTGTCCCAGGGCGCTCGGGTGATTACCTATGTCGGGCGACTCGATCGGCGCAAAGGTCTCGAAACCCTGATCACGGCCTTTGCCAAAATTCTCCCGACCTATCCCAACAGTCAGCTTTTAATTGCCGGAAAGCCATTGCTGGATGAGGCGACCTATGTGGACGAACTGCGTGCCTTTGCTCAGAAGCTGGATGTGGACTCTCATGTGCGATTTCTAGGACATATCAATAATGCGCGGGAAGCCTTTCAAGTGAGTGATGTCACCGTGGTCCCGAGTCAATGGGCAGAGCCTTGTGCCCGCGTCATTATCGAGTCCATGACCGCTGGAACGCCTGTGGTTGCGAGTCGATCGGGCGGCAATGTGGAGCTTTTGGGCGAGACCTATGCGCCTCATTTGTTTGAAGCGCGCAATGCGGATTCTTTGGCGGCGGTCTTGGAGATGACGTTGGATTGGCGATCGCAACGACCTGAACTGGGATCTGAGTTGCGGCAGTATGCCACAAAGCGGTTTCATCTCCTGGATAAAATCACGGCGATCGAACAGTTGCTGCTCGGAACCTTGAAGCGAGGTCTAGCCTAATGCGAATGCCCAATGCTGCTGATTCCTCGAAAACCTTACGAGACGGCATCGATCGAACGTTTGTAATTGCCTATCGGGAAGATACGACGATGTTGGCCTCGATTCTCCAACGGGAGCAACTGTCCTTTGAAATTTTGAGACAAGGGGAAGGGGAAATTCCAGCCCATTTCTCTCGGAGCTATGCCTGCTTGATGAATCACTGCAAAGCATGGCGTCAGGTGATTGCTTCTGGGAAAGCGGCGCTGATTATGGAGGCTGATTTTGTCCCGGTGAATGGGATGGCGGATCTGCCGATGCCCTGTGACTTAACGGACGATCGGACGGCCTTGGCTTGGCTTTATACCTGCGCTCCGCAACTTTATTATGTAACGGCGGAGGGGTTTGCAGAAGGGTTCTCCGTTTCGACGGTGGCCTATGTGGTGACGCCTGTTGCGGCAATCGCGCTCCTAGAGTTAGCCGAACAAATTCGATTGGACTATGGTGAATCTGACTATAGCCCCTGGGATTCCCAAATTGAGGGCTTCTTACGATCGCGCTCATTACGCTGTTACATCCCATTCCGCAACTATGGCGAACATGGTGGCATTCCCAATCCTGAACATGCTCAAAACCGCGATCGTTGGCGGCAATTGAGCAGTTGTCATCGGGCCGATCGTCTGTATGGAGAACTCGCGTTTTTGCCTGCCTATGCGACGAATATTTGGGAGTTTCGCCAAGCTCGTTTGTACGCAAGAATGAAGGGCTTAGGACGGTTAGTTCTCGGAAAGTTTTTGCGTTGGAAAGTGGTGCGATCGTCAACGCAGCCTCTACGCCTCGTGAGTTTTGCGCTAAAACGGCAAGGCGTGTGACGGATTTAATCTTTTTCCTTGAGTTCATCCCGTAGCCAAATCCATCCCAAGACCGCCATGATTGCCAGTAGACCGATCGAAAGTCCGATCGCCTGATAGAATGCGGCTGAATGGTTTCCCAGTAGCGCCAAGGTTGGAGTCAATTCAGCCATTGTTTTTTGTTTTAGGATTCCATCGTCATTGAGTTAATCATAGTCAGGGTGAACCCAATCGCACGACCTCGTTTTCAAGCTTCGTACATTGTCAGCTTCAAATGTACGAAAGGAGATTTTGCAGGACGTATGATGGGGGTAGCCCATTACTTCTAAGGAAAGGCGATTATGCTTCGCATACACAGGGTGAACGAATGACGTTCACGAAAGCCAGATTTGCAAGTTTTGAAGAGTACCTGATGGCGGATGCGTCCGATCTGCCAGAGGGCCGCTGTGAGTATTGGGATGGGGAGTTGGTTCCGGTTTTGTCTGAATCGTTGGGTAATGAAGCGATCGCTAACAATTTAGCGATCATGCTGTGGCAAATGGGGATTGACCAAATGCTGGTAAGCCCTGGAAAAGTTTCGATCGTTGTCAACGGTAGACCGAGAACCCGGTTTCCAGATCTAACCCTCTTGGATGAGGCTCACTTGGTTCTGATGAAAAACAGCATTCGTCTAGGTGCAACGATGCCGCCGCCCCGGCTTGTGGTCGAAGTCGTTTCCCCCGGTGGTGAGGATTCAGAAAACTATATCCGTGACTATCAGGACAAGCGGGACCAATACGCCGATCGTGGTATTCCCGAGTATTGGCTGATTGACCCGCAGCGGTCATGGATCATGGTAGGGCTTCTTGTGGCGGATCGGTACCAGTTCACGACGTTCCGAGAGAATCAGACGATCGTCTCTCAAGCTCTGCCAACGTTGGATCTCACAGTGGAGCATGTTTTGGCCAGAGGGAATTGAACGGATCGATTTCAAAAATTGAGCCAGATTTGAGCCAGATCGACTATCCAACGATCGCCAAATAAACTCGATGACCTCCGGTCGGTTGTAGACGGACGTATGATGGATGTGGACCCGCGTAACTGAAGAAGGACGATCAAACCTATGACAGTCGCAACTGACCGACGTATGACACTGAAGGAGTATCTGACCTATGACGACGGGACAGATACGCAGTATGAGCTTGAGAATGGGGTTTTAGTACCGATGGGAACCGAAAGCACGGGGAATACCTCGATCGCAACCTTATTGATGTTTGCGTTCGGAGCGCTGGGAATTCCTTACTATTGCCTCGCCACTAAACATAAGATCGAGGTTCGGGGTGACTATGCGACCTCACGCTATCCCGATCTCACCGTTCATTCATCAGAATCCTATGCCGCGATTGATGGACGAAAAGAAGCCTGCGTAGAACTCACAGACCCTAGCCCCATGTTGGTGATTGAGGTTGTTTCACCGGGCACTGAGTCCACGAAAAACTACAAACGCGATTACCAATGGAAACCTCGCGAGTACGCCGATCGCGGGATTGCAGAGTTCTGGCAGATTGATACCGAGCGGGAATGGGTGAAGGTCGGTACTCTCGTCTCCGGTGCCTACCAGTTCGTTACCTTCCGAGGTGAAGATGCAATTGTCTCTCCCACGTTCCCTGAGTTGGAGTTGACGGCGGCGATCGTGTTGGGTGCTTAGGCATTTTGAACGAGATTTGAACGAGATTTTATACCCAGTCACACCCGATCGCACCCAACTACAACCTAGTACCCAGATACTACAAATCCCCGAAGCGGTTGTGATGAACCCGTTCGAGGACTGAAATCCTTGCGTATCAGTAAGCCTATGATGAGGATTGAACTCATGACCTCACCCTTACCAAGGTTATGGGACACTACCGATTTACAAGGGTTTCAGCAATCTTTTATACGTCGTGCCCGTTATTTGCCCGTTATGGCAATTTTGGAGAGGCTTTTTGAGTGCGTCATGGTTCCTTCGCCCTTAAGACCGAAGGAACGATCGCACGGGTGAAACTCACTTGTCTCCAGACCGACCGATCGCCCTCTGATTTTGGTCGTGAATATGGGTCAGTGTATGTTGCTCCTCTTTAAGGGGAGTGAAAAAGCTCACTACAGTGACAGAGGTTTTCAGCCCTCGACGATGAGGGGCGATCGGGGGGAGATTTTGCGGCTCTGAGAGGGGCGGTTGAATGTTGTGCAACTCTGCGGCCAACCCTAAGGGGTCGGTTTTTTTCGATCGCCCTGACAGCGGTTTTCAGAGGGGCGTGAATGTGGGTCAGTGTAGGTTGCTCCTCTTAAGAGGAGTGAAAAAGCTTTAGGTAGTAACAGAGGTTTTCAGACCTCCAAAAAGAGGGCCGATCGCCCCCCCAAAAAAGCCAGATTTTGAGAGGCTTTTTTAGGTCTCACAGTTACCCTCGCGTTTTCACTCCCCTATAGGGGAGCAACATACCTTGACCCACATTTCAGCACCTCAGAATGTGGCCACTCGAAGCGGGTTATTTTTGGCCATGAAAAAACCTCACGGGGAAGGTGAGGTTTTAGGAGTGCTGGATCCATGGTGGCAGATTTTACAAGTCATACTCAGCGACGATCGCCCGGTACTCTTCTAAGGCGGTTTGGTAAGCCTTGCCCCCTCCCTTAGTGGCACCCCAAATCAGATCGATGATTTCAGCCTGAGTTGCCCCCCGGCGACGAAGTTCGCAAACCACACGGGTACGGTTTGGGATAGGTTCCGTGGGTTCCGAACCCGGTTCCGAACCGGAACCCGATGCGTAAGAATAGGGTGTAATCGGTTGCGTGGTCTGGGTTCCCGGCATCGAACCTAGTCCGAACCTTGGTTCGTTTTGGGTTCCGTGGGTTCCGTCAGGTTCGGGGTGCGAACCCACGACGGAACCCACCGGAACCAAGGCGCGAACCTCGGGACAGAGCCGATCGGTCGGTAGGATTTTGGGCACTGGGTAGGACGGGACGGCGGCCCATAGACCGATCGCAGAATGGAAAATCAGAGTACCGACTGGAGACTTTTTAAAATCGTCGTCGGTCGGTAGGGCTTCTAAACTGGCTACGGACTTTTTAAACGATGCTCGATGATCGCGGCTTGCGACGGTTTGAAGGGTCATGATGTCAAAGACCGACCGATCGCCCCCGGATAGTCCCAAATCTCCGACGAGTGGGGAAACCGTGAGAAGCCAGAGAAGCCGCTTATCAGTTTCACCGCTGGACCCTTCTACGACGCACTGAGGTAAGAAAAACTCTTTGTACCAAGTCGGTTGCATCGCCTTCACTTTTGCCAGTTCGTCAATCAGGAGAATCGTGGGACGGTGAGGACTTGCCCGCCACTCTCTAACAAAGGTTGTGAGCTTTTCAGCAATTGCGGGTTCGTCTACTTCGTAATCTTCAACATAGAACCCAAGGAACCGATCGGCTTGTTTCCAATATCCCAACTCATCAGGCGCGGGTTTTGGTTGAATCACCCAGACGGAAGCCCCATGAAGTTGTTTTGCGCGGGCGATGGCTTGGGCAGATAGGATGCCTTTCCCTGTACGCGGTCGGGCTGAGATTATGAGCGGTTTGAGTTCCTGAGTGATAACCAGGGCGACGTCTCCACATTCAATGTTTTGTAATTGGCGATGAATCCCTTTCTGTGTAACGGTTTCAGGCTCGGTAGGAGCTGCGCCCTGGTCTTCAGGATTCTGAATCTCTTGCTCTGTGGGTTTTCCGGTCAGGAGAGGTTCAAAAAACTCTCGTTCTTCATCGGGAAGGTACTCTAGAATCTGCCCTTGTGCGATGTGTTTAAATGCTTCCAATCTTCCCCGGCGCTGGTTACTGTAGGTCTCCCACGTCATGAAGGCGATCGCGATCGGAATAATGACACTCCCCCCCGTGAGTGCCCATGAAATCCCCGCTAGCACGATGCCTATGGTCAAGGTTTGAGCGTAGGTTTCAGAGTTAGCGGTGTGGAGTTGGGCGATCCGCTTTGCGGCCTCTGTATGGTCAATCTCTCCACTTTCTAGAGCATTGATGAGATGTAGAGTTGTTTTTGACTGTAGACTATTCATGGGTATGACTCTTTGACTT
>JAAFJU010000134.1 GCA_013298165.1 Synechococcales cyanobacterium bin31.maxbin.ball.101 | reverse complement strand
TGGCATCTGTAAACAAACTACTGATAAATCGCTGCTGCGTAGACGATTCCGAAAACCCTAAAACCTCCAGCGATTCAGTCGCCTTAACCGTGATACCTTGACCTTTTCCTGCGCCCAGCGTTGTTGCTAATAATGTCGAACCGTCCTTCAGACTCACCTGTCGTCCCTGCACCCGAATCTCGCCGCCACTGTTCCCGCTGGTATCCACTGAAGCCGCTTGCCCCAACCGAATATCACCAAAGGAATTAATCCCGTCATAACCCAAGGTCCAACCGGGACTGGTTTGAGTCAGTTTCACCAATCCTGCTTCGCGCACCGCCCCTAATTCAACTCGGCCATTCTCTGCCGTCAGGTTAGCCCCAGACAAATTCACATCACCACCCACTAACGCCAACGTTTGACTCGGTGAAACTCTTAATCCAGCGGGTCTAGCCGATCGGTTAATCGAAAAATTACTGGAATTGATCGTCAGTTTGTGACCTGGACCTTGCACCGAAATCGGGGCTGGATTCGCGCCATATTGCAGCCCGATCGGCACACTTAGGGTTAACAGCGGCGTGGCTTGTGGGGCGATCGCACTAAAGCTAGTCCCATCCGCAAACTTAATACTCTGGGCAGTACTGCCAATGAAAGACCCGCCGAGATTCAGTTGAGCGCTTGGTCCAAAAATAATTCCATTGGGATTGATAAAAAATAAATTTGAATTATTAGCCCGTAATTGTCCGTCAATCTGCGAAGCGGATGAACCTGTAACCCTTGTAATAATATTTTGAATGCCAGCGGCATTGTTGAACCAAGCAGTATCTCCTGATTTGACAGAGAATCGATCGAAGCTGTGAAATAAATTTGTCCCGGCTGTCGTTCCGCCTGTAATGGTCGTCGTCGTAGACACCGTATTGACGATCGAAGGACTAGCCAACGTCGCATCCGGAACCACCTGTGCCAAAGCAGATGAGGGAATCAGCAGTCCGCTGGTCGCTATCAATCCTAAAAATGCTAATCCGTAGGGCCGGGACAATCGATTTTGAATGGAACAAGCCTGATTGATTAAAACATTTAAAGACATTACTAAATTCCTAGAAATAAGCAGAGATTCCTTACGATTCAAAGAGTTCCCCAGGTTCCATAGATGATCAACAGTGGTTTACATCAAAATCCCGCAGAATCTAGATATTCTGCGGGATTCAAGAGGAGAATGATCGTTCTTATGATTAGACTAGCTCCAAACCCTTGATGTTCAATTCAATCTCTTGCGTTAACTTAGCCACTGTCGAGGACTTCGGTTTACGAACGTCTGACGAAGCCAGTTGACGATAGGATTGTGCGATCGTCATCTCTGGCATCTTAACGCCCGCCCAACTTAAATTGACTGGAACCAAACTTTCAAATGCTGCCACTGGATTTAACGCAGTGTTTAACGCGGTGGGTTGAGTGGTAAATGTTCCTTCTAAACTAGCAGGTGTCCAGTTAATCTCGATCGTAGGTTGAGCCATCATCGATTCACCGTCGATCTTCTGGAACAGTCCTTGAGAAAAATAGAGATTCTGAATTTTCTGCCAGAACGGATTATCTTCGCCGGGATCCCATTTATAAATCTGACTTTGCGAGATCATTTTAGAAACGTCTTGGTCACGACTTTGAGATAGATTTTGAGCCGCTAGTGTTTGGTTGTTCTCTAACCAAGTCACGCTTTGACCGAGACGAGATGCGAGTTGCTGCTTGGCTTGGGCCACGAGTCGAGACCAGTCGATCGGAGCGCTGACCCCACTCACATCCACATCCCAACCAATCACATCCAATGCTTTTAAATCAATTCTAGAAACATTGACCCTTGCACCTCGGTCCAGAGTCGGACTCATGATACCGACGGGATTGTTTTGATCTTTCCAGTGACTGGCTTGGCCACCATCGCCACCCAACGATCGTTCCTCTCCGGTTGCAAAATTCGCGATCGACGTTCTCCCACCATCAACCGAGAAGAATTTATCTGACCCTGCCGATCCATAGGATAGATCATTGATATCCACGCCCGCTGCTGTTGAATACCGGAACAAGTCCAGTACTGTCGTGTTAGCGATGCGATCGTCTAAGCTCTTCTGGTAGAGGCTAACACCTGCTTTATTACCTGCTTGGCTATTGAGCCAGCCGGGTTTGTCCACCCCGCTGACAAACCCAAGGACATGGGCAATTTCATGAATGGCCGTACTGAGAAAATCTAGCGATCGATGGGTAGGAGTACTACTGCGAGTGAAATCATAGTCCCAAGTCACGTTGGTTCCATTTAAACCACTCAGTAGAATAACACCATCTAAGTCCGTTGAATTGCCCCCACCCACGTTGAGTGATTTCGCATTCGCACTGGTGAGATTGATTGCCTTGGTCTTGACTCGACTGCCTTTGTTGTTGCCATTTTTCAAATCAAAGGTATCGAATTGAGCTTCGTAGTCTGCTTTGGTTTGCAAACTACCGCTTGAACTCAAGTCATCACTAGATCTGGCATCATCCACTAATGCACGGGCAACGCTCTTATAATTTTGAGCGGCTCGAATCCCTGGCAAGGCACCGCCAATGACGCCTTTCGGTAAACTGCTAGAGACGCCAACATGGATATTGACGTTTAGATTATCTTTCAGATAGCCCGACCAAATTTGTCCCGCGACTTGAAACCCTGTCATCTGTTGAAGCGATGTTCCAGGATCAAAACTGAAGTTGAAGGTAGCCATATTACGTTAACAGTTGTAGAAATTAAAAGAGTGGTAGCAAGGGGTAGGATGCGCGATCGAAACAATGATCTGTGCCCGCATCAAACCATAGAGAAGCGGAAGATTCATGAGTGTTAATACTGGATCGGTATTTACTGAAATAGCATTACAAAGCTTGTTGTGACTTGCGATGAGGGCATTTTTGTCACAAAAAGGCACCGATCCTTTTAGGGCTTAAAATTGCGAATCTTTAATGTCTTTTTATCTATAAAATTAGAGTGTGAAGGCCGCGCACTAATTCCCTACTCGACTTAAAATCAATAGCCCGATCGTCCCAATTAAACCCAAACTCCATTTTCCACCGGGAATAAAATCTGGAATCGTGGAAACGCCTTGAAACTCTCGGCGCTGTTGCCATGCCATCCACGCCGGAAGCACCCCACCCAAAATTGAAATACTAAAGGTTCCAGCCCAATTCAATGCTGACAGAAAAATAGTTGGATTCAAAACGGCAATTACGATCGAGGGGGTTAAAACCAATAAATATAACGATCGTTTCAAACTCGGATCGCGATCCAAATCGCTGGGAACGACCAAAAACAGATCATTAAAGAAACTCAATAACCCATACACAAATCCAATAAAAGAAGTCGCGATCGCAAACTCTGAAAACACTGAAACCCAAAAGCTAGAATGACTCAAATCTAAGGGCTTCACCCCGCCTGTCAGCAGAACGGTTCCATTCCACAATAAATATAGGATTAACGGAAGCAGGGAGCCTAGAAAGAGCGATCGACGAATTTGTTGAACATCGCCCTCCAGTTGCGTCGTCACCACCGGAATCACATTCTGAAAGAAGATCGCAACTAACATCACTGGAATGGCCATCGGAATCGCCGACCAGTTTTGCACAAAAAGCCGATCGCTAGAAATTTGCGGCATCATATCCTTCATCAAGCCAAGAAAGGCAATCAAAATAATGGCCACAAAGCCTGCATTCACCCGACCAATCAACGTCGATCGACCAAAATACAACAAGCTTCCCAATACTGTTACAAAGACGATCGGGCCTAATTCCGGCGGCACTGTTACCAGCGGCATGACCAGTAGAATAGAGGCGATCGTCTGAATCAAAGGATTTAAAATCGCGCCGCCTTCAGCAATGTAAGCAACCAGCAAGGCATAGTGTAAAAAGCCATAGGCGATCGCAGCAATTGCTCGGGCAGCCTGACCCAGTTTACTCGCCCCAAAAACGGGCGTAATCAGGCTAATTAACCCGACGCCTTGAATCAGGTCTGAGCCTTGGTGTTGTTCGAGGGTGCGGAGATGAATTTCAGCTAGGAGTAATCCGGTGGACAGTGCATAGAGCCAGCATAAAATCAATGCGATCGAAGAGGGAATCACCCCTGCAGCCAAAGTCACCGTCGGCAATGCTAACACTCCCGCGCCGATCGTTGTCCCAGACACCAGCGCCGTCGCGCTCCAAAAGCGGTTGACGATCGGATTTGTAGGAGTCTCAGCGGAGGATTTCATAGCAACTTAAATGGATTTAATTGAGACCCGATCCCCCTAGCCCCCTTGAAAAGGGGGAACCGGACTCTATACAATTTCCGATTCAAAGTCCCCTTTTTCAAGGGGGATTTAGGGGGATCGGGTCTTAATGCATTAACCCAAGCCTACAGCAATTCTGTCTGCGAAGTCTCCGGCAAAGGTTTGGGGGGACGTTCCCTTGCGGTCCAAGGCTTTTTCCCAGCGACGAGGATGTCCCACCAATGGAAATGCATCGCCAACAAATGATCCAATTCCTTGGTGTCCTTGGTCGATCGGCCTGCATCCAAGACATCCGGCAAGCAGTATGCTGCAATCTCCGACGCCTGCAACATATGCAGCACCCCGACGGAAAACCCTGCGCCCGCGTAGACAATGCAGCCACCCATGGGCAGTGCTTTCATGTTCTGAACAGCGTAGGGAATTTTTTCATCTGCTGTTCCGGAACTGTCTTGAAACTTACATTCGATCGCAAATGCTTTTTCGGCTTGGTCGGAGGTGAGCAGCATATCAACCCGTCGGTTTTTGCCGATGATGGATTTGCCAATGCTGACTTCGCGGTAGATCTGGATGCCCCGATCGCTGAAATTAAAATGCAGATAGTCCGCAATTAGATTGGCATATTCATGTCCCGTCATAGCGAACGATTGCAAATCATTGGTTGATGCTCTATTCCATTTTACCTGAAGACTGGCCGCAATCTGAGGCCAAAATCTTAAGCTCGCCGGATCTTGTCACAGCAAGTTTAAAATCGTAATTTCTGGGGATAAAAACTCGGTCAACCGCTGCTGTGAGATGCTGACCGCTTCTGAACAAATATCGTTGCCTAAAAACGATCGCCCCTGAGTCAGCGCCGCCAACCCCACAGAACCCGAACCCATAAAGGGATCCACAATCAGTTCTCCCGCTTGCGTACTCTGCCTGATTAAAATCTCAGAGACGGGAACAGGCTTCTCTGTTGGATAGCCACGAAAAATACGGGGACATTCAATCACGTCGGCGATCGACAGATCATTCAACTTGCGCTTGCCCTTCTCAAAGAACAAAATCATTTCGTACCGCGATCGGTAATGATATCCCATGCCAATTTTTTGTTTATCCCAGACGATCGGCTTCCAAAACCGAAACCCCACTGCCTCCGCGATCGGCTTCACCACAAACATCGTCTCCGCATCACAAAAGAGATAAAAATGGCGATGGTTTTTCAAAACCCGATAACATTCGGTAAATAGGTCTTCAAAACGATCGTTCGGGAAAATCTGAAACCAGGCATTACTCGAAGCCTTGCTATTTTTAAGTCGGGTGGTGGTGCCGATGCGACGATGTTTTTCCAGAGATTCGTAAGGTGGATCGGTGACGATCAGGTCCACGGAGGCATCGGGCAACGATCGGAGCCAGTCCACGGCATCCTGTTGATGGAGGTTGAAACTGACGTGATTCTCCATCTCATAACCCAAAATACAACAGTACTATCAACCCTATTCTAATCGCTAGCTGGACAAGGTCTCATAAATTTCGACCCGTTCGAGTTCAAAATCCTCAGATTCGGCTCGTTCTGCTTCGATCGTCCCTACCTCCGGTTCATGCTGACGAGATTCTAGGGTCGGCAGCTTCGATCGCACCAACAAATCCTGGGATTGGCCCTCTGCAATCGCTTTCGATTCACGCATCGGCGCGACAGGATCGGCCAAGATATTGCGACTGATCAACCGATCGAACGCCTGGGTCACAAAGCCTTGAAGGAAAGCCGATCGTTGGTTTTGCTGAAACACGGTTTTTAAAATGGTTTGCAGCCGATCGCGCTGAATCGCTGGAGCGGTTTCGGTGATGGGCCGATCGTCACTTTCCCAATATGCGATTAAGGCCAGTCCCGCAATGCGCGTTAAGTAAGCACCACTCACACCCTGAACGGCACCGCCTGCCATGTAGGTAATCGCATTGGTCTTGAGGACTGCACCGACGGCTTGGGTCGAGACTTCGACAATGCCCAATTTGATCATCAATTCAGACAGAGTTTTGGCAATGGTCTTGGCTTGTTCGAGGGAAAACTTTTGTTGGTACAGGTTACTTAAGTCCGCGACCATTTGGCCATTGATCGCAGCAGTTGCTAACAGATCGATCGCTGGAAACGGAGTTGCAAATGCCGTTCCCGCAACGACCCACTGCGATCGTTCGATCATCGGCATGGCTCTAGTTCGGCGTTTTTCGTTCAATTGCTTGCGGGCGGCGACTTTTAGCGCTTCAGCATTGCCCAGCGAACTAGCCATAATCAGCTTTTGAGCATCATTCACCAAAATACTCTGCAAGCGTTCCGTCAAGCTTTCAACTTGGGGTTCCGGCTCTTCTAGCCATTCCTTGATACTGCCATCGTCTTGGTGTTGCCGAACTTTGATCGGTCGTGGCTGCGAAGCGATCGTCATCACATCCTCCGCTACAATCATTCCCGACACCCGATCGCGAATTTTGGCCAACAGCTCATCTTGTTCTTTAGGTAAATATTGGTCCTGCTTGTTTAACACAATCACCGATCGGCGGTAGGCTCGATTCAATTCCAACAGCACCTGCAACTCCGACTCCAGCAAATCCCCATCGATCACAAAAACCACCAAATCCGCCGCCCGTCCGATCTCTAATGCCTCCGCATCACCCAATTCAGAACTGCTGAGCAGCGATCGAGTATCCTCGATTTTAACCTGATGAGACAAATCCTTGAGGCTTTCGTCTTGGAGCCAATGGGCCATTAACCAGTCGTAAAGAGTGGTTTTGCCAACCCCTTTGCGACCTAGAATGGCGAGATTGAGGTGGTCCCGTTTTAATGCAGACAGAATTTCGTGGAGCTGCGATCGGAGGGCTTCCGCCTGTTGATTTGACTGCTGTCGATCGGAGTCGTCTACATCCAACAATTGCAGTTGAGTCGCGACAGTATTCACAACCGCCTGGGCTTCTATAATGGCGGCCTTAACCCCTTCCACAGTCACAGGTTTTCGTCGAGTGATGGCATTGCGGGGAAGCTGGGACATCCATAACCCCAGCCAAGAAATGCCACTCCCCAAGACGATCGCAGGCAACCATTCCCCGATCAAATGGGTGACACTATCCACGACCCACAAGCTACTTGCGACGCCAATTCCCGCGATCGCCACAGCCTTAACATTGCCCGCCACAATCTGCCCCAACCACCGTTGAGTGAGCTGTTTTGCCATGCGCGACGACACTTGTTGCCAAACTTTCTTTGATTCATCCCGGTCATCGGACGTTGCCATAACCCACAAGCTCCCGCGCGCCTCATGTGTCTTTAGGATAATGCATTGTACAAGAGGATTGTGGATCAGAGCCGATCGCTTTTCCAGCCAATACTAAACAAAAACAAAGCCCCAAGGCACGAATGCTTTGGGGCTTTATTTATTAAGTAGCGGGACATGGATTTGAACCATGGACCTTCGGGTTATGAGCCCGACGAGCTACCAGACTGCTCTATCCCGCGTTATTGGGCTTTCAGGAAGTCAATCGCTTTGTCTTCGTTCCCTTCAGCTCAACTAATATAGCAGGGCCTTCTAGAAAACGCAAGCTAAAGCAACAACTTCCCCCAACCCCTCGCTCTAGAACGGTTCTGAAGCTTTGAATCTGGGGCGTTAAATCTGAGCCTCTAACACTTTAGAGAGAAGTACGGAAAACAGCACTCATCTCTTGAATCTATTCTGCGATCGGCTCTCGTATTCTATAAAAGCCATCTCAATCCACCTGTAACACCGCCATGCAAATCCTAATTGTCGAAGACGAAGCCGAAATTGCTGAACTGCTTCAGCTCTATTTAGAAAAAGAGGGCTTCACCTGCCGCATCTGCCGAGATGGGGTCAATGCGTTGACGGTGTTTCAGGAGATGCAGCCGGATTTGATTATTTTAGACTTGATGATTCCGGGACTTGATGGCTTAGAAGTCTGCGCCCGCATCCGCCAAAAGCCCGGTGTCAAGGATCCCTATATATTGATGCTGACAGCCAAAGGGGAAGAAATCGATCGGATCATCGGTCTATCCACCGGAGCCGATGACTATCTGGTCAAACCCTTTAGTCCGAAGGAACTCGTGGCCCGCGCCCGCGCCCTACTGCGTCGATCGCTGCGACAAGGGGGCCAAAGCAATAGTTACCAAACCAACAGCTTTACCCTGGACTTAGACCAACGATCGGTCTCCCGCCATTTGGACGCTGGAACGCCGGAAGTACTGGACTTGACCACCTTAGAGTTTGAACTGCTCTCGACCTTTTTAAGTTATCCCGGACGGGTGTGGAACCGATCGCAGCTCATTGACAAACTCTGGGGCAGCGACTTCTTCGGCGATGAACGGGTCGTCGATACCCACATCGCGCGCCTTCGCAAAAAAATAGAACCCGATCCCTCCAGTCCGACGTTTGTCAAAACCGTGATTGGGATCGGGTACAAGTTTGAAGATGTTTAAAGCGGTTGCATGTCTTACGCTTTCACAACTTCCAACAAACGCGAGAAATAAAACGGTCTCTTCGTTAACTCGTTGCGGGCGAGTTTCCAGCCATTCTCTTCTAACACCTTGAGAACATAAGACTCAGGGTGTAAGTAGGCACGGGTTGCCTTACTGGGACCAGGAAAAAACTCACCAATCTTTTTCAAAATAGCGTAGTACCAAGTCTTCGGTGCAAAGCTAATGATCAACCGATCGGTCGCCAAGGAACTCAAGTGGGCCGTCATTTCCCCAGCTTTTTCCGGTGGATAGTGAATCATCACGTCGAGACAAATGACCGTGTGATACTGTCCGCTGATGGTTTCAAGGTCTTGGGCTGTGAAGGTGATGGGATTCGATGCGCCCAATTCTGCGATCGCCCGTTCTCTGCCTTCATCGCTCATTTTTTCGGAGATATCACTCGCCGCGATCGACTTAGCCCCAGCCTTGGCCAAGGGGATGCTTAAACTCCCGACCCCACAGCCAGCATCACAAATGGTGATCTCACTCAGATTGCCATCCGCTGTTAGCCAGCCCACCACGTGGTCGATCGTCTGCTGATGACCGATGCGAATATTCATCTGCACCTTATTAACGTCATCGCCTTCGCCATAAATCCGCTTCCACCGATCGAACCCCGTGGCGTTGAAATACTCACGAACTTCGGTCTTGTCATCCACTGCGTTCATAAAACTCAATTATTAGGATTTGATGTGTGTCAATGTTTAGAATCCTATTACGCCTTGGGTCTTCTAGGGTAGATTTTGCTCAATCTAGGGCAACAAATGGGATGACACAAAAACTCCCCAGAGTAAAATAAGTTCATAGAAAATTCACATTATTTTCGACCGCTTATCGGGTCTGCTAGTCATTTGAATGTCCTAATTTATTGAAGGAGGGCGTGAAAATAGCGATTTCCAGAGGATAAAGGCATTGTCACAAAAAGTTTCTACTTATTAAGAGTGATTTTTTAGTCCGTCTAAATACACAGGAAATAATTAAGTTTCGATGTATCACCTACCCAGAGCCAGATTTTGTAGGATATTCTACAGAGATACAAGAACTTTCGGATCAGACGTAAGATGGCTCAATTTTGCATTCTACCTCAGTAGTGGTTGCAAGGTTAAAGTTGTCATCCTTTGATTCAACCGAACGTCTTTGTTGTGACAAACTGATCTGAGTATCTGTGGGGTGGGTGATATCACCCCCATTTTTTTGTCTAAAATGTTGCCAATTTGGCAACATTTTAGACCACGTCCTGAGAACTTTAGAGCGTGAGACGCTTCCAGAGTCCGGGTTGATGGTGGGACCACTGTAAAACACTCCCTTTGGCCTGCGTGAGATCAGTATTCCACTGAATCGCTGTCCGAGGTGTGATGGTGGCCATAGCGATCGCCTGCTTCAGATCACAAAGTTTCCATTTCATCATATTCTCAACCCCGACCAGTAGACCCAGGGTGGTTCCAGAGAGGGTACCGTCGGGAAGACGAGCGGTACCTCGGGTCACTTGGATGGTACGACTATCCCATGGGTATTGGCCATCGGGGAGTCCTAGGGGAGAGAGGGCGTCGCTGACCAGAAATAAGCCCCGATCGTACTCACTGGCCCGCATGAGAATGTCCAGCATCAGGGGTCTAATATGTTCGCCATCGGCAATAAAGCCACAGGTGACGCGGGGATTAACGATCGCAGCGCCCAAGAGTCCGGGGGTGCGGTGGTGCAGGCTGGGCATGGCATTGAAGGCGTGCGTCACCATGGTTGCCCCTTGGTCGAAGGCTTGTTTGGCTTGCTCGGCGGTGGCGAGGGAATGGCCGAGACTGACGGTGATGCCGAGATTGATCAGATAGTCGATCGCTCCGGTGCCAATTTCCATTTCAGGGGCGAGGGTGATGATCTTGACGAGGGAAGCATAGTCACCAAGGACACGCTTGATCTGTTCGATCGTCAGGGGAAGAATGTGTTCCTGGGGATGGGCACCGCGTTTTGCGGGATTTAAAAAGGGACCCTCTAGGTGAATGCCTGCGATCGTGGCTTGGTTGGGTTGGGGTTTAAAGGCGGCAAATCCAGCGAGGGCAGTTTGGATCTGATCTTGGGCGGCGGTGACGATCGTGGGGCAGTAGGCATCGACGCCTTGGTCCCAGAGAAATTGGTTGATGGTGTTGAGCATTTCGCCGGAGTCTAGGGTGACATCTGGAAAGGCGAGACCCAGGGCACCGTTGATTTGTAAGTCGAGTCCCCCGAGGGAGAGGAAATCCCCGTCAAGGTCGAGCTTGATCGGTGGCGCGTCCGGATCTACGTCAGAACGATCGCTGGGGACGATCGCTCTGATGCGCTGTGATTCGATCCAAAGATCCTGTAGTCCTTCTGTCTGTGGTAGACGGGCATGGCTGAGGCGATAACGTGACATGACGGCGAAGACAGGTTTGATTTGGGATTCCCTTTTATTTTAAGGTGAGGGCTGTTCTTTCTCTCTCACCTTAAAGGATGACTCCTCATGCCAACGGAACTAGCCCCCTCAAATTCAGGCTCATTAAATCCAGTCATCGGCATCATTATGGGAAGTGACTCAGATTTACCGACCATGCGGGAGGCGATCGTCGTCTGCGAGGAGTTTGGCATTGCTTGTGAGGTGGAAATTGTGTCAGCGCACCGGACGCCCGATCGGATGGTGGACTATGCCAAGACGGCCCATGTCCGGGGATTGAAGGTCATCATTGCGGGGGCAGGCGGCGCAGCGCATTTACCGGGAATGGTGGCATCATTAACACCCTTACCTGTAGTGGGGGTTCCGGTGCAAACTAGGGCATTAAGTGGAGTGGATTCGCTTTATTCCATTGTCCAAATGCCAGGGGGAATTCCGGTGGCGACGGTGGCGATCGGCAATGCGAAAAATGCGGGGCTATTAGCGATTCGGATGCTGGCTAATCATGACCCGGTTTTACTGGATAAGGTGTTGGCCTATCAAGAGGATCTGCGATCGATGGTGGCTTCTAAACAGGAGAAGCTGGATGCGATCGGCTATGAGGCTTATTTGAAACAAATGTAGTGAATACCGATCGGGTTATTACCATTATCTGTAATTGATTTGATTTCTGGATTGTCTGGTAATTTCGTAGAGAACAAACAACACCATTAATTGGTGTTGGACTAAGTGCTCACGACTTTTCGGAATCACTAGGTATTTCGGGCGAAGGCTCCAGAAACTATACTGCAACTCCAGATCTCCAAAGCTCCTAATGTTGCCAAGTAATCCGTACTGAATTTCAAAATTGCCAATGCGTTTAATTCGCCCCCACCATTGGTCATACTCAATCTCCATATCGCCAAACTGCGTGGGGTGACTGACCAAGCGA
>JAAFJU010000017.1 GCA_013298165.1 Synechococcales cyanobacterium bin31.maxbin.ball.101 | reverse complement strand
AACAACTCGGTAAGCAGGCAGGTCGTTGGACGTTGCGGGCTAAGGACATCGTCACAGGTCAAGTGGTGGTGGTGAAGTTGCTGTTTGTGGATGATGAGCTGGACCCGGAGGATCTCAAACTGTTTGGACGTGAGGTGGAGACGCTGCAGCGGATTAATCATCCCTGTGTGCCGAAATTTTTGGAATATTTTGAACAGTCGTTGCCGACCGCACGGGCGATCGCTTTGGTCCAGTCCTACGTTCCCGGAACATCCCTGCAAAAAATTCTGGACCAGGGCCGCACCTTTACCGAGGTCGAAACTCAAAAAATGGGCGTGATCCTTCTCAAAATCTTGGCTCACCTTCACAGCCATACTCCGCCGATTTTGCATCGGGATTTGAAGCCCAGCAGCATTGTCCTGGGCCAAGATCGTCGGCCTCATTTGGTGGACTTTGGCTCGGTGAAGACCTTGAAGAGTCAGGAAACCGTCAATTTCACGATCGTTGGCACCTATGGCTACATGCCCCCAGAGCAGTTTAGCGGTCGGACGGTGTTGGGGTCGGATATTTATAGCTTAGGGATCACACTGATCTCGATGTTAACGGGCAAATCTCCCACGGATCTGCCCCGTAAAAATGGCTATTACGATCTCAGTTGCGCCCAGGTCAGTCCCGAATTCACCGCATGGCTACACCAATTGACCGAAACCAACCTAACCCGTCGCCTCAAAACCGTCGATGAAGCCCTGGATGCCTTAAAAAATGCAGGCATAAGGGTTTAAGGCACCTAGCCCAAGCTCACGCCCGTTAAGGGCATGACGATCGCATTGACCATCGTTCGAGCAAACCAACTAATACAAGCACCGACAGCCGGAACGCTGAAGAGAACGAAGAGCAAAAATAAGCTGATTTCAGGGGTAACGGCTTGTTTGAATTTAGGGAAGATGTTGCTAAAAACGCTGAATCCATCCAAGGGTGGCACCGGGAGCAAATTCAGTGCAAAGAGCGAAAAATTGACCTGAGCCGCGAGGAGACAAAACTCCAGACTGAACAGTTTTGATCCACTTTGAACTGTGGCGACCGCGAGGAGTGAGGCGATCGTCCCCAAGACTAAGTTCGACAGTGGACCCGCCGCAGAAACGAGGATGTCACTCCAGCGTTCGTGGCGAAATTTGTCAGGGTTCACAGGCATCAAACCCCAAGCCATACCAGAGAAAAATAAGAAAATAATCGAAGTCCAGCCCATGTGAACGATCGGGTCTGGGGTCATGTGGCCCTGAACTTTAGGCGTGTCATCGCCTTGGGAGATGGCTGCAACGCCATGGGCGAGTTCGTGGATCACGATCGAGATAATGATAATGACGATGTAGCGAAAGAAGAAGATGGGATCTTTAAACAGTTGATTGATGAAAAGATTTTGCATGGGGGATGGGTCTTCTCCTGGAAAACTGTTTAAAGGGGGACTGTTTAGAGATAGGGGCGACCTTTAATGATCTAAGCTGACTTTACAGTGAAACAATCATAAATATTGTGCAAATTATAGAGTTTCCTAAGACCATGGACGGATTTCTCAATCTTCATAAGCCGCTGGGGTTTACGTCCCATGACTGTGTGGCGAAGCTGCGTCGGCTATTGAAGACCAAAAAAATTGGTCATGCGGGGACCCTTGATCCGATGGCGGATGGGGTATTGCCTGTGGCGATCGGGCGGGCAACCAGGCTGTTGCAGTTTTTACCGTCGTCAAAGGCGTATCAGGCGATCGTCCGGTTCGGTGTCACCACGGCAACGGATGATCTCGAAGGGGAAGTGTTGACGCAGCAGGCTTGTCCTGAAGTGACGGTGGTCCAAGCGATCGAGAAATTGACGAAGTTTGTCGGGACGATTGACCAGATTCCGCCTGCCTTTAGTGCGATTCAGGTGGATGGGAAGCGGCTGTATGAGCTGGCGAGGGCGGGTCAGGCGGTGGAGGTGCCGATGCGGACAGTGGAAGTGTTTGAAATCCGCGTAACAGGGTGGCGGGCGGGAGACTTTCCAGAGATGGATTTATATATTCGCTGTGGCGGTGGGACCTATATTCGATCGATCGCGCGGGATTTGGGTGCGGCGCTGGGGACAGGGGCGACATTGGCAGGGTTGACGCGGACCCATAGCAGTGGATTTAATCTGGCCAATAGTCTGACCTTTGAGGCGATCGAAGCGGCTGTGGCGGACCAAACCCTGGCGTTAACCGCCGTGGAGCAGCCGTTACTGCATCATCCGTCAGTGATCCTGAACGATGAACAGACTTGGCGCTGGTGTAATGGTCAGAAGATCTCGCCGCCGGAGTTACCCTTTGGGGAGGTTTTTCCGATCGGCCAAGTCTGTCGAGCACGATGGCTGAACCCCAAAACGCAGCAGGAAGAATTCTTGGGAATTGCAGAAGTCGAACAGCGCGAAGAATTCGTCTTTTTGCGTGCGAAAATGGCCTATGCGGAATGTCCCTGCGATCGGCCTCTGGTTGATCCGGTGCTGCCAAAATCTGAAGACCAATCCCTGTAGTTTCTGATAAACTATAAAAGCGAAGTCGTTATGACTTTAGCTCTAATTCTGAACTGCCCACCTTATCTTTTCGCCACTAAACGCCATGATGGAAAACGCTGTAGAAAATGTTGTCATTATTGGATCCGGTCCTGCGGGATATACGGCGGCGATTTATGCGGGGCGGGCGAATTTGAAGCCGCTGATGTTTGAGGGTCAGCAGGCGGGTGGCGTGCCGGGTGGTCAGTTGATGACGACGACAGAAGTGGAGAATTTCCCGGGTTTCCCTGAGGGGATTACGGGGCCCGAGTTGATGGTGCGCATGAAGGCTCAGGCCGCGCGCTGGGGTGCGGAATTGCATACGGAAGATGTCGTGTCGGTCGATTTGTCTCAGCGGCCTTTTGTGGTGACATCCACCGATCGTACGGTCCGCGCCAACAGCATTATCATCGCCACCGGAGCCACTGCAAAACGACTCGGATTGCCCAGCGAGACGCAATATTGGAATTCGGGAATGTCGGCTTGTGCCATTTGTGACGGGGCATCGCCTTTGTTTAAAAATGCGCCTTTGGTGATCATTGGCGGTGGTGATACGGCGGCGGAAGAGGCGGTGTATTTGACCAAGTATGGCACCCACGTTCATATGCTGGTGCGAGGTGATAAGTTGCGGGCAAGTAAGGCCATGCAGGATCGCGTGTTGAACAATCCTAAAATCACGGTGCATTGGAATACGGAAGCGGTGGATGTCTTTGGGGAAAGTGGATTCCTCACAGGCGTAAAGGTACGCGATCGGTTGACGCAAGAGACTCGGGACATTTCGGCGAAGGGCTTGTTCTATGCGATCGGTCATAGTCCGAATACGGGAATTTTCAAAGGTCAATTGGACCTCGATGAAACGGGCTATATTGTGCCGCAAATTGGCACGGTGAAGACCAATGTCGAAGGTGTCTACGCGGCGGGCGATGTCCAAGATCACGAGTACCGTCAGGCAATTACGGCGGCGGGAACGGGCTGTGCGGCGGCGCTTCTAGCAGAACGCTATTTGTCGATGAATGGATTGGAAATCGAGTTTCATCAGGCTGAGAATACTGGGGCGATCGCTGAAGAATCTAAACCGGAAGCCAAAGCTGAAACAAAAACTGAAACCAAAGTTGTCACGACCTCTGCAAACTTTGATGTCACTGCGACACGATACGTGGGAGGCTTCGCGCTTCGTAAGCTCTATCATGAAACCGATCGGCTAATCATGGTGAAATATTCATCCCCGACCTGTGGGCCTTGTCATAGTTTGAGTCCGATTTTGAGTAAGGTGGTGGATGAATTTGATGGACGGATGCATTACATTGAGATTGATGTGACAGAAGATCCTGAGATTGCTGAATCAGCGGGTGTGGTGGGGACTCCGACCATTCAGTTCTTCAAGAACAAAGACAAAGTGGCGGAGTTAATGGGTGTGAAGCCGAAGAGTCTGTATCGGGAGACGATCGAGACCTACGTTTAGACCGTTTGACCTAAACCACTACTTTTTGGCATATCACCATGGCTGTTCAGTTCATCGCTCCCACCAAGACCAAAACCACAAGCCTTTCCCTGAAGTTTATGTGGGTGGGGGTTGCGATGACGGCCTTTGTGGTGCTGTTGGCGATCGTGGCTCCGTTGCTTCAGGCGATCGGCTTACTCCAAGACCCCACCGAGTTCCTCAACAATGCGGCACAGGAAGCTCCTTCTGCGGCCCATTGGTTTGGGACGACGAGATTGGGGTATGACGTGTTTTCGCGGACGATTTTTGGGATTCCGGCTGCGTTGCAGGTGGTTGTTTTATCTACTGTGCTGAGCGTTGTGTTTGGGGTTCCTTTAGGGATGGTCAGTGGTTATCTTGGGGGTAAGCTCGATCGTGTGATTCTATTTGTAATGGATACGATTTATACGTTGCCGAGTTTGCTGTTGTCGGTGACGTTGTCGTTTGTGTTGGGGCGTGGGGTGTTGAATGCGGCGATCGCATTGGCGATCGTATACATTCCTCAGTACTACCGCGTGGTGAGAAACCAAACCATTAGCGTTAAGACTGAGGTTTACGTTGAGGCAGCGCAGGCGATGGGGGCGAGTACTTGGCGGATTTTGAGTAAGTATTTATTATTGAATGTGATTCAGAGTGTGCCTGTGATTTTAGCGCTGAATTTGTCGGATGCAATTTTGACCTTGGGTGGGTTGGGCTTTTTGGGGTTGGGGTTGCCGGAAGAGACACCGGAATGGGGTCATGATCTTAAAGAAGCATTGAATGGATTGTCTACGGGTGGCATTTGGTGGACGGCATTGTTTCCAGGGTTGGCGATTACGTTGACGGTGATTGGGTTGTCGCTGCTGGGTGAGGGTTTGAATGAGTTGACGGAGAAGAAGGGACGATCGTGATACCCAACAATACTTGCCCCCTAACCCCCAATTCTGGGGGGACCGAAAACTGAATCTAGCTCTGGCTCCCCCAGAATATAGCCCTTCGGGCATCTAAGAAAGGGGGCTGGGGGGCGGGTCGCCAGAATATGTTGCATTCATTGTTGGATTTGGTATAAGAAAACATCAAGATTGTCGCAGTGTGACTTACACAATATCTCTGGAGGCATGAGTTCATGTCCTATAGCCAATTCAAAAGTCTAGCGAGTGTCAAAGAAGCCTTTGGAATTACGACGCGGGAAGGCGTGAGATTTTTGCCTGAGTTGTCGTCGTTAGAGCCATCACAGATGTTGCAGCAGTATTTGGCGTTTGGGATGCCGATCGCGACGGCGACTGGGAGTGAAAAGGTTCGATCGGAACTTTTAATTACCCCTATTTTGATTGAAGTGCGACAAATCTTGAAACAGTCGATCGGCTTCTTTTCTGGGGAAGAGTTCACGGTCGATGAATCGGTCGGACTGAATGGGGTCTGTGATTTTCTGCTCAGTCGCTCGCCTGCACTCATTGAAATTGAAGCGCCTGTGTTCACGTTAGTTGAGGCAAAAAAAGCGGATTTGAGATTGGGATTGGGACAATGTGCGGCGGAGATGGTTGCAGCACAGCGGTTTAATGCGATGAAGGGACAGCCGATCGAAATGATCTATGGCGCAGTCAGTAGTGGAACGCAGTGGCGATTTATGCGTTTAATGGGCCAGGAATTGACGATCGATGTGACGGATTATCCTGTGATGCCTGTGGGTCAGATTTTGGCCTATTTAGTTTGGATGGCTGGCTCGTAATACTGGAACATCGAAATATCGGTCATGATTGGCAATTCAGCGAATCACAAAAGGAACTCCTTCAGAAATACTATGATTCAAACAAACTTCTCGTCGATTGCTTAAAGAGCGAATGCTATGCAAATCGCCAAATCCTCCAGCACATCGAAGATCCATTGCTCTTACCCCTGGCGGAGATCCCCCTAGCCCCCTTGTAAAAGGGGGAACAAGAGAATGGAGAATGGGGAAGGGCAAATTTCGAAGTCAATATTTCTCTCTATCTCAAAGTCCCCCTTACCAAGGGGGATTTAGGGGGATCGGGCTTAGCGGGAAAACGAAGAATTGCGAATTGCGAAAATTAAGGGACGATTGATCGTTATTCAAGAGCCGTAATTCGGACATCACCCCCAGCCTTTCCCTCAATCTCCAGCTTCCATCCATCCAACAACCCCATCCCAATCAACGTCCCTGAATCACAAGCATTGATTTCAACCGAGCACCATCATCGACCCTGCATAACCAATGCGATGAACCGCTCGATGTCCCACGCGCACAAACCAAATTTGGGCATCCGGTAAACGTGTCAAAAGAATATCCGAGGCATTCAAACTATTCTCACCGATCGCAAACTCTCCCGTTTCCACATCGATCGCAACTACTTGACCCACATAGTCAGTCTCAACCTGCGATCGAACCTGCGTTTCATAAAGGTCCCGACCTCGACGAGCAACGTCTTCTTTAGGAAGGTGTAATTTTTGCATCGTACATTCTCCTTACCTTTCATTAGCTTAATTATAATGTCAAGCATCCCACCCATCAAGCTAAAATAGGGTCTTAAAAGTCGATCGCCCCTACCATCATGAACTCGCCCCAACCCAACAAACCCAAAACCATCCTCACCCAACTGATGCAAAAAGGGGCCGATCGCATCCAATTTGCCAAAATCAAACTCAAAGAAAATGCCCGCGTCCCCGAACTCCGGATCCAAGGTCCTGACGATGCCCAGCCCCAGGTCTACCCGCTGTTAGGCGAAAAGTTTACCCTCGGACGCAGCTCCAGCACCTCCGACATCGTCATCCGCAACCCCGTCGTCAGCACCACCCACGCCACCGTCAGCCGCGATCGAAAACCCCGCAAAATCCTCGGCATCATCCCCGCCAGACAGCGCTTCGTCATGCGGGACGAAAACTCCACCAACGGCATCTACAAAGGCAAAAAACGGCTGAAAACCAGCGTCCTCTACCATGGCGATATCCTCAACCTCGCCCCCACCGACCTCGATGGCTCCGTCCAAGTCGAATACTACGATCCCCCCGCCTGGTACCTGCGAGTCTTACGCATGGGTGTCTACGGACTCGCAGGCATCTCCACCCTGGCCGCCGCCACGATCGCCTACCAATGGACCCAATTCTCCGTCTACCCCATCCCTAACACCGTCCAAGGTCCCACGATCGTCTACGCCCGCGACGGTGAAACTCCCCTCGTCCCCGTCCCCGTCAACCGCAGCCACGTCGATGTCAAATCCCTGGCGCTAGTCTCACCCTACCTCCCCAAAGCCGTCCTAGCATCAGAAGACATTCGGTTCAACTGGCATATCGGCGTCGATCCGCTGGGGACCACCAGAGCACTCGTCACCAACCTCCGCAGCGGCGGCATCAAAGAAGGAGCCAGCACCGTAACGCAACAACTCGCTCGGAACCTGCTGCGATCGTACGTCGGCAGCGAAGACTCCGCCGGACGGAAATTCAAAGAAGCCATGGTCGCCCTTAAGCTCGAAGCGACCTACAGCAAAGACGAACTGCTGCGACTGTATTTAAGTCGGGTGTATTTGGGGTTTGGGAACTTTGGCTTTGAAGACGCCGCCCAGTTTTACTTTGCAAAATCTGCTAAGGAGTTAGATCTCAACGAATCCGCCACCCTCGCCGGAATCCTCCCCGCCCCCAACGCCTTCAACCCCGTCCGGGACTACGACACCGCCGTCGAATACCGCAACCGGGTTCTAGAACGCATGGCCGAGTACGGCATGGTCACTCCGGAAGAAGCCAGCCGCGCTAGACGATCGCGCCTCGAAATCAGCCCCGAAGCCCGCAAAACCATCTCCAGCACGATCGCCCCTTACTACTACAGCCGAGTGCTAGATGAAATTGGTGAACTCCTCGGCAAAGACGTTGCAGCAGAAGGCAACTTCATCGTCACCACCGCCATGGACCCCAAAATGCAGCGTCAAGCAGAGAAGTCTCTCGAAACCGCGATCGCCTCTCGGGGCGGCGCAGGTGGCTATTCTCAAGGGGCGATCGTCACCCTAGAAGCGGGCAGCGGCGAAATCCTCGCCCTCGTCGGCGGCTACGACTACAAAGAAAGCCAATTCAATCGCGCCACCCAAGCCGCTCGTCAACCAGGTTCTACCTTTAAAATCTTTGCTTACACTGCGGCGCTAGAACAGGGTGCATCGCCTGGATCAAGTTACTCCTGCGCGCCTTTTAGCTGGGACGGTCAGGACTTCGGCAGTTGCAGTGGCGGCGGCACCGTGGATATGCAAAGCGCGATCGTCAACTCCTACAACCCTGTAGCCCTGCGGGTCGCCCAAGAAGTCGGACTCGATCGCGTCGTCGAAACCGCCAAACGCATGGGCATCACCACCAAACTCAACGCCGTACCGGGTCTGGTTTTGGGCCAAAGTGAAACCACGGTTTTAGAAATGACCTCAGCGTTTGGCATCTTGGCAAACTCTGGAGTGAAAACCCGATCGCGCACCATCACACGCATCATCGACAGCGGCGACTGCAAAAATCCCAAGCAGGTTGAAACCTGTCGCGTCATCTACCCACGCCAAGATCCCGAAGAAGCCACCGTCGTCCTTAAACCCGAAATCGCCAACCAAATGACCTCAATGCTCCAAGGCGTCGTCCGAGGTGGAACCGGACGGGCTGCGTCGATCGGCCTCGGCGAAGCAGGCAAAACCGGAACCACCAATAGCGGCGTCGATCTCTGGTTTATCGGCTATGTCCCGAGTCGCAAGATCGTCACCGGAATCTGGCTCGGCAACGACAACAACGATCCCACAGGCAACAGCAGCGCCGAAGCCGCCCAACTCTGGGGCGACTACATGCGCCAAGCCCTCCGCTAACCACCAGCCCGCGTGGAAAATCCAAAATCCAAAATCCAAAATCCAAAATCCATGCAATCCCAATCCACCGAAGTCCGATCGCTCTTCGATCGCATCGCCCCCGTCTACGACGACCTCAACAACACCCTCAGCCTCGGCCAACACAAAGCCTGGAAACTCATGGCCGTCAAATGGGCCGAACCCCAAAAAGGCGATCGTGCCCTCGACATCTGCTGCGGCAGTGGCGATGTTGCAGCTCAGCTCAGCGATCGCGTCGGACCCGATGGCACCGTCATCGGACTCGACTTCGCCGAAGAAATGCTGGACTTCGCATGGCAGCGCAACCTGAATAAATCCAACATCCAATGGATCCCCGGCGACGCCCTCGCCCTGCCCCTTCCCGACGATCACATCGACTGCATCACCATGAGCTACGGCCTGCGAAACGTCGTGGACATCCCCAAAGCCTTCCAAGAAATGCACCGTGTCTTGAAACCGGGCAAAAAAGCCGCCATCCTCGACATGCACCGCCCCGAAAACCCACTGATTCGGCGCTTCCAGCAGTGGTACCTAGATAACCAAGTCGTCCCCGCCGCCGCCCGCCTTGGATTTGTCGAGGAATATGCCTATATTGCACCCAGCCTCGATCGCTTCCCCACCGGACCAGAACAGGTCAAACTCGCCCTCAACGCCGGATTTGCCAAAGCAACGCATTATCCGATCGCAGGCGGTACTATGGGAGTGCTGGTTTTGACGAAACCTTCAACCTAAAACTCCAGCATAAGAGAAACCGCAGTGGAAACGTCACAGATTATATTGTTTGCAACCCCGCCGATCGTCGGAGGCATCATTGGCTACTTCACCAACGACATCGCCATCCGTATGCTATTTCGGCCTTATCGGGCAAAGTTTATCGGCAACTACCAACTCCCCTTCACCCCTGGCGTCATCCCTCGCAACCAAGGGAAATTAGCCAAACGCATTGCCGACAGCATCATGGGGTCTCTCCTCACCCCTGATGAGATTCAAGGCATCGCGCGGCGAGTTTTGCAGGTCGATCGCGTCCAATCCGCCATTCTCTGGATTCTGCGCCTTGCCCTAGACCAGATCAAAACGGGACGCACCGAAAACACCTCCAAAGTTCTCGCCAACATATTGCAAGATCTATTCGGCGAATCATTACCCAAGCTATTGCAAACATTAGCAAAGCGCGACGATTTTCTGGAAGACCAACTCAATCAAATCTTCGATCGGGTCCTATTAGAATTTCAATTGAATGCAGAACAGTCCGAAAAGCTCTCCGTCTGGCTTCTAGAGAGCATTCTATCGCCCGAAAATCTCCGCCTCGCCCTAGTAGACTTCCTCACCGATCGCAACATCCAAATCATCGACGATCGATTCCGCGAAAAAACCAGCGGCACCTACTGGGTCGTCGCCAATATTTTCGGACTCCGAAACGCATTAGTGGGATTGCGAACATTTTGTTTAGATGAACAGGAAACGGCCAATCGGACGATCGCAGAACTCATCGTTTCCTTGCGCATTCGCCAACGCTTGCAGGAACTCTTTCAAAACCTGTCGCTGCAAAACTTCCCCGTCTTTACGATTCGCCAACTCCGCAGCACCATGGGCGACAGCGTCCGCAGCTACCTCCGAGAAAGAGGCGCAGAACTCATGCAAGACCTCAGTTCATCCGTCAAATGGGATCGCGCCGCTTCGGTGATTTTGACTCGATTAAAAAGCCTGGATGCCGTCGGTGAATCATTAGATGTCGTGAGTCATGAATTAGCCGTCGTCCTCGATCGCTATTTAGAACGGGACCTAGAAGCGATCGTCATGGAAGCCATCCCCATTTTACAAATCGACCAAGTGATTATCAATCGAGTTGTAGCGACACCCCCGGAAGACATGGAAGCAGGGATTAATGATTTGATTCAGACGGAATTGCAAGCGATCGTTAACTTAGGTGGCGTCCTTGGCGTCGTCATCGGCGCAATGCAAGCCCTATCGATTCTGTGGCAACAGTAGAGAATTTGACGATCGGAGTCTCAAAACATCTCAGTATATTCACATAAATTTCATCAAATCAAGAGCAAAGTTTACTACAGCGAAATACTATCTCTCCTAGGATGTAGTCCTGTCAATTCATCCTACTTCCTGAGACTATGTCAACTGCTACTCGACCCCTAGATTTGTCTGTAAATCTGCATGACGGGACGCATGACGATCGCAGCAGAATTGCTTGGATAGACTATGCCAAGGGAATTGGGATTATATTGGTGGTTTACGGCCACGTCATCAGTGGTCTCAGTAATGCGGGTGTATTGCAAACAATCTCAATTGAAGCGAAATATGCGCTGGATCTCTCTGTGCAAGCGATCTACACGTTTCACATGGCGCTCTTCTTCTTTTTATCAGGACTCTTATTTAAAGACCGCTCTGTGAAGACCGATCGTCAGCGATTGGGTTTTGCGGGCAAAAAGATTGCCACATTGATGTATCCCTACTTGATTTGGTCGATTGTTTATGGCGTTGTCATGGTTCTTTCTGCAGACAAGACGAACCGTAATGGCATGAGTTGGGGCGATATTCCCTATCAACTGGTCGTTGAGCCTAAATCACACCTATGGTTTTTGTATGCCCTCTGTTTGAGTAGTTTATTGGTGTTGGCGCTGAAGAAGTATCTTTCGATTTGGGCGATCGTGGGTTTATCAGTTCTATTTCAAGTCGGTTCTGATTTTTCATTGGGGCTGCTTGGCTCTGTCATATCACTCACACTTTTCTTCGTTTTAGGCCATTGTTTTGCAAAGGATTTATTAGAGCCTAAACACCAACTGAAGTCTTATCAGTATGGATTGTTGGGGCTAGGCATCCTTGGAATTCATATCATGAGTTTTATGGCGATGGTACCGGACTTGTCCGCTTCTCAACCGATGCCACGGGTGCTGAGATGCATTTTTGCGGTCTTAGGAATTCTGGCTGTGACTGCCCTCTCTTATGGTCTTGCAAAGGCACGTCAACTGGTTTGGCTAAAGAAGTTAGGCGAGTTTTCGTTCCATATTTATATTTTACACATGCTGACTTGGGTTGCAGTTCGGATTCTGCTGCTGAAGGTCTTCAAGGTGGATCAGTTTATGATTCATTTCCCGCTGGCGATGCTGTCAGGATTAGGGTTATCGGCGGTCCTGGGCGGACTCGCTCAGCGGTATCAGCCATGGCTATTTAGTCCCGCAGGTCTGATCAAGTCTTGGAAACAATCTCAAGGGTTTGGATTGCTGCGGCCTTAAATCGCCATAGACAAATAACCTGAGAGGCGTTAGGATCTCGATCATCGCAATCTGGCACCCTTTCAAAATGCCAAAGGTGAGTTTGAATAAAGTTCAAAACAAATCCATCAAGCTCACCAAACGATCGACACCCCCAGGAAAACGCCAATGGCAAACCTTGCGCAACGTCCCTACACCACCCTTGCTGAGACTGCATTACTCAAAAAACAATCTCTACCCAGTGCATTAGGACCAGAGACGATCGGGCCTAGCTACGATGGCTTAGGACTGGCGAATGTTCCTGCCTTAGCGATGCATTGGTTGAATGCAGACAAGATGCAAAACTCTTCCTTGCCACCCTTTAATCCGGCACTGTTGGGGAATTCAGCCGTAACCGAGGCTTGGGACGCTTGGCAAAACCAAGGCGAGATTAACCATGTGGTTTTATTAATCGTCGATGCCTTTGGGTATGACCAACTCCAAACCGTGATGGCAGACGGTGATGCTCCTGGGTTGGCGATCGCCTGCGGTAGTCCCCAAGCCTTTTTCATCCCCGCCACCTCCGTCTTTCCCAGCACCACCGCCACGGCCCTCACCAGCGCCGCCACCGCCCATGCGCCTGCCCAACATGGCATCATGGGAACCCGCGCCTACGTCCGAGAAATCGGCGGAATTGTCAATTTCCTACGGTGGACACCCGGCGTTGCACCCAATTCAGCCCGCTATTCAGATGATCAAATCAATCCAGACACCTTTGTTCCCGTTCCAAATTTATATTTGACCTTGGAGCAAGCGGGGGTCGATGTCGGGATTGTCAACTGGCGAAACTTTCAAGGCACTAGCGTCAGTCGATTCACCACAGGCGGCGCGGAGGCGGGGAAAAAAGGCTACATTAACTACCTAACCCCAACCGATGGATTGGTCCAGCTTCGCGATCGGCTGCTCAGGCTTCAAGCCCCAAGCCCGCAAGAGAAAACCAAAAGTTTTACGCACTTATACATTCCCCAGTTAGACAGTGCTGCCCATCGGTATGGACCGCTGAGTCCTTGTTACCGAGCGGAGGTGGCTGTACTAGATTTTGCATTGAAGCGGGAGTTGTTCGAGCCATTGCGAGGCCGATCGGACATTGTGTTACTCCTGGTCGCCGATCATGGTCAACGATCGATCGACCCAGACAAAGTCCTATGGTTAAATCACCATCCGGATTTAACAAAATGCTTATATTGTCCTGCAACAGGTGAATCGCAAGCCCGTTTTTTACATGTTAAATCTGGACAGGAAGAGGCCGCGATCGATTATATCCAGACCCGTTTGAACGATCGATTCTTAGCCATTTCTAAAGACAAAGCCATTCATTTGGGATTGTTTGGATTACCTGAACAGCCACCCACAGAACAGATGAGCGATCGGATCGGGGACTTAATTTTAATTCCTCAGAATGGCTGGTCTTGTTTTCAACATGTGGGAGAGACAAAACCGGAGGATCTTCAATCGACGATCGTGGGGATCCATGGCGGTGTCACTCGCGCTGAGATGCTGATTCCATTCCTGGCCTATCGATTTTAGCGAGCGTTTTGAATAGACAACACATCTTAGAGACGCTAGGATTGCTATCATCGCAATCTGACTCACCCATGACTTTAAGTATTGCTAAACCCGATCGGCCCCAGTCAAAGCAGTTCTCGATTGAGGAATACCACCAATTATTGGAACTTGGGTTTTTCAAAGAAGACGATCGAATTGAATTGGTTCGAGGAGACTTAATCCAAATGGCAGCAAAAGGGACGAAGCACATTTTTTGTTGCCAGGAACTATCTAGGATTTTGCATAATTTAATTGCTCAACAAGCGATTTCACGCTGCCAAGATCCCATTGTTTTGGCATCGGGGAGTGAACCGGAACCCGACTTTGCCATTGTGCGCCTGAGTCCCGATCGCTACCGATCGCGCAAACCTGAAGCTGAGGACATTCTGCTTCTGATTGAAGTCGCCGACTCATCACTGGAATACGATCGCACCACCAAAGGCTCCCTCTATGCAGAAGCGGCGATCGAACACTACTGGATTTTCAACGTGCTCGATCGACAACTCGAAGTCTACCAAGCCCCCTTTCAAAATGCCAAAGGTGAATTTGAATACAGTTCCAAACAACTCTATCAAGCTCACCAAACCATCGACCTCCCAGACCCTCTGACAGGAACGATCGCGATCGCAGACGTGCTTTAGGCGGGTTTTCTCGATTTGGCGATCGATCTACTTTCATAGTATCGACTCAGACCCAGTGATAACATAATCTCTACTTACTCATTCTAAAATCCATACCAGATGACGCCTAATGCAGAGTTCGATTCGCCCTGGAAGTCGATCATTGAATTATTTTTCCGAGCATTTATGCAGTTCTACTTTCCCGCAATCGAAGCCGAAATCGACTGGACCTACCCACCGAAATTTCTTGACCAAGAACTCCAAAAAATCGTCCGAGATGGCGAAATGGGAAAACGGTATGCCGACAAACTCGTCCAAGTTCGCACCATAGATGGCAAAGATGCACTGGTAATCTGTCACATTGAAGTTCAAAGCCAGCAAGAAGCCATCTTTCCCAAACGAATGCTGTTTTACAACTACCGATTGGACGATCGCTACAACTGCCCCATCGTAAGCCTTGCCATTTTGGGCGACGACTCTCCCCATTGGCGACCCAATCACTATGAAAGCTCTCGATGGGGCTGCTCGATTCACTTTGAATTCCCAATGGTCAAACTTTTAGATTATGCAGCGGATTGGGACGCCCTCGAAACAAACGACAACCCCTTCGCCATCGTCACCATGGCCCATTTGAAAACGAAGGAAACCCATAATAATCCTGAGTCCCGAAAAGCCTGGAAGTTTCGACTCACGACCATGCTGTATAAGCGGGGCTATAAGAAACAGGATATATTGGAGCTGTACAACTTCCTAGATTTCATGATGACGCTCCCAGAGACGTTATCGCAAGAGTTCGATCACGAATTAGAAGCCTTTGAGGAGACCCAAAAGATGAAGTACGTCACCACCATAGAACGAAGAGCCGAAGCCCGAGGTGAAGCAAAACAAGCCCGATCGATGGTGCAACGGCAACTGGCTCGTCGGTTCGGGGAACTGCAAGGCCCGATCGAGGATCAGATTTCGAGCTTATCGATCGAACAACTGGAATCTCTTGGGGAAGCACTGCTCGACTTCACCTCGATCGAAGAACTCATCCATTGGCTAGAGGACTAAATTCAGTTAGACTCAGGCGCTTTTAAGATCTAAGCGATCGATCGTTGTCGCATCTGTGTTACCCTAGGCAAGCACATAACGTCATCTTCTGGCGTAAAACATTGGGAACTCCCGCTTAGACCATGCTTAAACTGCGATTAAAGCGCCTGGGTAAAAAACGCGACGTCAGCTACCGTGTCGTCGTAGCTCAAAGCACATCTCGTCGTGACGGTCGTCCCGTCGCCGAAATTGGCTTCCACAACCCCCGCAACAACGAAACTCGGTTCAACGAAGAAGCTGTTGCCGACTGGCTCAAAAAAGGCGCTCAGCCGACCGATACCGTCAGAAGCTTGCTGATCAAAGCCAACCTGCTTCCTAAGGAATCCGCTAAAGTCAGAAAAACTGTCACCGTAGAAGCAGCACCCGCAGCAGAATAAGGAAGGTCATTAGATGACTGAGACACCGTCTAACTCAACATCAGTTCAGATCCCTGAGTATCGAGCCTTGGTTCGATTTTTGTTAGAACCGTTCTTAGATTATCCAGAGAACCTTGCCATTAGCTGTGAAACATTTGCAAAAGGAACGCGGTTTTGGCTTCGGATTTCCATGAATGAGTCCGATCGAGGGCGTGCCTACGGTCGAGGTGGTCGCAACATTCAATCCATTCGTCAGGTGTTGGAAGGTGTTGGAAAAGCCTCTGGTCACGTTGTTTCAGTCGAAATTCATGAGGATACCCCTAGAGTACGTCCAAGCTCCTCTAGATCCGACTCATCGGAAAGACCCAAGCCCGCCCGTCCCCAACCCAAGCAATGAGCCTTGGAACCTTCTTTACTTGATCCAAAACGCTCTGCGATCGTGCAGAGCGTTTTTTGTAGGGGATGTTTTTTAGGAGATATTTTTTGTATCCAGAGTACAGCCAGCCTTTCGATTCACGCGGTACCATAAAAGAGTTCACCTACTTGAAACTCAATGCCCGAAAACCTGACGTTAGAGTTGCCCACGATCGATAGTGCGATCGCCCTGGCTGGAGAGCGCGAGGTCAACCTCCGAAAGCTAACCCACATGACGGGTGCCAAGCTCGTCATGCGCGGTCAAGACCTCCTCATTTCAGGCAGTCATAATCAAGTCAGCCGCGCCAACCGCATTTTAAAATCCCTCGAACCCTACTGGAGCGTCGGCAAAGTGATCACCGATGTGGATCTAGAGACGGCAGCCCATGCCCTGGATTCCCGGCAGGAAAGCTCCCTACAAGCCATGCAATCCGACGCCCTCGGCAAGAACCGCAAAGGCGAAATGATTCGGGCCAAAACCTTCCGACAGCGACAATACGTCCAGACCATTCGCAAATATGATCTCACCTTTGGCATCGGCCCAGCGGGAACCGGAAAAACCTACCTCGCCGCCGTCCTCGCCGTCCAAGCCTTACTCAATAACGAGTATGAGCGAATCATCTTAACGCGCCCAGCCGTAGAAGCGGGGGAAAAGCTCGGGTTTCTCCCTGGGGATTTGCAGCAGAAAATCGATCCCTATTTGCGTCCACTTTATGATGCGCTACATGACTTTATCGAACCCGAAAAAATCACAAGTTTAATGGAGCGCCAAATCATTGAAGTGGCTCCGATCGCCTACATGCGGGGACGCACTTTAAACAACGCCTTTGTGATTGTCGATGAAGCACAAAACACAACGCCTGCACAAATGAAAATGTTACTCACCCGCATTGGATTTAAATCCAAAATGGTAGTGACCGGGGATTTAACCCAAACCGATTTACTCCCAAGTCAAATGTCTGGATTAGCCACAGCAGAACGGATCTTGGGTGCGGTGGATGGCATTGCGTTTTGTTATTTCAACCGATCGGACGTGGTCCGTCATGCCTTGGTGCAACGCATTGTGGAAGCCTACGAAGCCTTGGAAACTTAGAGGTACTAGCGCATGACAATCGCGATCGAACGAATCCAAACTGACAACAGCTTGCCACTCATGACCAAGCAAGCGATGACTTGGGCTGAGTATGAACAGTGGCGAGACGATCGGGATGCCGTGGGCGATAAGCAACTGCAATGGTTTTTCGATCGAGATTGTTTATGGGTGAGAGATATGGGTTGGGAAGGGTTTGTTCATGCACAGGTCAAAGACTTGTTCATTATGCTTTTACTCACCTTCTGGTTATCCCATGATCCACAACAAAAGACCTATTCCATGAGTGGTGGACTGCTTGAGAAAACAGGGTTACAAGCGGCGGCACCGGATATGATTTTGTATCTTGGTGATGAGCATCCTGTTTGGAAAGAGGGTGAGACAAGACGGATTGATCTCGATCGCTGGCCTGTGCCCAGTTTGGTAGGCGAAATTGCAGATACAACGCTGGCGAGTGATCTGCATGAAATGAAACAAATCTATGCGGCTATGGGAATTCCTGAGTATTGGGTGGTGGATGTTCAGGGTAGACGAGTATTAATGTTTTGTTTAGAGAGCAAACAGTATGTGCAAGTAGCGGTTTCTGCGGTGATGCCGGGGATTACGGTGGAGGCATTGGGAGGGACAATCGATCGGTGTTTAAGAGATGGTCATGGGGCGGCGGTGGCTTGGTTTTTAGGGACGATCGTTTGAGGTGTGAGCAATCCTGAAATTACTTACTCCAGTTGTGTTTGTTTGCGGACGAATGCTTCAAATTCCCCAGGTTTGAATGTCCCAGATGCCGGGACTCGATAGGCTGGCGTTCGATAAGCACTGAGGTAAATGTAGTCGCAGATGACCCGATCGAATTGGGTCTCACTATTGATACTCCAGTCACGAATACAGGCTCCGGTAAGGTTGGTTCGATGAAAATGGGTTCCCTCAGCGTTAACATATGTGAGATTTGTAAAACTTAGGTCTAGATCGAGCAGCGTCGATCGACTCAGATTGGCATGACTTAAATTAGCTCGTTGGATCTTGGTGTCGTCATGAAATCTGTAGCTCCAGTTGAAATTTTTCTTCTTCCTACTATCAAGGTTGCAATTGCAAAGTGTGGCATTCTCAAAATTTAGACCTTGAAGATCCGTCCCTTGAAAATTTGTTCCAGTGACATCCTGAAAAATCTGCTGTATGCCCCGCGCTATGCCGAGAGTGATATACAAGAATATGCCAGTGAGGAAGAGGTTGAGTATGGCATAAAATATTAAGCCATAGGAAAGACGAGCAACTGCATACCCAAACACCTCTATCGTCTGCCACCCCATGTAAACCGTTGCGGCTGTCCACACACCCATGATTAATCCCAGAAATGAGGCTTCAGTTAAAAGCGAATATGGCAGTATGAGAAGTAATATAATCAATATCATATTTACCAAGGAAAAATTATTGATTCCAGCTTTTCCACTGCTGTAAGTGATGGCTCGTCCTATGATACCTACAATCATAAAGAACCCAAGAGTCAAAAGATAAATGGAGTTCTTTTTTCTTGTCTGGCCTGTAATAGCATTTCTAAAGTTTGCACCATCCAATCGAGCATTTCTAAAATCACATCCGCTGATATCTCTGCCTGAAAAATCCCATCCTTCGCAGTTCTTTCCTCGAAAAGATTTGTTGCGTAAATCCTGTGGGAGAGAATGTGTCATAGGTAATTTAGAATTTCGTTGGTATGGACGAGGGTCTTTTCATTTTGGTTTAGTTCCAATGAGTCGTCAAGCTCCCAAATTCATTTAGAATAGGATGACTTTCTCTGCACCATGACCCAACGGCGGACTTAAGCTAGCCATCTAGATTAACCTCATGCGATCGATTGTTAAGACTCCCAACGATCGATCGCACCACCCACTTTGCCACAGGCTAGAATAAAACTAGGAGTACTAATATAAACTGACGACCCCTGGAGGATTCCATGCTTCTTCTCGTGCTGAGATTTGTTGTAACGCCGATTGTATTGGGAATTTATTTTTACTTTGGCTCTAAGTTTTGGTCAGGGTTTCGGCAGACCAACTTTACCAGTGGTCGGATTTTGCTGACGCTTCTTTGGCCTGCTTGTTTTGTGATTAATTCGGCTTATCGTCGCAACTTTCGTAAAGCATTGCGCGGACAGTAGAGCCGAGGGCGTAGACTGAGATCAAGCGTCAAAGCCCGAGTCAGTTCATTTACCCGTCATTTTTCCTGTGGAAATTCCTAAGTTAACCGCCTACAGTGACAATCTATCCCAGGTTGCCGCCCGCTTCGATCGCGAGTACCGCCGTGATCCGGTCAGTCTACCGCCAGAAGTGGAATCCATGTCCATCTTCCAAGATTGGGCCTCTGGAAAGTTGCAAAACCGGATGGCTTCTCCGTTTTGGGAGTTGATGAAGCCGAAGAAGAACGATCGCTGTCTCGATCTCGGCTGTGGACTGAGTTTCTTAGTGTTTCCCTGTTGGCGGGAGTGGGATGCTCATTTCTATGGTCAGGAGATCAGCACGGTCGCAAAGGATTTAATTAATTCCCGTGCGCCGCAGTTGAATTCAAAAACCTTTAAGGGCGTCAAGCAAAACGGTGCCGATGCATTAGATGCCTATGAGCTTGATTTCTTTGATTGGACGATCGCGACGGGGGTGAGTTGCTATGGGGATTTGGACTATTGGGGACAGGTGTTGAATGCGGTGAAAAAGGTACTGAAACCGGGTGGCAGTTTTATTTTTGATGTGGTGAATCCAGAGGCGGAGGGCGCTGAGAATTGGGCAATTTTAGAAACCTATTTGGGGGCTGAGGTGGGATTGGAATCGATTAGCGATTGGGAAAAAACGATTCAATCAACAGGCGCGAAGATCAAACAGCGCAAATCACACGAATGCTTTGAATTGTATCGTGTGATGTTTGATTAGGATGGGTTGAAGGGTTTAGTCGATCGTCTGAATGATTTGAGAATAGATAGCACATTGATTTGCGTTTAGTCCTCGGATTTTAGATTGTCCAGCAGGACCGAGGGCGCGGGTGAGATCGGCGACTAGGTTTCGGGTGACGCTGATAGGGCTATCTTCGGCTTCATCCCCAGCGCGGCTCGCCGTATCAAAGGAGAGATATCCCGTCGCCGATCGACCTGTCATGCCACGACCTCGGGCGATCGTCTGGAGACCTTTGAGAGAATCGCGCAAGGGTGAGGCACTGGTGATGACAAGGACTTCTGAGTATCCAGCGGGCGGAATGACTTCTAATGGAATGACCTGGGTGGTGCGAGGCTTGATCGCCGCCGCTGCTTCGGGAGAGTTCCAATCACTAGGATGCAGAATGGTCATGACACCATCCTGTGCAATGTGAATGGCGCTGGTGTAGATCACATTGTCTTCTTGGTTGGTAAGACTGATATCGAGACGGGTTGGGGTTTTAGGATTTGGACTGATTTTGTAGGGTTGTGGACGCGATGATTCGGTCGATCGAGTACCGCCGTTCGAAAGGGTTTGGGTATGACCTTGGGATTTGAATAGGACGTCTACTTTGAGTTCAGAGGCGTTACCATTCACCATTCGAGTCAAGTATTCACGGGCCAGAAACATTTTGAGTCTAGGACGTAGCCGATCGATGACTTGTGAAACGGGTTCATTTAATCGACCAAATAAATTGCTATCGATCGGATTGTAACCTGCGGTAAATAGTCCGATCGAATCATTGGGTTGGCTAATGATGATGTTTTTTGTTGTACCGGATTCTCTAGCTTCATCCGTGAGGCGACCGATGATAAAGTTGACGGCGCTCTGCTGATTAATCGGAATGGCGGACACTTGGGGAATCGCATTGAGTGCGTTTGCGTAAGCTATACGATCGTCTCCTAGACTTTCATGCAGTCCGATCGTCAGAGTAATGTCGCTGGGCAAGTTACGCAGTTTTTCACGGAGCAGTGTGCCGGGTTTTGGCAGGTTTCCAGATTTGAGTTTACCGTAGCCGACGAGACCTGCTCGGGCAGTTTGTTCAAGTTCTCCGATCGGTTTACCTTGGTCATTAATTAAGGTAAATAAGCTCCCTGCTGCAAAGCCTTTAAGAGTGGTTTCTGAGACACCCCCGAGCCAAAATTCAATGAGTCCTTTTTGATTAGGACTGTTAGTCGATCGGATGACGCCTTCAGCGCTAGGGCGGGTTGGGATTAGGTTATAGACGGGGGCATTGGCTAGGGGGGAGCCGATCGCGGTGTCTTTAATGGGTTCTTGGGTCTGGCCGGATGTGGCGGCAAGTTCTTGGGTGATGAGGGCGAGACGATCGAAGGTGGTGGTGATGTCTTCTTTGCCGGGAAGTTGCCAGAGGTAGCGCGTAAATAGGTACGTTAATGCACCTGCGAAGAAGTCACCAAAGCTTGCATCGACGGCATATTGGTTGGCTTTAGCAGCTCCGATCGCGATGCCTTTAGCAATACCTTTTGTGCGAAGTTGGAGTAGTTTTTCACGGGTTAGACCCAATTTTCGCATCTGTTGTTCTTGGTAATTCAGTTCTGCTGTACTGGGTTGTGCAGTGGGTTCTGCTTTATTGAGGCGTGGGAGCGATCGGACAATATGATTGCCCCTTGTACCACCACCGGAGTGACAGCTATCGAGAACCATGGTGAAGTTGTCGGTGTTGACTTGGCTGCTAAGTAGGAAGAGGGTCTTGCCCATGATGTCGTTGCGATTGTTAGCGTCAACGTCCATGGGGACGAGGGTTCCGTTAAAGCCCTTGCCGTTAGACACATAAGTGGGAATGGGTTCTGGGTCAAAGACGAGGGATCCATGACCGGAGTAATGGAAAATTACGGTGTCACCGGGTTTAGCTTGTTTGATTAGGTGTTCTTCAAAGGCGGTGAGGATGTTGTTACGAGTGGGTTTTGCGGTGGTGTTGTCGGTGAGGATCAGAATATCTGCGGGATTAAATCCGTAGCGATATCTCAACAATTCATATTCCATTTCAATATCTGTCAGACATCCATTTAATGGACTGATGGTATAGCCATTGATTCCAACAAGGAGTGCAAGTTTTCGAGATCCAGGCTGGGCGAGGACTTGGTGGGTGCGATCGGCTTGGGTGAGGAAGTCGAGTTGGCTCAGTCCGAGAGTACCGAGAGTGGTGCTAGCAGCTTGGAGAAAGTGGCGACGTTTCATGATTTTTGGGGGAGTTTTTGAATTGGGTTTAGGCTAGTCCTTACGGACGCAAGCTACGACTCCGCTCATCCTACGAAGATTGAGGGCTGAGCGGAGTCGAAGCCCGGTATTGATGGATGAACGATCGTCCTTCAGTTCGGGTTTCCGGTGAGGGTGAAGGGTGCCCAGAAGTAGGGGTGAACGAAGGAGTCGGGTGGGGCTTGACCTTCAATGTAAGGTCTGACGGCACGGATCGTTGTAGCTTCCTTGGCGGTGAACTTGCCGGAGATGAAGTCTTGTTGGACTTTTTGGAGGGATTGGGCTTTGGTGAGTTTGGATTGGGAGAGGTTTTGATAAAACTGTTGCATGAGGAGGGCGGTGCTGGCGTCGTTTACAGACCAGAGGGAGGCTAGGACGGATTTGGCTCCGCGACGGAGGAAGTAGCCGCCGATGCCGGAGATTTCGGTGCCGTCTTGACCTGCACCGCTCAGTCCGGTTTCGCAGGCGCTGAGGACGACGAGGTGGGTGTTGGTCAGGTTTTTTAGAGAGGCGATCGACGTAATCGGGAGGCGATCGCCATTCCCAAGAAGCAGGAAGGAAGCGGTGATGCTTTTGGGGTTGAAGCTGCCGTGGGTGGCGATGTGGAGGACACGATAGGGATCGAGGTTTTGGCTGAGGCTGTTGGCGGTGAAGGCATTGTCAAGTTGGATTTTGCCGGGATAGATTCCCAAGTCTGTGTTGTCTTTGACGATCGCTTTGAGTTCAGCTTTGACGTTGGGCAATTCAGAAAATCCTGGGTAGGCTTGGGTGGTGCCGAGTCCGAGGATGGTGGGTGCGCTGCCGTCGGGGGAGAGCCGATCGCGCACGTCAATGTCTACGGTGATTAAATTAGACAGGGTGTAGCGTTGGGCGAGGTATTGGTTTCCGTCGTAAAGCGCTGCAACGGGGATGTATCGGGTGACGTGATCGAGGGAGAAGAGGAGTTGTTGTTTAGGATTATTTTTGAGTTCGGCTTGGAGTTCGGTGGGGATGAGCCAGTTGTAGAGTTGGGTGCTGGTGGCTTTGAGGGTATTTAGATTGCTTCTGGGATCTCCGATTTGGCTTCGGAAGGTTTTGACGGTTTCGTCGAGTTGCGTTTGCTTGACGTTGGGGACGACGATCGCTTTTGTGTTACCACTCGCATTCGTCCAGAGAACCCAGAGCTTATCATTGATGACTAGATTTTGGATGAGTAATGCGTTGGGGTTTGCCTTGAGAACAGCTTGGGGATTACCGATCGCGATCGGCATGGCGTTCATGTCTTGCGTGATCCGATCGCGGTTTTGGGTAAGGGGTTGTTCGATCGGATTTAAGGTTTCTGCGGTGAGGGGTTGTTTGGATGCGATCGTCTTTTCAAAAGCTTGGAGGGCTTGGGTTTCTATGGGATGGAGTGGGAGTTGGACGATCGATGAGTTTGTTTCCTGAGCTTTTTCGTAGCCACTAGCTTCCTGGACTTTCAGTAATTCTAAAATTGATTGAGCTTCCCGCGATCGTCCCTGAGTCAACAGAAGATCTGCAAGAACACGATAGGTGCTAGCAATTGAGCTGGTATAGATCTCCTGCGCTTCTCTGGGCAGTTTTCTAACATTCTTGCGCAGGGATTCAGCGATATTGACAGACTGCTTATAGAAAGTGATCGCGAGTTCTGGCTTTTTCTGTGCTTTCCAAGCAGATGCCATTCTATCTAGCGCAAGTCGTTGACCTTCTGGATAGTTGATTTCCTTTGCTAAGGTTAGACCCTGCCGATAGTAATCGATCGCTTTAGTATAGTTTCCTAATCCTTGATTGTTCTGACCTAGATGCCCTAACGCATATCCTTCGCCAGTTGTGCTTTTAGCTATACGAGAAGCGACTAAAGACTGCTCTTGATATTCAATTCCTTTTGTATAATTTTTTAAGCCGAAATAAGCAATTCCGATGCCTCCTAGAGAGCGTAACTCAAGTGATTTATCTCTAAATTCACGCGAAATCTCCAAACTTTGCTGATAATATTTCATTGATTCATCATAGTTGCCAGTCGAATAGTGAGTACTCCCTAGACTAGACAGGACAATACCTTCTGACTGGCGACTCTTAATTTCTTGCATGATCGCCAGACCTTTCTTTTGATTATCAATAGCTCTTGGGTAGTCTCCGAGAGTCGCGTAGAGGCTTCCTAAATTATTGAGTCCGTATCCTTCCATAAGTCGATTTTTGGATTCACGAGCAATCGTTAAACTCTGCTCATGAAATTCGATCGCTTTGTCATAATTGCCAAGATTAGCGTAAGCACCTCCCAAGCCACCCAATGCTAGTAATTCAAGAAGTTGATTTTTTTCAACACGAGCGATTGTCAAACTTTGTTGATAATATTCAATAGATTTTTCATATCTATCAAGAGATAAGTTACTATTTCCTAAACCAATTAAGGCTAGAATTTCACCAGATTTATCCTGTTTCTCACGCGCAAGACTTAAACCTGGTTCTAGATATTTAATAGCATTAGTCATGTCACCAATGTAGGAGTAGGCAGTTCCTAGCTGTGGCAATATCATCATCTCACTATTTCCATCTTTGAGTTCACGGGCAATTACTAAACTTGACTCTAGATATTCAACGGCTCTATCATAATTCCGAAGAGATATATAAGCCAGACCTAGCGATCCTAAGATTATCTGTGCCAGTTTTTGATCTTTACGTTCACGGGCAATAACTAAAGCTGGCTCCAAATATTCCAGCGCCTTAACACGATTTTCAAGGGATGAATAAGACGCTCCCAACATTGCTAAAATTATTCCTTCATTTTCTCGTTCTTTGAGTTCACGAGCAATTACCAATGCTTGCTCTAGATATTCAAATTTTTTAGCCTGACGAGCAGGATTATTATCATAAGTGCCTAAGAGTAACAATACCAACCCTTCAGATTTACGATCTCTAATCTCACGATAAATGCTCAGGGATTGCAAAATAGACTGAAGTGCTGCATCCGTTTGCTTTGACTGATACTGCTGTATCCCTTGTTGCAATAATCGTAGTGCTTCTGCCTTTCGTGCTTCTACTGACTGAGCTGCAGCCACCTCAGGAAACCCGTTGGCGAAGGCTCTCCCCTGGAGAATCGCACTCACCCCCGCCAACCCCAACACAATCGATAGTCCTGACGCAACAACCTTCGATCGCATGAGCTTTTCCTGCCGGAGCAATAATTAGGAACAGTGACACTATAGCTCGATCGGAGAATAACTTATGCAAAATTCTCTGATTTACTCTTAAATTGTCCTGAATCCCTCAGAAGCACGGGCGATTACCGTTCTGGAAGATTGCACTAACGGAGATCCTTCCTTATGCCGTTGTGAAGAATAAATTCGATCGGGCTTTGGGGCGTGGGACGATCGTTAACGTAGAGGCAAAGAAGTTCGACCGCATGGTGGAGTTCCTTCTGGTGGATAGCTAATGGGGTCTAGTTCTGGGGCGATTCGGGAAACCCGATGCTTCGCGAACGAACATATGTCAGCCTGAGTGAGTTTTAAGCCAAGTCGTCAGGTCTTCGATCGCATTAAAATCGAGTAATGCCTTACTGAGGGATTCAATTTTGGGAATGGATAAGGCTTTAATTTGATCGATCGTGCGATCGGGTATCTGTCCAAATTTATGATTCAACAGAAGTAAAGCTAGCGATCGTTCGCCCTGCTCAAGTCCACGATCGTACCCAATTTCTTCAACGCTGGTGATGTACGGCATTTTACGGTCCTCCTCGTAAGTTTTTAACTCGTCCCAGAATGTCCGCTTGAGACCTTCTGGTAATATCATAACCCAATCGACAAATCGAAAAAGGTTCAAGACTTCCGATCGGCTATACCCCAACTCGTACAACCGTTTCACCAATCTGAGCTTCCAGGCTTTTCGATCAATCGCACTGCCTTTGGTTTCCCTGGTTTTCAAATGGCTCATCACCACAACTGCGAAAGGATTCCGGCTCTGCTCCAATTGGCTCCACTGCGTCTCATAGTCCAATAACTTCACTGCTGTGAAATCAAATTGGAGAGCGCTACCGGGTGTGGTCAAACTGTAGGCACTGGGTCGCCAATCCTTTTTCCCATCACACAAAATCGCTAAACTCACCGGGAGTTGATGAAAGAGTTCAAAGATACGGATTGCATAGATGAACATCCGCTCTGGGAAGTTTTTCTCAGGTACTGCCTGGATTTCCAGGTGTATCAGTAGAATTAGCGCTTTCCCCTTTTTAAGTTGAACTTTGACAAGCTGGTCTGCAAAGCGTTTTCCAATTTCTGCATCGGGCGTAATTTTTTGGAACTCTGTATCAAGGAATTCGACCGCTTTCGTCCAATCAATTAAATGGGCGATCGTAGGGAAAAAGAATTCGATCGCTTCCCGAAAGTACTTGCGGAGAAGGAGTTTCCAAGGCGAATCTTCGTCAGCACGAATTTTAGTCATAATCCAAATCAGAAAGCGGAATACGATCGTATCACATTATCAATTTCACCGACGATCGGACTCATGACACCCAATACGATCGCGAACGTAGAAGCAAAGAGGTTCGATCGCATAAGCTTTGTCTATTGGCTATTCCCAATTAAGATAAACGGTGCCCAATAGTAGGGATGTTTGAAATTAGAAGCTATCTCATCAGGATTCTCTTTGGGGGTGAGCTTTCCAGCAATAAAATCAATCTGGACTTGGCGCAGGGCTTCAGCTTTGGTGCTGCCTAGGGAGAGCCGACGATAGAACTCTCGCATTAATAAACTCGTGGCTGGATCATTCACGAGCCAGAGAGATGGCATCACTGATTTGGCACCACCGAGCAGGAAGTAATGGCCCATTCCAGCCACTTCAATGCCCTCTTTATTGACGCCTCCTTTGCCTGTTTCACAAGCCGAAAGGACGACGAGGTGCGTATTTTTAAGATCCGTCATACTTTTGATATTGGGAATGCTCAGTTTGCTCCCGTCCCCCAGCATCAGGAATGAATCTTCAGGATTTCCTGCAACAAATTGCCCATGGGTTGCAATATGTAAAATGCGGTGGGCATTCATATTTTTGCGGAGTGATGTTTCGGTAAAGTCCCGATCGAAAAGCTTAATGCCGGGATACAGCCCCGTCGTTTGGATAATGCCGTCCAGTTCTCCTTTCACTGCTGGGAGCGGGTCAAAGCCAGAGACCGCTTGGGTGAGACCTAAACCCAGAATGGGATTGTCTTGAAGGCGAGGAGAAAGCTTAGATTTAGTATCCGTGTCGGCGGTGAGGATGGTGGAGATAGCAAAGTTTTCGATTAAATACTGTTTGCCATCGTGGAGGGATGCCATGGGAATATAGCGGGTGGCCCGATCGAGGGAAAAGACGATTTGTTTGACCCCATTTTGATTGAGTTGACCGCGCAGGGGTTCAATCAGCCATTGGTAGAGCTGTTGGCTGGTGGCTTGTAATTCTTGAATATCTTGAGCATTATGACTGTACCGATCGCTCAGGAGAGATTGCAGTTTTCCGACTGTTTCGGAGAGCTTTTGGCGGCTGACCTTGACTTCTTTTTTATCGAAAATGACCTCTGATTTTCCCGCTTGACTTCCCCACACCAGCCACAGCTTGTCTTCTAGGACGAGGGGATAGACGAGGACGGTTTTGCTGTTGGGGTTGGCGAGAATGATCTTTTTGGCGGCGGCAGTGAGATTATCGCTTTGCAATTGGGCAGGATCAGACAGTTCTTGCTGACGGAGGACATCTTTTAGCCGATCGACTAGCGCAGCCAATTTTTGAGCCGAGTTTTTACGATCGGAAACCAATTGATTCAGTTGAGCGCAATTGTTTTTTTCACATTGCGTTAATTGACTGCCGATCGTAATTTTATCATTCACCGCAGCAGGAATCGGCTGTTCGATCGGATTTAAGGGACTGCCCTGAGTTTCGCCGCCTGTGCGGGTATCGCGTGTATAGTCGCGTAATTCCTGGATTTTAAGTAATTCCAAAACCTGCTGCGCTTCTAGCACACGGCCTTGGGTTAAAAGTAAATCAGCGAGAGTCCGATAGGTACTGGCAACGGTTTGGGTATAGGATTCTTGTAAATCTCGATCGAGTTTGTCAATCTTTTTACGAATACCTTCGCGTACATTCACCGATTGCTTATAAAAGACGATCGCCAATTCGGGTTGTTTTTGCAGCACCAAGGTCGCGCCCATATTATTCAGCGCAATTCCCTCTGCCTCCTTATCTTTCAAATCACGGGCGATCGCCAAACTTTGTTCGTGATAGTCGATCGCTTTTTCATAGTCCCCCATGGCTTCATAGGTCACACCTAAGCTTCCCAGGACACTGCCTTCCCGACGCTTCGATTTAATCTCACGCGTAATCACCAAACTCTTTTCATAAGCCTCCAATGCTTTGCTTTCCTGACCCAGAGCATGATAGGTCAACCCGAGGTTAGCGAAGGTATTGGCTTCTCCGCGACGGTCTTTAATGGCACGGGCGATCGGCAATCGCTGTTGATGGTATTCAATGGCTTTGGCATAGTTTCCCATGGCATGGTAGGTCAGTCCTAAGTAACCCAGAGACTGACTTTCACCTCGTCCATCTTTAATTTCACGGGCAATATCTAAACTCTTGGATTGGTATTCGACGGCTTTGGCGTAGTTACCTAAAAAGAAGTAGGTGTTCCCTAAATAGCCTAAAGACTTTCCTTCTGTTTGTTTGTTTTTAATTTTGCGCGCAATCTCCAAGCTTTGTTCTTGATATTCGATCGCTTTGGCGTAGTCACTCAAAGAGAAGTAGGTGTTCCCCAAATAGCCCAAGGACTGACCTTCGCCGCGCAGATCTTTAATCGATCGGGACACTGCAATCCGCCGCAAATGATATTCGATCGCCTTCTGCGGTTCATTACTGGCATAGTACGCCAATCCCAAATTTCCCAGGGCATTGCCTTCACCGCGTTTATCTTTAATTTCTAAGGCAATCACAAGGCGACGCTGGTAATAGTCGATCGCTTTGGGATATTGATTCAATGCATAATAGTTCAAACCTAAGTTGCCTAAAGCATTCCCTTCACCGCGCCTGTCCTTGATTTCCAGGGCGATCGCGAGACTTCTTTCTTGGAATTCAATGGCTTTTTCGTATTGACTAATCGAAAAGTAATTATGACCCAGTTGACCTAAGGCTTTCAGTTCACCGACTCGATCTTTAAGTTCTAAGGCGATCGCAAGACTTTTGTTTTGATATTCCATGGCCTTTGGATATTGTGCCAATGAGAAGTAGTTAATGCCTAGATTGCCCAATGCTTTTTGTTCAGCTTGACGATCGTTGAGTTCTAGGGCGATCGCTAGACTTTGGTTTTGATAATCAATGGCTTTTTCATATTCCGATAAGTTCTCATAGATCTCACCCAAATGCCCCAACGCCCGACCTTCGCCACGTCGATCGCCCGAGGCTTTGGCCAATGCCAAACGTTTATTCTGATAGTCCAGGGCTTGATCATATTGACTGAGACCGTTATAAGCCGACCCAATTCCACCCAGGACACGACCCTCGCTGATTTTGTCGTCAATGCGGCGATAGAGGGGTAGGGCTTGCTGCCATAGGACGATCGCAGGTTCAAAGCGACTCATTTGATATTGCTTAAAGGCTTCATCCGACAGGCGGGTGGCTTCGGCTACGATGGCGGTTTGGTCAGTTGTTTGAGCTTGGGCGATCGTGGGTTCCATGGAGAAGCCGATCGCGGCGATCGGAGCGCTCACCAGCAACAGCAACCCAGTCATCCAGCCCACAACCTTGACCGTTTTCATAAAAATCCTCACCTACGCCCGAACGAACCTTTCATATCTCTAATACCCAAAAAGATATGCAGGATTCCGATGATAAACTGCAAGCATTCAGGAGCGGTGGACTCAGAGAGCTTCAAGGCGATCGATCGGGCAGGTTTCGTTTGAATATTGGACTGGTGGAATTGAGGGCGTTGGGGTGGGCGGTGGCGATCGAGGGACTGGTGGCCTTGGCGTTGGGATGGCGTTTGGAGCGGTGGCGGTTTGGGTGGGCGGCGGTGGGGGTGACTTGTGTGACACATCCGATCACTTGGCGGTTGTTTGGGGTGTTGATGCCGTTGGGGTTTGGGTGGGCGTCGGTCGTAGTGGAGAGTGGGGTGGTGGTGGCAGAGGCGGTGATGTATCGATCGGTGTTGGGCTGTTCTTGGCGACGGTGTTTTTTACTGTCGATCGTGGCGAATGGGGCGTCCTATGGGGTCGGGGTGTTGATGGTTCGGCTGTAGGAGTAGGAGGAGAATGGGAATTTCGATCCAGGCGTGGAGAGCGGCGGGGATGCTATAGAGGGCACGGGTGAGGGGGAAGGTGGTTTGGAAGGAGAGGAAGAAGGTGAGGGTGATTAGGATGAGCATTATGTAGAAGGCTTTGGGTTCGATCGGTTTAGGGGTCCATTTTGGGAACAGGTTGAGAATGATGGTGTAGTGGAGGCATTGTAGGTAGGTGATGGCGGAGAACAAGGGATAGGCGATCGGGAGCGATTGCCAAATCGGTGGGATGAAGGCGTTGAGGTGCGGGGAGGTTTGCGAGGGGAGATGGGTTTGGATCAGGATAATGGTGAGGGGGAGGATGAGGAATAGCAGGGTGAGATGGTTTCTGCGATCGGTATTGCGATCGAGGAGGAAGCCGATCGGGGTGAAGTTATGGAGAATGGCAATGAGGATGAGCGTGGTGATGGGATCTTGAAGGATTCCGAAACTGAGGAGCGCGGCGAGAAGAATGCCGATGAAGGTGCTGGGGTGACGATCGTTCAGTAAATGCTGTGTGGCAAGCAGAATTAAGGCAAGTCCGCACATGAGTTCTAATGGTTGGGCGATCGTTGGGGTGATTACTCCAAACAACATGATTGTACGAACCATGAGAATGCAAGCGAGCAACAGAAGGATCGATCGTTCCAACGACGGGTGCCAGACTTTTTGGAAACGGTGGCGAAGGTAGCGAAGTTCGATCAGGACATGGGGAATGCCGAAGAGGCTTAGGGTGAGGGCGTAGGTGGTGAAGGGATGGACGATCGCACTCACAAAACTCAGGCACACAATGAGGAAAAAAAGGGCATTCATGTGGGTTGGCGACGGCGTTTCCAAAGGAGATAGCCCAACAAAATGACGCCGAGAATGGGGAAGATGATCCAGTTTAGGGTGTGGGTCGATCGGGTGACGGTGAGTTGGAGGCGATCGGGGGTGAGGGTTTGGATTTCAATTACGTCCTCCATTTTCCCATTTTCATCAAGGATCGGAACCATTAGAGGCGGTTTGATTTGGGGTTCACCTTTGATGAGCTTGGCTTGGAGTGCTTTGTTTTGGAGGGTGGTAAAGGCAGGGTATTCTGATTCTGGAGTAGGCTGTTTGAGATCCTTCGGCTGAATCTGATTTTTTGGGATGGCTGTAATGGTGATAATGGGACGATAACCAGCGGGATCGATGCAAGTATTCGGTTCAATGAGTCGGTAGAAAACGTCGAGATTCGGGTTTTGTGAACCGAGTCGAGCAAAGAAGAGATGATCGGGATAACGATCGAGATTAACCACTTTAAAGCAGTAATCAAATTTTGTAGTGAGACCAGGCGGAGGTGGCATGTCGGCAAGAAGCGTGTTCAACATATCAACTTTGGAAGGGACGATCGAGGTTCTCTCGAATCATAACTTTTAGGTTGGCGGTGAGGCATTAAATATTGATACGGATTCAAAAGGACTTTGGGTTGAAAACGCCAGTCCCCGATCGTTCTATATAATCAACGAAAGACAATCGCTGTTCAAACGGATCAAGAACTCAGGGGATAAGATGACAAGTCAAAAATCGAAGCGGCGCAATTTCTCAGGGTTCTCGTTGGATGAGGCATTTGTTGAGGTGCAGGTGGAGAAGCTGCTGGAGTGGCAACTGGAGCCGACGATCGTGGAGGGGAGTGAGGTGTTTCAGGCGGTGTTGCAGCGGTTGAAGCGGTTTGATACTCGGCGCAATGAGCGGGGGCGGGAGTTGATTATTGATGCGATTTTGGCGGAGGCGTTGTTTGGGTTTGAACAGCTCAAGGCTTGGAAGGGGGCACCTTTGGGGGCAGAGGGGTTGGTGGGGGAGGCGGACTATTTGATTACGCCCGATCGCGACTATTTGGCGTCGCCGTATTTGTGTGCGGTGGAGGCGAAGAAGGATGATTTTGAGAAGGGGTTGGCGCAGTGTTTGGTGGAGATGAAGGCTTGTTGGCTGAATAATCGCGATGCGGGGCGGGAGGTGGAGGTGTTTGGGATTGTGACGAATGGGGCGGGGTGGAAGTTTTATCGCTGGGCGACGATCGGGCAGGTCTATGAGACGACGATGTATGGTGAGCATGAAATGTCGGTTTTGTTGGGGGCATTGAATCAGGTTTTGAGGATGTGCGATGGCCTTCGATCGTAGCTTGAGAAGTAGGGTCATTGTCATTCTGGGAGGTTCAAATTATGTATCATCTCAGTGACCTGCAACAGCGTCTTGGCATTTCGCAAACCCAAAACAATGATTTCTTTTGGGAGTGGACGGACCATTTGCCGTTGCTTAATTCTCAAGAGCAGCAATCGATCGATCGCCTCAAGCAACGCTATGACTATCAGCGAGTTGAGGGGCTACTCCTCGAAAGTACGATTAATTTGGTGGTCACATCGCCGCTCCTCGAACTCTTGGGGTTCATAGATCCGCCATTTCACGTTAAGTCTCCCTATGGCATTTCGCTTGAGTTAGAAGATCCGATCGAAACGATTCGAGGATTTATCGATGTTTTGGTGCTGCAAAAACGTCTTTGGATTTTAACGGTCGAATCTAAACGAACGAGTATTTCCATCCCTGCCGCCTTCCCCCAAATCCTGGCGTACATGGCGGCAAACCCCGATCGCCAGCATCCGAACTATGGCATGGTCACGAATGGCGACGAGTTTGTCTTTTTAAAATTAGGAGTGACAGGTGAGTATGATGCGTCCCGATCGTTTTCGCTGTTCCCTCGAAAGCATGAGTTAGGGGCTGTTGCTCAAGTTCTCAAGGCTTTGGGACAGATTGTTTTAGAGCAGTCAGTTGTGTAGGTGCGATGACCTTCGATCGGTCGGAGACCATCGGTATTTGGATTAGATTGGGAGACGATCGGGTTGCAACCGTCTCCCCTGGTGCGATTGGTTATTGGCGGTGGTGGTGGCGGAGGACTTTGAGGAGTTGAAAGCAGAGTTTGAGCAGGGTGGGTGCGGTTCCAGTGGGATCGAGGCTGAGGGCGATCGTGATGACGGCGGTTTCTGCGATCGAATCAGATCATCTTTCGCTTTACGTTAAACAAAAATTACACCTTTAGCCACATTTTTTTATATTTTGGCAATGATGGGGCTGGAGCCTGACATTCTTTAAGTACTCGTAAAATTTGATACTTAACTTCAGAGTCAATTAATGTATCATAAGCGTAATCGACTATATTGTGCTGATATTCGTTAAGGATACAATTAGTATCTGCACCTGAAACAAGCAGCATTTTAATAATATCTAAATTTTTGCGCTGAATAGCAGTCATAATGGGTATGAAACCATTTTCTGATCGAATATTCAAATTTGCATTCGCACTAATCAGCAACTGAACTAAACTATTAGATCCAAAACCTGAAGCCAAATGAATGGGTGAATAACCTTCGGTATTTTGAAAATCAATATTTGCTCCCTTTTCTAACAATTTATTTATTTTCTTTAAATTGCAATTTGTACTCTTGGATTCTTGCAGAAGATAAGCACTATTAGACTGTTCTTCTGAAGCTCCTTTTTCTAAAAGCAGATTAATAATTTTCTTCTTTTTGTTAAAAATTGCTGTTGTCAGTGCAGTATTGGAATATTTACCCTGTATTTCAAGATCGGCTCCTGATTCAATCAGTATTTTTGAAACTTGTAGATCGTACGGGTTGAACGACCTATCTATTGTGGCAATCAGCAGGGTGTACTCCAAGAGAGAGTAATTTACATCGCCGCCTAAGTTGAGAAAGATCTGAGTAAGATCTGGATCTCCGAATGATGCTGAGAACATCAAAGCTAAATTTGTCTCTTGAAAACTAGGTTGAAAACCCAAATCAATCAGTAGTCTAAGAATAGGGCGAAATCCTAACTGAGTCGCAAACTCAAAAGAAGTGAGATTTAGTTTGGGAACCACCTGATTGAGGTCAAATCCATCCTCTACACATTCCCTGATTTCTTCTATTTTTTGATTTATTAGAGCATCGTAAAGACGAGCATCTAAACTCTTTTTCTTCGGCATTAATCAACTCCGATAAAGATCAATGTGCTGAGAGCATTTGATAATTCATTGGCTCACCCATCACAAAACAGTAATTACCGATCGTAATATCGGTCACGATTGGCAGTTTACAGATGACCAAAAATCACAACTCCAGCAATACTACGATGCAAATCTCCTCCTTGTCCAACTTCTCAACAGCGATCGCACTCGTCAGCCGTCACGATCGAGAGTCGATCGAAGAGACGCTGCTGCTTCCTATTGAGGAATTAAGAATGAGGAATTAAGAATGAGGAATATTGAATTGAGAGAATGAGGAGGACGATCGAGTCTTAACGAGGAACGGCCAAACCTTCTAATCGAAGCTCCAGCGTCTTAATGTATTCCTGCAATCGCTCCAATTCATCCACCATCTGCAACACCGAAATCCCAATATCAGGGCGAACTTCCGGCTCTGCGGTATTGTCAATTTGTGCCTGTGCCCAAGCTTCCAACTTTTCTACCATCATCTTCTTTGCCTCCAATTAATCCAACGATCGGGACTCGGACGATAAACCGTAATCAGTCGAGCAGTCTGACTCACTTGATCGTAACCCCAGACTGAGTGAATTGGATCACCTACGGTATTAAATCCTAAAACTAACCCCGCAGGCATCAAATACGCATCGGGATATTCTTCAATCAGTTCCCCCTCAAGGACCGACTCATAGATCTCACCCAAAACCAAATCATCATCTGCGGCTTCCTTGCGACTATGACGCGAGGGAAGAACTCGCCCAAGTTGAATGGCTTCAACAATATCCTCAAAATTCATCCCTCAAAAACTCCTCATCGTCCATCCATCTCCCTATGCTCATCACTTTATTCTGATTATAAACCCAAGAACCGATCGAGAGTCGATCGAAGAGACAATTACCCAAATAATGCGATTTGACTGGGATGATGATAAAAGTCAACTGCTTCAGGAAACCAGAGGCTATTCTCTTGGAGAAATCTCCGCTGTCTTGGCAGGAGAATACGTTGAACAGATTAAACGAGATGAGCCAGAACAATTCATTGCGATCGGTTATCTCGAAAAAACGCTTCTGTCCATCATCTACGAAATTCGTTATGATACAGATGGGGAATACGTTTGGTTAATCACCTATTGGAACAGCACAAAGCGGGAGCGAGAAATCTATGAGCAATATCTCAACTGAAGAACTCGAACAGAAAATCGCAGCGGGAGAAGAGGTGATCGATCGCTACTTTGATGCGACCACTACGCGAGTGGGTGTACCGCTTGTGATGACGACCCGCAGAACGTCAGCCCATTCCACACATCCCATCAGTCTTCCGAACCCCATGCTCAATGAACTCGACAAAATGGCAGAAGAACTCAATATCAGTCGTCAAGCCGTTATTAACATGATGCTCCGCCGTGCCCTTGATGAACATTATCTCGCGAAAAAAGTAGCCTCATAGTAACATCCAATGGAGGAATTGAGAATGAGGAATGTTGAATTGAGAGAATGAAGAGGACGATCGGAATTTAGCTCATCTTCAGCATTTCTTCGATCGTCAAAATCTCTTCATCATCGTCAATCCGTTGTTTTTCTGCCCAGAATCGATCGTGCCATTCTGCAAACATAGGATCATCTTTCAAAATACCCGAAAATTTCCAGAGAGGCTGTTTCGCAGGTGTGATTGGAATTTCAATCTCAAGAACATCGATCGAGACCATTCGCTCTTCCAACCGTCGCTCCAAAGCTTCGATCGCCCCTTCCCGCGAGTCAGCCACCACGCGACAGTCCGGCAACGCCACAGCCCAAGCCATAAACGTCCCATCCGACAACGCTTCCAGAAGGATTTGTAAGGTTGAGGTGGGTGGAGTGGCAATCGTGATGGTCATAAAATAGCCCTCAACAATGGAGCGATACTTGTTTCAGTATAGCGAAGACTGCGGGCCACGCTTCTTCATCGGCGAAGAACGCCAGCCTCTACTATTTGATTTCAGTGAGTTTGGTTTGGACACGATCGACGGCGGTGCGATCGCCGAGTTGAGTATAGAGTTTTAGGGCTTTTTCAAGGGAGAAGATAGCGCCTTTACGATCGCCCGAGGCAATTCGAGCGAGACCTTGCACTTCATGGACGATCGGGTTCTCAGGATCGCGGGTGAGGGCTTTGCCACAGTCTTGGAAGGCTTTGGGTTCCTTGGCTTGGGCGCGGGCTAGACAGAGGTGGGCACTGAGTTCTGCGGGAAACATACGATCGGGCATTGGAAGCCGTGGATCGATCGCTTCAGCCCTTGTCAAACCTGGATCGCCATCAAATAGAGCTTGCACATCTGCCGCTTCATTGCAGGTTTTTAACGCTTCGGGCTTGGTCGCACGCGCTTCGATAAAACATTTCAAATTGAGTGAATCATTGCGATTTGGATTTGCGTCAGTCGAGGCATTGGTCGCTTGAGCTAAATCTTCGAGGGCATTGCTGTAATTGCTTTGATTGAATTGCGAAACCGATCGCAAATAGTAAGCATCCGATTTCAAGACTTTCTCTTGGGTTAATCCAAGCGCTTGACTAGCATCAGAAAGGGCACCGAGATAGTCATAGGTTTGGTTTTTAGATTTGGCCCGATCGAGGTAGGCTTGGACTTTTTTGGGTTCGAGTTGAAGGGTGCGATCGTAGTCGGCAATGGCACCGAGTGGATTGTTGTTTTGGAATTGCGCGGTGGCACGACCGTAGAAGGCATCGGCGTTGTTTTCGTCCAGACTCAAGGCTCGACTGTAGTTGGCGATCGCCCAGTCGGGGTCGGTATCTTCTTTGAGTTTGGCGCGATCGATCAATTGCTGGGCCGTGAGTTTGGGAATGGGGCGCGTTGCTAGTTTTGCGTAGCCTTCAGAGGTGAGTTGTTTGGGTTGGAGTGCGCTGGTGCCTGCGATGCTGAAAATACTATTGATGGCATTGCCTAGATCCAATTCAGGATCGTTTTGAGTGTCGGTAGGTTGCAAGAGTTTGGTCAGACCAAACTGATTGGCAAGGGCCAGCGCGACGGGGGGATTGAAATAGAAATAACCCATGTTTTCTTTGGGCAGTGGGGCGATCGCGTCTTTGAAATGAATGGCTTGATCCAAGGGTTGCCAGGGTTTGGGAAGCAGGTTTTTGGCGGTGTCTGCACCACTGAGAATGGCCAGGGTATCGTCGCTAGTCCATTGGTATGCAAAGATGCTAGTGGGTTTACTGGGATTGGATTTTACGGGTTTGCCTTTAGGAGATTTTACGGATTTTTGTACGTCACCCGGATCGGAAAATTCCCAACTGGTCAGACTTTGATCGCCGATTTTGCGGGTGACGACTTTGATTTCACCGTTCGTTAGTTTTGTGAGCGCGGTTTCAACTTTTTTCAAGGCAGTGGTGGCGGCGGGTCGATCGCTGGTTTGGAAAAAGCCGCCAAAGCCGATCGCGAGTTTGGGTTCAATCAGTTTTAAAGGACTTCCTTGCGAGGGGAATGCAAACCCAATGTATTCTTTGTCCATCCAAGGGAAGATGTCCCGATCGTCGATACCAAAGGTGCCTTGACTAAAATCACGGAAGCCTTTCAATCCATTTTTAGTGGTTTTGTTACTCTCCATGGCGGTGGTGAAGGCACGCCAGAAGGATGCTAGGTTGGTGCTGCCGCTCATGCCGTAGTTAACGGCAGGGACGCGGGAAATGAGGGTATTGGGGCTGTTAACGAAGGCCATGAAGACTGGGGCGATCGGCCTTTTAAAATGAACGCCCACTTGTGCTTGAATGCCTTCAGGCGGTGCCCAAACAAAGCCGTCAATGCCATCAGACCCTTGATTGATCAATTGGGCAAGTTGTTCAGGAGATTGGCCTTGGAATAGGGGAAAGTCGTTAAGCGCACCAAATTCTTTTGGGGTATTGATTCGGCTGCTTTTGTAGAGGTTGGCGAGGTTGGCGTAGCCGGAGATGAGAGATTTGGGGTAGCGATCGTCTTGCAGCATCCGTTGAAACCCAGGGACATCCGCTAGACGACTCGCATTGCCTGCTTCGGCATCAATCAATTGCTGAACAGCGGAGAGGCTTTCTGAGGTGACAACAAATCCACTTTTGAGATAGGCCGCAGCAAACCCACCCACTTCGATCGTTTTTTTAGGTTTTGGCGTGGGTTTTGCTTCCAGTGGGGGCAATGGCAAAGGTTTTCTATTCGCCATTTCTCTATCTGCCGCTTCTCTAGTTGCCGCTTCAGCTTTTGTAGCAGAACCTCTTACAGCTTGACCTGCTTTCCCTGCGGCTGCACCTGTTTTCTTTGCAGCTTGACCTGCGTTCTGTTCATTTGGATCAGTTTCTGATGTTATTTGGGTTACTTCTTCAGATTCTTCTAATTCAAATTCAGCAGAATAATCAAGTACTTTTTCAGGTTCCCAAAACAGAATGCTGGTGCCGTTGTAGAGCTTTGTCGTAGGGAGCTTACCAAAGCGACTGCGTTTGACCCGATCGAAGAACCGAGGCATTTGACTGACATCACGGACGGGGGCGATCGTGGCGTAGATATTATCAGTTTGGTCGGCATTAAACATCAACACAGTGCCCACGGGTCCACCGATCCAAGGGGCAATATCCCCGTGGTAACTCACCCCAGGAGCCAACGTAGAAAACATCCAACCGGGCGTGGTGAAATCGCGGGGGAAGGTTTTGAATTTGGTGAGATCTTGCCAGAGTGTGGGTTCGGGATTGATCAGGAACAGTCCAACGATACTGTCAGGAAGTAGACGACTCACGGCAGGAACTTCGACAGGTTTGCGAGTTTCGACAGGAGCTTGAGCGATCGCCATGCCGCTGATAGCAAGGGTAGAGGCGATCGTCGCTGAACTCAATACAAGACTGCGAAGGCGGTGTTGAATCGTCATAAAGTCATTCCGAAAGCAAAATATGGAGTCCAATCGCCTTCCAGAATACCTGTTTTTCATAGGGTTGACACAGTTTTGTGCGCTAAACCTTGCTCCTAGTAAAGACAAATGGGCGATCGTCGGACTTCATTACGGACTAGAAACAAACAATTTTCAGATCATTTTAGCGGGCGGAGATTTCTGGATAGGTGCGATCGGGTTTCTTCTGCATGACTGGCGGTTTGTCCGTTAAGATAGAAGTAGAATTCTATTGATTTGGGTAGGTGAAATCATGAGTCCTGAACTTCTGGTGGTCAGTAAAATCAAAACGCTTCCCCTTCATCGTCAGAATGAGGTGTTAGATTTTATTGAGTTTCTTCAGATGAAAGAGTCGATTGAGCAACCAGATTTGGTGCTGTCCGATCGCGATCGTGATCAATTTCTTTTGATATTAGATCGTCCGCCGTTGCCGTCGGCTACTTTGAAGTCAGCGCTTCTGGAGTATCAACAAGTTTATGGTGATGCGTAGGGCATTATCTCAAAGTCAAATCACTCATCGATCGTTAAATCATTGCGGCGATTAAAGGCGGCAACAATTCGTTCGATTTCCTTGGCTGAGATATTTTCTTGTTCAGATTTAGCGTAGATCGTTAGAAGAACAATTTTTGTCGGTAAGACAACGTAGTAGATGACCCGATAGCCGCCACTTTTTCCACGAGAGAGATTGCTATTAGTGACCCTCACTTTGAAGGCGAGGATTTCTAATCCTGTTAGGATATCGCCAGGTGTTTCTCCGGATTGAAGCGCCAATGTTAGCGGCTCCAAGTCTGATTTAAGATTGCGGTATTTTTTGGTTAGGGTTTTACTTCGACGATCGAACTCATCGGTTGTTTCGATTTCGACGGTTCTCACTTCGAGAGGCTTCGCCAACGGCTGAGTGGGTTCATTGGGTGTGGGTTCATTCTGCATCGAGGCTAGCCCAGAGTTCTGCTAGAGGTTTGGTACGACCTGCTTTGATGTCCTCTAATCCACGGTGAAGGCTGGCAGCGATCGATTCTGGGTCAGGATTTTCTAAGTCATAGTTTTCGAGTAGCGCTTCCCAGACGGCTAGAGGGACTAGGACATCAGTGGTCTGTCCTGCCGCATTCTTTACAAATTTAACCAGCGTTTGTGCTTCGATGGTGGTCATAGCTTACGACGATCGTGTTTTGGCTCTGTCTAATTATATCTTCTCTATCCCATCAAACGATCGACTTCCTCCACTTTTCCCATCAGATCGATCGCCTGATAAATCTCACGACTCTGCTGGAACGATCGCATTGCCGCCTCACCATCATTCATAGCATTATAAATTTCCCCAAGAGGCTTATAAGCATTAGCTTGGAGTTTACGTCGATGGTCTGTGACCGACCGTAGGTCATCGAATTCCTGAAATGTCTCCAGCGATCGACTTACAAGCGTTTCCGCAAGGGTTAGGTTTTGGAGGGCGGGGATTTCTAGATAGGCACGATCGATGTCTAGGGTTTCTTCTGCGTGGCTGACGGTTTGTCCTAGGTCTACGAGCTTGGTGAGTCACTTTGATCTGGATAACACTACACGATGCTAGGCAGACAACACATAGGGAGAATGTAGATCAATGAGCCAATTTTCATCAATGACTTCCAAACTATCATTTAAGATCAAGTTCAGTTCACCGATCGAAGCGGTGGTATCAGAAACAATCAGCGCATATCTGAAATTTAGCCAAGGTGTATCGCCACTCTGATCGGGTGTAATTCCTAGTGAACTGCTGAGGAGTGTCGGAACGATCGTTTGGGTAAAGCGAATGGTGTCATGGAATTGGTCGTCTTCATCCCAGTAACCATTGATTTGTGATTGACACGCTTGAAGATGATGATGAGCGATCGCACTCGGATCGATCGCTGCAACAGTTTGGGTGACGTTTTGCCAGATGGGATGCGCTTTTAAGGTGGTGGTCACAGCCGTTACTCCATTTTAATGAGTGGTCATTTTGCCAGGAAAATAGAGAATGTCATCTTCTATTTTGCCGTGAAATCGGCGATCGCCGCCTTTACCCAGGATTTTAGATTTCAAATCGTAGTCAGGCACTTCAGAGGGAACCAGTCCAATACTGCCTTGGGCGGCGACGAGTCCTTTATTGATGGCCTTGAGATGCTTACCCAGTGAGTCATAGAGACTGCCTAACTGAATTTGAGTTTCGCTAAATGAAATGAGCCGAGGTTCGGCAGAGGAATAGAGATGGTCTGCTTGAATATCTTTCCATCGATCGGGTAGCGGCTCAAAAGTACGATCGTTCATTCTGAGGATGGGGAGGAACGTTATGGGATTATATCGGATCTCTCAGTTCATCATTCTCAATTCTTCATTCTTTTCCTCTCATGTCCCCCCTTCCCAAGGGGGCTAGGGGGATCGCATCTCGTAATACCCCGCAAGGATTTTTTGGAAGGGATTTCGAGCGGCTCTATCGAGCTTTTGTCCGCGCTGCCAGAGGAGGGTGCAGACGGTGATGATGGTCAACCAGATGAGGACGACGGTTTGCCAAGGGAAGAAGTTGTGGAGTGCTAGGGAACTGTAGATCAGGACGATCGGGAAAGCGCAGAAAAGTGGGTAAGAAAAGATCGCAAAATATCGTTTGTAATCTGGAGTTGATCGAGAAGACTTCCAACACAAAAGTCCCATGCTTGAAACTGAGACTAAGGCTACCGAGATAGTCATGCCCATCAGAAAAGCATGAGAGAGGAATGACTGCGCTTTAGGCGCTCTCCTCATCTCTGCGTTAACCGCTTCTGTGATGGCAGGATTAGGCTCCGCTGCGATGACAGGGTTATCTGGTACTAAAACTAGAACTGAGACTGCACTTAGAAAAGGCTTAATTCCATTACGAATAAAATTAGCCAGTGGTTCTACGATGTCCCAAACAGTTTTATATTTTAGTAAATTTACAACTTCAAGCCAGAATCTAATCGAACCAAATACAGCGAACTTCCAAAAAAGGTCAGATTCTAACCGAGCCTCAATTCCCTGCCATAGGAATAGCCAGCTCATAACCACAATGAATGCGGGTGCGGCAACCAACCAACTCGTCCATTGCTCCTGTGCTTGAAACGGTAAATAAAACATTTCGATTAAAGCCGCGATCGAAGTCATCACCGCAACACTCAAAACTAATCGATAGTGCCAACCATTTTGAAAATCATACTTTACTCGCCGATGCAAATTTAGCCAATCTCTCTGTTTTGCCTTACGATCGGTAACTAGGCAGTTTAAGAAACGAAGCTGAAATTGTGGATTATAAGAACTCAATAATTTTCGACTGATTGCCTCAGAAGGTATACCTTTCACTAACTCTTCTAACAATTTCTTAGATTGCTCTGAACGATCTGGATCATCATTCTTTCCTATTGAACGGCATAAGTCTTCAGCTTCATCAGATAATGTTTTTGGTAGATTCTCTGTTAGTTCTTTTGAGAATGCACAAATTGGTACAACGAAACGTAAGGTTGGAACAGCCAAAAGCCGATGAGTCAATGGATAACTTGAGAGTATATCTGCTATTTTAGATGCGATTTCTGGCAATGAGGAATCTTTAGGTACTGAAAATGGCTCCCAAACCCAACTCCATTCAGGGGAACCCTTTTGTTCCGATGTTAACTTGATTTCATGGAATGCCGCTTCCATATCTAAATCACGTAAAAAATCCGCTAAATACCACGCTGTCCTCCCTGCAATATCAGGATGCTTATGCCACAGCAACGGGACCATCATCTGAACCGCATCAGGAGTCCTAATACTTATTAAATCGTTCAGTGCATTAATTGAAATAGAGCCTCCAACCTCAATTAATTTTGATAATTCAGGAACTGCGACATCTCCCATACGGGTAATTGCACTACGATGTAGCGTACTGATTTCACAATAATTCTGGCACAATGCTTTTGCCGCTTGAGGAAGATTCGTCAGAGACAATCCAGTCATAATCGTCATCTGACTAGCCTCATCACCAGGCTGCTCCAACGCATCTGCTAAGAACTGAAATACCTGCCGTCCTCGTGGTCTCAGATCGGCTGCAACCGCTGCGAATGCAAGACCCACTGATGGATCTTGCCCTGTTTGTCCAATCTGTTGTTGAAACCGATCGATAATCTCATCCGCCAAGGCCGCATCCACATTCTGAGCATCCGCCAAACATTCAAACGCCATCACAGGCTGACTGATATAAATCTGCCGAATCACCGCTGTCGAATCATTTGCCAAACCACACCAAAGTTTCACCACCTCACGCCAAGCATCAGGATCACTCTCAACTCGTTGAATCAGATCAGTCGATCGATCGGCAAGTGCCCCCGCCGCAAAAAACTCCTGCAACGTCAAATGACTAAACTGATACCGCGCCCCACGATCAATCTCTAATAGCAATCCACTCCGCTCCACCAACTCATTGAGAATCGGCTCCACATCCCGATCTGCATCGAAATTCAATCCCAGCAACACCGCCTTCACCTGCGCCATCACATCTTGACGACTCAGCGTCTTCCGATCGCCCGTCCCATCCTGAGCAAACAACGCTAAATGCTGCAACACCGATCGCTTCGTCAATTCCTTATACCGATTCGGTGTTTCAGTCTCTCTCTCTCGATCCCAAGCACTCAATAAAATGCGAGTAGATTCTTTATAAAACTCCGATCGTGAATGCGGCAATTCAAACCGCGCATCACAATACAAATAGGCAATAATCGTCAACAGCAACGGATTCCGCGCCAACTCCTTAATCCGAGGCCGATTGCGCAGCGATTGCAATAACTGCTGTACCGACTTCTCTGGAGGCATCTCCGCCTTCCAAGACCGCAAAAACTGTTGAATCTGCGCATCCGTAAACTCTACCACCTCCCACGTCTGATCGACCAAATGAACGAACTCATTTTGATACACCTGCGATCGACAGGTAATCACCACCCCACACTTGCCATAGCGATCGAAAAAATCCTTAATCCGCTTCACCACCGATGGACGATCGCTGGTATTCACCTCATCCAGCCCATCCAGCAATAACACCACCCGCCCCGCATCCAACGCCTGTTCCAGAAACTTCGTCCCATTGGGAAAATCATCCCGCTCCAACGCATCCACCAACGCAGGCAACACCTCAACCCCACCACTCAACCGATGTAACTCCAACAGAATCACGATCGGGTCATCCTTCAGTCGCAACTCCCCCAACCCATAATTCAACGCCAAATACTTCAGCAAGATCGTCTTCCCCGATCCCGGCTGCCCCTTCACCATCAACTTCCGGCAATCCCGAATCACCTGTAACGCCTCCACAGAAGGCTCCGTCCGGTTCCCTGCCACCTTCAACGGCACATAAATCCCCGCCAAGTCCAACGGACGATTAGGACGAAACGGAATCTTCAACGACTGATGCTTCTCCACCAATGCCGATCGATATTTCCTCAACGCCACATTCCGAAAGAACTTCGTCCCCGACAACCGCTGATAAATCCCTTTTTCGATCGCCCCAACAATGTTCTCGACCCACGCCTTCAGCTTCCCTTGAAACAACGCAAACACCGTAATCATCGCCGCAACAATCCACCCCGCCTTCGGCTTTACCTGCTCCCAAAAGTCCTCATCCTTGACCTTCTTCAGCTTAACGAACTCTTCCTCATAAATCGTCGCCACATCCTGCTGCGTAAGATTTGCCACATTCTTCTCAAATACCTTCATCGCGGTAGAGGTATCCATCGGCAAGTCATTCTCGACACGCCGCGCCGCATACTTCTTAATCTCCACTTCCACCGCCGCCCGCGAATTCGGTTCAGGCGTCTGGGCACCGATCGACCCCACCGATCCCACCACCAGCCCAAATACTAGACAAAAAACTAGCAACAACTGCAACGATCGCTTTCCCAGCATTGAGCCTATCCTCAGGACTATCACTGATTTAAATATAGCTCATCAGATAAAATTCTGCGATGCCTCGCCCTACATGACTCCCAACTAGCACCCGATCAAAGCGGGCTAGTCTCCAAAAATGCTAAATGCCGATCGCAAGTCCAACCCCTCGTCAGACTCTCCAGACAAATCATAATACATTTCCCCGATCGAGGCATAACCCCAGCCCGATCGCAAGTTTTCTGGAGAAAGCCCTACTCGTCGTAATGGTATCGGCAAGACACAATCACAATCTCTGAATCAGTCACCCGATAGACCAGACGATGCTCATCATTAATTCGGCGAGACCATGAACCACTCAAATCATATTTCAAGGGTATCGAATGCCTCACCCTCAAACGCCAGTTTTCGCTTCATAGCCAATCTTCAAGGTTGACTTCTACCAAATTTTTGCGCTCCTCCACATTCTGAACCGCCCGTAAGAGATGCGATCGATTCGCTTCGTTCCCAAGCAAATAGTCTGTTTCGTCAATCGACGACACCACAATTTCAATTTGCCGATCGCCAAACAATACCTTAAGACTATCCAAAAAGCGATCGTCCAACTCACTCGCATTAACTCGATAAACAGATTGCATAAACAGTTCACCGCTGCATTCACGCTCTAATCATAATCGACCTACCGTAATCTGGCTATTCTGTCCAGACAACATCCTACGCAGACTGGATGAGTTCTGTGATCGCTTTTCATGTTGAGCCAGATTATGCAATAAACTCGATCGGAGAACAAAGAGTCACGGGGCGGGAATTGTGGGATTAGAGGCTGTGCGAATTGTGCTGGTGGATCCTGCGGGAGCGCGAAACCTAGGGAGTATCGCGCGCGTAATGAAGAACTTTGGTCTCGATCGACTCGTGCTAGTCAACCCGCAATGCGATCGGCTCTCCGACGAAGCGATGCATATGGCCGTTCATGCAAAATCGCTTTTAGAAACCGCGATCGTCGTCCCAGACCTCCCCTCAGCGCTAATAGGCTGTCATCGCATAGCCGCCACCGTAGGCCGCGAAGACGTACAAGCAGAATCACTGCGATCGGTCACGCCCTGGCTCCTGTCGCCAGATGTTCCTCAAAACACTCAGAACCCCCAGAATTGGGGGGCTAATCCGGATTCCAACCAAATTCAAAGTGCGATCGTCTTTGGCCCCGAAGATCACGGCTTGAGCAATGCAGAACTGAAGTACGCTCAGCGCTGTATCACCATCCCGTCCAGTCCTGACTATCCCTCACTCAACCTCGCCCAAGCCGTCGGCATTTGCTGTTACGAACTCTCTCAACAGCTTGAAGCGGCCCCTCGATTGGACACCGAAGCCGCGATCGACCCTGCCCCGTTTCAGTTGACAAACGCATTTTATACAGGGCTTGAAGAACTCTTGCTGACGATCGGCTACCTCCACGACCACACCGCCGAAAGTCGGATGAACAAGTTTCGGTTGTTGCTCGATCGGGCCGTGCCCAGCCATCACGAGATGACCATGCTGCTGGGGATTTTGCGACAGGCTAAGTGGGCGATCGGGCAAGTGCCAGAGCCACTTGTCAAAGGTGAACCTACTGAGATTTTGCCCAAAACAAGATAAATGCCCATGACCATCAGATCTTTTGTACAGTCAAGTGTCCATCGATGCAAAACCCTGAACTCGAAAAATAACCCGTCGCGAAAAAGTCCTTTAAGATAGAATTCCTTTTAACCAAAGCCATGCTTTATTAAAAGAGCTTTTTAAGATCGACGCTTACACTCAGGGCAGTTCAATACGGGTATGACCATGAAAAAATCGGGTGATTCATCTCAGTTTCCTTTAGGACGCCGCCGCGCAGCACAAGGGCGGCCCAAGGGGCAACCTAAGCCCGATCCCACCCCAAAAAGTGGACCTAGACCCATGGCAAAACCTGATCCCCGTGTCACCCGCCTCGATCGCCGATCGCGCCGCGCCGCCCGCACCGAAGCAAAACCCAACTTCCTCGGCTTCCTCCCCAAGCTCGGCAAAAAGCGCCCTGCCCCGCCCGCTCCCTCACGTCCCCCCACCCAAGTCGTCGAATTCCCCCGCAAACCCCAGCGATCGAAACTCGAAGAACTCCGCTCCAAGCGCCAAGACCGCGCCCCGCGAAAGCACGCCCTCTTCTCTCCCCCCGACAACCCCATCAACCTCCCCCGACCCCGCAACCGTCCCCAGGCCATGCTGCTGTATGCCTTTCGGTTACTCATCCTCGGCGTTGGCCTAGGCGTGATCTCGGGAACGGTCCTGTCCATGTGGGATCCCACGACGCGCTTGACAGCGGGTGCCAATTCCACCGTTGAAGCTTCCCCCGCCCCCGAAGAACAAGCCGCCCTCGTTTTTGGTCAAGAACTCGCCCCCCTCAAAGCCCAAATCCAAACCCTCATCGCCCAAAACGCAAAACTCTCTCCCAGCGTCTTACTAATCGACTTGGATAGTCACGCCTACGTCGATATGGGCATGTCAGAAGTGATGCCTGCGGCCAGCACAATTAAACTGCCCCTACTCATTGCCTTCTTTCAGGATGTAGACCAGGGCAAGATTCAGTTGGATCAGCCGATCGCCATGCGCAAAGATCTGATCGCAACAGAAGCTGGAGAAATGCAGTACCAGCCCGTCGGCAGTAAGTTTACCGCGATCAAAACCGTCACAGATATGATCACCGTCAGCGATAACACCGCGACCAATATGGTGATAGATTTGCTCGGTGGACCCGATGCACTCAATCAACGCTTTCAGTCCTGGGGATTGACGGGGACGATGGTGCGGAATGCGTTGCCGGATCTGCAAGGAACGAATACGACGAGTGCGAAGGATATGGCGACGATGCTGAGCCAGTTGAGTCGGGGCAAGCTGATGTCGATTAAATCTCGCGATCGGGTCCTGGATATTATGCGCCGCGTTGAGAACAATAGTCTGCTGCCAAAAGGCTTAGGTGAAGGGGCCACGATCGCCCACAAAACCGGGACGATCGGCACATTACTGGCAGATGTCGGCTTAGTGGATACGGCATCAGGACGGCGCTATGTGGCGGCAGTCTTAGTGAAACGTCCCCGTGATGACGAGCGGGCGGATTTACTAATTCAACAAATCTCAAAGCTCAGCTACCAAACCTTCAATCAACAAACCGCCGCCGTCAGCGCCCCATCCCTAGATAAAAACGACAAAAACAAGCCCAAAGACGAATCCCTAGGCCGATCGAAGATTGCTCAACCGTAATCACACTGCAGATTTACGAATTTGAGCGTCTTTAAAGAAGGCAATCATGGCAACCAAATAGGCCACGATGAACGCATAAAAAACGTAGTCTAATCTTATAAAAGCAGGGGGCTTGACCTTGACGATCGTAGCGATCATCGAAGTACAGACCTGACCTATTTTCGAGACGGTAACGCAGTCAGCGGGGGCCATCAGCAGGACCCCTGCTTGGGCAATGAAGACTGCGCCTAGGGCTTTGGGTGAATAGTAGACGCTGCCTTTATTCGGTGAGGTAGAGATACAGGCGATCACAAAGACAACACAAAAGATGAGTTGGATGGGAGCGATGAGGAATACGTAGGATAAAAAGTTTGAATTACTATTGCTACTGGTCAGATGAACGATCGCACTCACAATGACATACAACACCAACAACGCTGTAAAATTGTAAATTGAAACAGGACGAAGATTAGGTTTCATAGCATTCGTGAATACAGAACAATCTGAATTTAAGCGCTGACTCGGGTAGCTCGCTCGTGGTTCAAGGGAATCCCATAGTCATCTAACGCATTTTCATTGTCAAAGTCCAGTACAGCCCATACCTTTTTCATCAGTTTATCCAATCCCTGCCGACTGACGCCCGAAATCAGGAAAATTGAGCTATTGCTTTCGGCTTCGAGTTGAGCCGTGAGTTCCGCGATCAGCGGATCTTCGGGATCCAGGGCATCGAGCTTGTTGAACGCCACGATTTGAGGACGTTCGGCGAGTTCGGGACGATAGGCTTTGAGTTCGTTTTGGATGGTGATGTAGGCGGCGATCGGGTCTTCGCTGGTGATGTCTACAAGGTGCAGCAGGACGCGAGTACGTTCGACGTGACGCAGGAAGTCATGGCCCAGTCCGATGCCCATGTGTGCGCCTTCCACGAGTCCGGGGATGTCCGCGAAGACCGTGCCGTCACCGGAAGGTTTACGGACGACGCCGAGGTTGGGGACGAGGGTAGTGAAGGGGTAGTCGGCGACTTTGGGTCTTGCGGAGGAGAGGGCAGAGATGAGGGTAGACTTGCCTGCATTGGGAAGTCCGATGATGCCGACTTCGGCGAGGAGCTTGAGTTCGAGGCGGAGTTTTCGCTGTTCGCCTTCTTGTCCAGGCTGCGATCGTTCGGGCGCTCGATTGCTATTGGTCAGGAAGGCGGCATTCCCCAGTCCGCCTTTGCCGCCTTTGACGACGAGGAGCGTTTCATCTGGCTCCGTCAGGTCGCCGATCAGCTCTCCCGTATCCGCGTCGAAAATCATCGTGCCGCAGGGGACTTCAATGGTGCGATCGTCGCCGGATGGCCCGGTCATGTCTTTGATCCCGCCTTTGGTACCATCTTCACCTTTAATAATGCGCTGGTAACGAAAATCGAGGAGGGTTTGGAGGTTGGGGTTGGCTTTGAGGATGACATCACCGCCCCAGCCGCCATTACCACCATTGGGTCCGCCTGCGGGAACATATTTTTCGCGGCGAAAGGACACCATGCCATCGCCGCCGTTGCCTGCGATGACTTCGATTTCAGCCTGGTCGATGAATTGCATGATGCCTGTCGGAAAGAATTAGGTTCAATATTATAGGGTAAATGGTCAAATCAAGCAATTGTCAGCGTTTCGATCGCACCTTTCAGTAAATCTTGACCTTCCTGAACCGATCGAATTTGGCTCAATTGCGATCGAAGTTCGTGAGCACCGGGAAAACCCTTGCAATACCAAGTCATATGTTTGCGGGATTGATAAATCCCTCGATCGCCTTTGTAAGCCGCCAGCATTTCTAAATGTTCTGATGCACATTGAAGAATTTGGGCGATCGTCGGCTTTACTTTTTCAACCCCATGTTTCAAATAGTAATCCACCTCTCCCACTAAAAAAGGATAGCCCAGCGTCCCCCGCGAACACATCACCCCATCCGCCCCCGTCAATTCTAAACACCGCACAGCAGACTCCACCGAATCAATATCCCCATTCGCAATCACCGGAATCTCCAACTGATCCTTAACTCTACGAATCCAATCCCAATCCGCAGGCCCATTATACGCCTGAGCGCGGGTCCTGGCATGAACAGTAATCATCGCCGCCCCCGCATCCTGCAACTGTTTTGAAAATTCTAAAATATTAATTTCACCCTCATCCCAACCAATACGAGTCTTAACAGTAACAGGAACATCAACAGCATTCACCACGTCCCGAACAATCTGCGCCGCCAACTCGGGCTGTCGGAGTAAAGAAGATCCACCCCCATTTTTCGTAATTTTGTTCACGGGGCAACCCATATTGATATCGATCGTATCTGCCCCCTGTTCCACAGCTTTCACCGCCGCAGACGCCAGAAAATCAGGCCGACAGTCAAACAATTGAATACTAATAGGCCGCTCATCAGGATCAATTTCCATAATGATCGGCGTTTCCTTTAAATGCTGCAAACTCGATGCCTGCACCATTTCCGTATACATCATCGACTCCGGCGCATACCGTCGCACCAACCGCCGAAACACCAAATCTGTGACGCCAGACAGGGGCGATTGCAAGACACGGCTATTCAAAGTAACAGCATGATGTCCATGACCGATCGTCAAACTTTGATGGGAGGTGTTGAGTTTCGGGAAGACAGCCATGAGTGCGAGAGATTTCGTTGGACGATGGCTCCATATCATAGCCTGTACGACGTCGAATCCCGAAAGAAATTCGATCACGTTGCAGTCGTTTGACCGGGCGATCGCGATCGATAGTCTGAATGCGGCAAAATAGATTGTTGATCCAATCCAAATTTTCTGCATTAAGCTGTGTCATCTGAACGAGCGGATCAACGATGACTCAAAATCCTTTTGACCAACTGGCGAAACAATATTTGGAGGATTTTTTGACACCGATCGGTGCGGTAGAACGTCAATACGAAATTCCTGGGGAAGCTAAATATGTAGATGTGTTGTTCACGCCGAATTTGCCGATTACGGCGGCGATCGATGATCTGGGACTGTTACGCGAAATTGCTAAGAGTCCAGCATTAATTGAACCCTATAGCAATCCTCCCACCCGTGATGATCTGGATACTTGCCAACTGAAACGGTTGTGGATCAAGGAGGATGAACGCAGAAAACGGGGAGATGGTCCTTATCCAGAAGCGGAACAACCGATGCTGTGGGTGTTGGCTTCTCATCTCAGTAAGCCACTGTTGAAGGATTATCTAGCTCGTAAGACGCGCCGTGTTTCGGGACTGTATTCGCTGGGTGCGGGGCAACGGACGATGTTGGTGGCGATCGATCAGTTGCCGAAGATTCCAAATACTTTGTGGTTGAGGATTTTGGGTCGGGGTGAGACGCAGGCGGAGGCGATCGCGGAGTTGTATCGCTTGCCGATCGATCATCCAAGACGGGATGGAATCTTGCGGCTATTTGCGGCTTGGAAAGTTAGAATTGATCTGGAAGAAGTACAGGCATTTTTAAATCCAGAGGTAACAATGGCTTATCCACAGGCATTTTTGGATTGGGAAGAGGCGACTAAAGCCAGTAGCAAACTTGGGCAAGCGCGGGCGATGGTCCTACGTCTCTTAAATCGGCGTTGTGGGGATCTGCCTCCAGCGGTTCGATCGCAGGTCGAAGCATTGTCATTAACGCAATTAGAACAATTGAGTGAGGATCTTTTGGACTTTAGTGGATTGGCAGCGCTTGAAGCTTGGCTCGGCTAAGATTGGGCGATCGTATTGAATCAGCGATGCTTCGATCGAATCCATCGAAAAACTCCGCGATGACCAAAGGTCGGTCGGAGACCAACGAATCTAACATCCTCAATTCCTTTATCTATCTTCACAGAAAATTTGCGGATTCTGCGAATTTTATAGTGATTAATGGAATAAGACGATATAGCGGTTGAGGAATCCCGATGGCTGTGGTGAATGTTTGGCTGGCGATGGCGAGATCGCAGTTCCAAGTGGGAGATCTGGATGCGGCGTTGGATTCTATTGATCGGGCGTTGCAGGTGGAGAGTACGGCGGATGCTTGGGCGTTGAAGGAACAGATTTTGACGGAGAAGGCAACACGGGGGGCGAGGGCGATCGTTCAGCCAATGGAGGTGGCGGAAGGGGGCGATCGGGTGGTTAAAAGTCTGATCGATTGGAAAGCCGAGTTAGCAGAGAAATTGTTTAACTCTGGACTGCAGAAGGCTAGACAAGGGGATATGTTGGGCGCGAGTCAAGATTGGGAAAAGGTGATCGAAATTAACCCGCATGACCATGAAGCTTATGCTGGACGTGGCGATGCTCTGTCTGAATTAGGCCGATACGAAGAGGCAGTCGAGTCCTATGACAAAGCTATTCAGATTAAAGTTAACTACCCTGAGGTTTGGAATCACCGTGGCTATTTACTATTTAAATTAGGCCGACACCAAGAATCGATCGCCTCTTACAAAAAAATGATCGAAATCAACCTTGGCGACCACGAAGTATTCACTAGTCTTGGTATTATTCTATCTGAATCAAGTAGACATGAAGAGGCGGTCGCATCATTCAATCAAGCGATTGAAATTAATCCCAGTGCATACCCAGCTTGGTATTGTCGAGGAGTTCCGTTAAATGCTTTAGGTCGATATGAGGAAGCTGTCATATCTTTCGATAGAGCGATCGAGATTAAATCTGATGACCACGCTATTTGGGTGAGCCGTGGCATTTCACTAGATGCTTTAGGGCGGTATGAGGAGGCGATCGGTTCATACAAAGAAGCAATTAAACTCAATCCTAATGATTACCTGGCTTGGTTTAATTATGGTAATTTACTAAATAATTCAGGCCGGCACAAGGAAGCTATCGCTCACTATGATAGGGCAATCAAAATCAACCCCGATGAGCAGGAAGCTTGGTTGAACCGTGGGAATTCGCTATCTGATGTAGGAGGAAAAGAAGAGGCGATCGAGTCTTACGAAAAAGCGATCGAACTCAACCCCGACAACCACAAGGCTTGGTCTAACTGTGGAATTCTTCTGAAAGAATTAGGACGACATAAGGAGTCGATCGCATCCTTCGACAAAGCTCTCGAAATCAAACCCGACTTATATGAAGCTTGGTATGGTCGTAGTGTTTCGCTGTCTGATTTAGGCCGAAACGAAGAGGCAATCACGTCCTTCGATGAAGCTCTCGAAATCAAATCCGACTTATATAAAGCTTGGTATGCCCGTGGTGTTTCGCTGTCTGATTTAGGCCGAAACGAAGAGGCAATCACATCCTTCGATAAAGCTCTCGAAATCAAACCCGACTTATATGAAGCTTGGTATGCCCGTGGTGTTTCGCTGTCTGATTTAGGCCGAAACGAAGAGGCAATCACATCCTTCGATAAAGCTCTCGAAATCAAACCCGACTTATATGAAGCTTGGTATGCCCGTGGGACTTCGATGCTTCTATTAGGACGAAACGAAAAGGCGATCACATCCTTGGATAAAGTAATTGAATTCAAATCTGACTATCATAAAGCTTGGAATAACCGTGGAAACTCACTAAATGGTTTAGGACGTTATGAGGAAGCACTCGTTTCCTGTGATAAAGCGATAGAATTCAAGCCTGATTCTCACCAAGCTTGGGTTACTCGTAGTGTGGCTGTTGCCAATTCTCGCTCCAGCAAGCCTTATGCTTTACCCTTCATTTTTAATCAACGCCTTGCGAACTTACATCTCAAATATCCCGAACTTAGACAACGGGGCTACGACGGACAAGTCGCCAGCCTCACCGTCGGCTTAATCCACTGCCCTGCCGACAGTCATGCTCTAGGTCATGGTATCCTCCAACGATCGCTCGGTGATGCCCATTGGAAATATGCCGATCGCACATTCCCAAGAACCAAATGGCGCGAAGCTCTCACTTGCTACGAAGCCTCTGAAAAAGTCCTCACGATCGCCGACCACCCTGAAGAACGCCTCCAAACCCTCCAACGCCTCGTCCGCTGCCACTTCGCCCTCGGCACCCCCGACGAAACCCTCACTGCCCTCCTCCGCCAAGGCAGAGAACTGCGCGATCGCATCCTCACGCAAGCCAAAAGCCAACCCCAACGCGATCGACTCCACCGCACACTCCCCAACTTCAACGAGTTCACCGTCGATCTCCACCTCCGTCAAGGCGAAACCATCCGTGCGATCGAAACCGCCGAAGCCGACAAAAACGGACTCCTGCAATGGCTCCTCCCCAGCCCCGAAACCCCCACCTACCCCCAAATGCAAGACTGGATCGGCGATCGCACCGTCGTCTATTGGCATTTCAGCGCGATCGCCCTCACCACCTTC